>JBAMMG010000096.1:0-15512 GCA_039793905.1 Thermoanaerobaculum sp. | reverse complement strand
CTGACCCAGGTGGGTTTTGGCCTCGGCCAGTTCCGCACCGTTCTCGCCGCCGCGGCGGGCGTAGCGTTGGTGGGACTGGCCATTCCTGTGCGCCGGGCATTGCTCTCCGCCATCGAGCGGCTCCAGTACCGCGAGCGCCTCGCCGCCCGCCAAGCCCTGGCCACGTTTGCCGAGCAGTCGGTAGGCATTTCCGACCCCCAAATCCTCCTCCGCCGTTTGGGGGAGTTGCTCTTTCAGGCTCTGGGGGTGGATCAGGTGGTCCTGTACCGCATTTCCGGCGACACGCTCGTTTCCGCATACCCGCACGATGGCTTTCCTTCCCTCGACCCCGCGGCCATCTCCGGCCCTTTTCCCGCCCCTAGCGAAGGGGAGCTCAAGCGGCTCGGCATTTGGCACCGCTTCCCCATGGTGCGGGGGGAGCGGGTGCTCGGCGTCGCCTACCTGGGTCGCAAGCGGGGCGCCATGCCCCTCACCCACGCCGAGCGGCGGTTGGTGGGGGCGCTTTTGGCGCAAGCCGCCCTGGCTTTGGAAAACAGCTTGCTTCTCGCTGACCTCTACCGCCAGGTGGAGCAACACCGCCTTCTGGAAGAGTACCTGGAGCGGGTCTTCGAGTCGGCAGCGGCCGCCCTTTTGATTTGCGACGCCTCCGGAATCGTTCTGCGCGCCAACCAACGCGCCCAGGCGCTTTTGGGAAGCCCGGAAAAGCCGCTGAACGGCTCCCGCCTTGGGGAGCTCGTGGCGCTTCCCGAAGCGTGGCCGCGGCTGCCGGAGCGGGCAGCCGGGGTCAAGGTCCGAATTCCCGGAGGTAGCGAGCGGGTCGGGGTGCTTTCGGTTTCCACGGTGGAGCTCCAGCCCGGCCAGAGGGACGGGCGGGTGGTGGCGTTGGAGGACATCACCCAGCAGTTGGCCTTGGAGCACCGACTTGCCCAGCAGGAACGCATGGCGGCCCTGGGACGGCTGGCGGCTGGTCTGGCCCACGAGGTCAACACGCCGGTCACCGGCATTGCCTCCTACGCCCAGCTCCTGCGGGAGCTCACCCCCAGCGCCGACCCCCGCGCTTCCCTGGTGGAAAAAATCGAGGAGCAAGCCTTTCGGGTTGCCCGCATCGTCACCAACCTCCTGGAGCTGGCCCGACCCGCGGGCTTTGAACGGGCCCTCGTGGACCTTGCCGCCGTGGCCAGGGAGGAATGGCTTTCGGTCAGGCAGGAGGCCAAGCGGTCAGGGGTTTCCTGCACCTGCAAGGTCCCGGACACCCTCCCCATCCGTGCCAACCGCGTCCAGCTGGAGCTGGTGGTTCACAACCTCCTCCGCAACGCCCTCCAGGCGACACCAGCGGGGGGGGCGGTGGAGGTCGAAGTGCGGGAAGAAAACGGGGTGGCCGTGCTGGAGGTGCGGGACACCGGCCCGGGGATCCCGGAGGAGCTCCGAGAGGCGGTGTTCGAGCCCTTCGTCACCAGCCGCGCCGGCCAAGGGGGCACGGGGTTGGGTCTCGCTATCACCCGGGACATCGTCAAGGCCCACGGTGGGCGCATCGAAGTCCGGAGCCGAAGCCCTCACGGCACGGTCATGCACGTGGAGTTGCCACGGGAAGGAGAGCAGCATGCGCATCCTCATCATTGACGACGAGCCGGTTTTGCAGGACGTTTTGGCCACCCTCTTGCGGCGGGAAGGTTTTGCCGTCGTTCAGGCAACCACGGCCGGCGAGGGGTTGCGGGCGTTCGAGGAGCAGGAAATCGACTTGGTGCTTTTGGACCTCATGCTCCCCGACCGCCCAGGGCTCGAGGTTCTCAAGGAGCTCAAGACCAGGGACCCCGAGGTATGCGTGGTCGTCATTACCGCCTTTTCTTCGGTGGAATCGGCCATTACCGCCATGCGGGAGGGTGCGTTCCACTACATCCCCAAGCCGTTCAAAAACCAGGAAGTGGTCCTCACCGTGCGCAAGGGCTTGGAGCAACGCCAGCTGCGCAAGGAAAACCGCGCCCTCCGCCAGCGCTTGGAAGGGCTCGACCGCATGGTCTGGCGCTCCCAGGCCATGGAGGAAATCATCGAGCTGGTTCGCCGCGCCGCCCCTTCCCGGTCCAACATCCTCCTTACTGGTGAGTCAGGCACCGGCAAGGAGCTCTTGGCCCGTGCCATCCACCAGCTTTCCCCCCGCGCCCAAGGCCCGTTCGTAGTGGTCAACACCAGCTCGGTGCCCCACGACCTCTTGGAAACCACGCTTTTTGGCCACGTCCGCGGTGCTTTTACCGGCGCGGTCGCCACCAAGAGAGGGCTTTTCGAGCTGGCCGACGGAGGCACCATCTTTCTCGACGAAATCGGCACCGTGCCCCTTCCCACCCAGGCCAAGCTCTTGCGGGTCATCCAGGAACGGGAGTTCATCCCCGTGGGTGGGGAGCACGTGGTGAAGGTGGACGTGCGCATCATTGCCGCCACCAACGCCGACCTCCCCGCCATGGTGGCGGAAGGAACCTTCCGCGAGGACCTTTACTACCGGCTCAACGTCATCACCATCCAGCTGCCACCCCTGCGGGACCGCAAGGAGGACATCCCCGCCCTCGCCAGCTTCTTTTTGAAGCGGTTCGGGGCGGAAAACGGCAAGCCCAACCTCACGCTGTCGCCCAGCGCTTTGGACGTGCTCATGGCCTACCACTGGCCCGGAAACGTGCGCCAGCTGGAAAACGTCATCGAGCGGGCGGTGGTGCTGTCCCAGGGCTCGGTGATCGAGCCGGACCTTTTCCCGGCCGAGATCCTCAACCCACCAACCCAGCCGGCGGAGGTAAGCCTCCCCCCCGAAGGGCTTCCCCTGCGGGAAGCCGTAAATCGCTACACCCGAGCCCTCATCGAGGCTTCGCTGGCCCGCTGCGGCGGCGTTCAGCGGCGGGCGGCCAAGCTCCTCGGCGTCCGCCCCTCCACCCTCAACGAAATGATGCGGCGCTTGGGCATTCCTTCCCGGGAAGAGGAAAACTCGGGGGCAGCCCCCGCCGGTGGTTAGGAGTGGCCGGCACTTCTGGGTGCCCTATTTAAGCGCCAGCAGCAGTTCGGGCTACGGCCAGGAGCGCCTCCAGATCGGCGGGCAGAGGTGCCTCGAACGTGGCCGCTTCCCCTCGCCGAGGGTGGCGGATGGTGATCTTCCAGGCGTGAAGGGCTTGACGGGGAAAATCCCGGCACGCCTGGGCCAGCTTCTTGTCCTTTACCTCCCGCCACTGCCGGCCGGCGTAGACCGGATCCCCCACCAGGGCGTGGCCGATATGGGCCATGTGGACTCGGATTTGATGGGTGCGACCGGTAATCGGCCGGCACTCGAGGAGAGTCAGCCCCGAAAACCGCTCCCGCACCCACCACAGGGTCCGCGACGGGCGGCCTTCTTTGACCACCGCCATGCGCTTGCGCTCGGTGGGATGACGGCCAATGGGAGCGTCCACCACCCCTTCGTCGGTTCTGGGGTTGCCGTAAACCACCGCCAGGTAGCGCTTATCCGTGGTCCGCCAGCGGAACGCCAGCTCCAGTTGCCGGTGCGCCAAGTCGTTTTTCGCTACCAGCAAGACCCCTGAGGTGTCCTTGTCGAGGCGGTGCACGATCCCTGGCCTCTGGACGCCGCCAATGCCGCTCAAATCCCGGCAGTAGGCCAAAAGCGCGTTGACCAGCGTGCCGTCGGGGTTGCCGGCAGCCGGGTGGATCACCATCCCGGGAGGTTTGTTGATGACCAGGAGGTCCTGGTCTTCGTAAATGACATCCAGAGGGATCTCCTGAGGCTCCACCACGGAGGGTTTTACCGGCGGCGGGTTAACGGCAATCACGTCCCCCGCTTTCAGGAACTGGGCCGGTTTGGTGGGGGCGCCGTTGCGGAGCACGAACCCTTCCTCCACCCAGCGGGCCACTTGGGAGCGGGACCAGCCGTGGCCAGTTGCGGCCAAAAACCTATCCAAACGCAACCCCTCGGCATCTGCGGGAACCACCAAAAAAATGGGCTCGCCGTCCATGCTTAGCGTTCGCCCCGCCGCAGCCCCCGAACGATCAGGGCGACCCCCAAAGGAACGAGGACGAGGGCAATAGCTTGGCTGGTGGAGAGAACCCCGCCAAAAACGAAGCCGCGGTCAGCGTCGCCCCGGAAAAACTCGATGAAAAAGCGGGCCAGGCCATAGTTGGCGAGGTAAAAACCGAAGACCTGGCCGCGCAGAAACACTCGCTCGGTTTTCTTGAAAAGGGCGGCGAGAAAAGCGTAGTTGGCGAGGTTGAACGCCGCTTCGTAAAGCTGGGTGGGGTGCAGCGGCACGCCGAGGGGGGTTCCCGAAATTTCGGCCGCCCGGGGGTCGGAAAAGACCACCGCCCAGGGGGCCTCACACGAAGCCCCGTAGCAGCAGCCGGCAAAAAAGCATCCCAGGCGGCCAAAAAAGTGCCCGAGAGCCACCGAAGGGGCCAGGGTGTCGGCGAGGAGGAAAAACGGCAAGCGCCATCGCCGCACGAGGTACGCCGCGGTGCCCATGGCCCCCAACAGCCCGCCGTAGAAAACCCCCCCTGCCCGCAAGAGGCCCAGGAGTCCTTCCACGCTCGACAGGTAGCTCGGGTCGGTGACGACCAGGAGAACCTTGCCACCTGCAAGCCCACCCAGGACCACCCACACACCGAAATCCACGACTCTCTCCTGGGGAAGCCCGGCGTGGGGTGCCCGCCTTTTGGCCGTCCAAAGCCCCAAAACCAAACCGACAGCCAAGAGCACCCCGTAGGTGGGGAGCTGGAAAAACCCGAAATCAACGAGAACCGGATGCATCGCTCCCTTTCCCGCCATGGGGCAGGAGTTCCCACCCCAAAAGCACCACCGCCCCCAAGGTGATGCTGGCGTCCGCCAGGTTGAAAGCAGGCCAGTGGTAGGCCTTCCCGCTCAAAACCACGTAAACGTCCAGAAAGTCCACGACCTCCCCCCGCACCAGGCGGTCCGCCAGGTTGCCCAGAGCCCCCCCTAGGATCAACCCGAGCCCCAAGGCCGGCCACGGCCGGGCGCGCTGGAGGGCCAGTTGCCACGCCACGAACGCCACCAAAAGGACCACCAGCCCTAAAAGCACCCTTTGGGACCAAGGTCCAGCATCGGAAAAAAAGCCGAACGCCACGCCGCGGTTGCGGGTGTGCACCAAGTTGAAAAAGCCGGGCCACACGTTCCTTTCACCACCGTAGGGGAGGCTTGCCACAAGCCACGCCTTGGAAGCCTGGTCAGCCGCCAGCACCCATGCTGGCACGGTCAGAGGCCACAAGACCCGCCTCACGCCCGCGGCCACGACCGCACCGCCTCCAAACAGCGCGGGCAAAGCTCGGGGTGTTCCGGGTCACCGGCCGGGGGCAAAACCCGCCAGCATCGCGGGCACGCCACACCCGGGGCCCGTCCCACCGCAAAGGCGAGGCCCGGGTAGGCAGTGGAGGTCACCTTTCCCTCCCCGTAAAGCACCTGGGCCACGATCAAGAGCTCCGCGAGTTTCACGCCCGCGCGGGCGGCGTCGGCGTCCAAAGCCTGGTGCTCCCCGGAAAGCCACACCACCGCTTCCCCGGTCTTGCCCGCCACCCCTTCCCGGCGAAGCCCCTCGAGCTCGCGGTAGACCTCCTCCCGAAAGGCCAAAAGCCGCTCGACGGCTACGTCCTGCTCCCGGTTTTCGGGAAGCTCCGCCAGGCGCTCGAACTCCTCCAGGTGGACTGAGGCCAGTTTGGGACCTGGCAGGAACTCGTACGCTTCGTCGGCGGTAAAGGGCAGGATCGGCGCCATGAAGGTCACGAGCAGCCGCGCCAAGTGGTAAAGCGCCGTCTGCGCCGAGCGCCTCTCCCGCGACTCCGGGTGGGAGCAGTAAAGTCGGTCCTTGAGCATGTCGAGGTAAAGGGCGGATAGGTCTACAGCGCAGAAGTTCACGAGGGCGTGGTAGACGGCATGGAACTCGTAGCTCTCGTAAGCCC
Source organism: Thermoanaerobaculum sp. (assembly GCA_039793905.1). Taxonomy (GTDB): domain Bacteria; phylum Acidobacteriota; class Thermoanaerobaculia; order Thermoanaerobaculales; family Thermoanaerobaculaceae; genus Thermoanaerobaculum. The sequence continues at coordinate 9,578 of JBAMMG010000096.1, read as the reverse complement.
GCAGGAGCCGCTCACCGAGCCTTTTGGCCCGGCGGAGGAACGCCGCATCCAAGGGTTCCAACTCAGCGAAGGCTACGGCGTGGAGGTGGGGCTCGAAACCCGAGAGGTTGGCGAGCAGGAAACGCACGGTGTTGCGGATCTTGCGGTAGGACTCCGCCACCCGGTTCATGGAATCGAAGGAAAACGGCATGTCTTCCCGGAAATCCACCGAAGAAACCCACAGCCTGAGGACATCGGCCCCGTACTTTTCCGTGACCTCCAAGGGCGAGACCACGTTCCCCAGAGACTTGGCCATCTTTCGGCCTTTCTCGTCCAGAACGTGGCCGTGGGTGACCACCGTGCGGTAAGGGGCCTTCCCGTGGGTCACCACCCCCACGAGGAGGGAGGACTGGAACCACCCCCGGTACTGGTCGTGACCTTCCAGGTAGAGATCTGCCGGCCAGGCAAGCCCGTCAAAGCGGCCGTTGTCGCACACCGCGTAATGGGAAGCTCCGGAGTCGAACCACACGTCGAGGATGTCGTGCTCCTTGGTGAAGTCGCTGCCGCCGCAGCGGGGGCAGCGGATCCCTTCTGGGGCAAAGACGCTCACTGGATGCCGGTACCAGGCGTCGGCGCCTTCGCGGGCAAACAGCTCCTCCACGCGGGCAAAAAAGGCGCGGGTTTCTTCGGGGCTGGAGCCGTCGGGCCAAATGTGGCCGCAGTTTTTGCACACGAGCACGTTGATGGGAGACCCCCATCGCCGCTGGCGGGAAACGCACCACTCGAAACGCCCCGCCACCATGCCGGCAATGCGCTCCTGACCCCAGCGGGGAACCCAGATGACGTCCTTGATGGCCTCTAACGCCTGCTCTCGCAGGTTGATTCGGGCGTTCGGGGTGGCTTCAGGACTCAAGGCAATGAAGTACTGCTCCGTCGCCCGGAAAATGACTGGCTTGCGGCAGCGCCAGCAGTGGGGGTACTCGTGTTCCCCTTCGCCAGCCAAAAGCAAAGCCCCGCTCTCGCGCAAGAGATCCGTGACCAGAGGGTTGGCGTCGAAAACGTGGGTTCCAGCGAGGGCGGCAACCTCCGGGGTGTAGCGGCCGGCGTCGTCCAAAGGGGAAAGGACCGGCAGGCCCTCGAGCTTGCCGGTGCGAAAATCCTCCTCGCCGTGGCCAGGGGCAATGTGCACGAGGCCGGTGCCGGTGTCCAGCGTGACGTAGTCGGCGGGCACCACCCGAAACACCAGGGCACCGTCGGGGATTCGCACCCGGTACTCGGCAGCAAGCGGGTGACGGTAGGTGAGGCCAACCAAAGCCTCGCCGGCCGCCTTGGCCATGACCTCGCCCGCAAACCCTAAGGCAGTGCCAAGGCTTTCCACCAGCTTTTCCGCCACCACCAAGGTTCCCTTGGGGGTTTCCCAAAGCACGTAGGCGGCCTCGGGGTGAACCGCTACCGCCAAGTTCGAAGGGATGGTCCAAGGGGTGGTGGTCCAAATGACGAAAAAGACCGGGGCTTCCCCGGAAAGCCCAAACCGCGCCCGAACCTCGGCGGGGTTCGCAGCGGCAAAGGCTACCGTAATTTCGGGGTCGCGCCGGCTCTGGTACTCCAGCTCCGCTTCCGCCAACGCCGTGCGGCAGCTCCAGCACCAGCGGATGGCTTTGCGTTCCCGGTACAAAAGCCCCGCCGCCACCACCTTCCCGAGAGCCGCGGCAATGTCGGCCTCGTACCGGGGGGACATGGTGAGATAAGGGTTGTCCCAGCTCCCCAAACACCCCAAGCGCCGAAACTCGTCGCGTTGGACGGCTACGAACCGCTCGGCGTAGGCGCGGCAGGCGGCACGGATTTCCAAATCGCTCATGCCGGCTTTCCGCGCCCCCAGCTCCCGGTCCACCTTGTGCTCGATGGGCAAGCCGTGACAGTCCCACCCCGGCACGAAGGGGGTATCGAACCCCATCATGCTCCGGGACCGCACCACCAGGTCCTTGAGGATCTTGTTGAGGGCCGTGCCCATGTGAATGTGATCGTTGGCGTACGGAGGACCGTCGTGGAGCAGGAACTTGGGTTTGCCTGCCCGCGCCTGGCGGATTTGCTCGTAAAGGCGCGCAGCTTCCCACCGCGCCAAGCGCTCGGGTTCCCTCTTGGCCGCCTCGGCCTTCATGGGAAACGCCGTTGACGGAAGGTTCAGGGTGTCCTTGTACATGCCTTCCCCTCACGCTGCCCGCCGCAGCAACCGCAAACCGTAAAGCTTTTCCCCACCTCCGTCAACCGGGCGCTTAAGGCTTTGGCGTGGGGGTGGGCTTGGGGTTGGCGAGCTCTTCAAACCCGGAGAGCACCTCCTCCACCTTGGCCCTATCCACCGCCAGGGCCTTGGGCCGCCCCTTGACGGTTGCCAGCACCTCTCCGGAAGCCGCGCCTGGGTAAAAGGTTGCGGTGACCTCGAGGCCTTCCTGGCCAGCGACCCGGACCTTGCCCAGGGGCTCCCCGGAAGGCTCGGGGCGGTCGAAGGCCAGGACTTTGAGCTCCGAGAGGGTATTGAGGCGCGAAAAAATCGGTCCCGAGTCCACCTCGCCGGCGTCGCTGCGCCAAACCCCTTCTTTACGCTCGACCTTTACGTTCTTTGCTGCCCGCTCGATTTCCAGCACGTCCACTTGCCAGGTGGAGAACTGCAGCAGCTTGCCCGAGCGGAAGCTCGCCGGGTCTTTCTGGAGATGGCTCGTGGCCGAGGCTTCCACCCAAAAAACCCGCTCCCCCCGCTGACACGCGACCTCCTTAGCCCCATCTTTGTCCCGCTCGCTGCCGAAGAGCAAGGTCAGAGGCGAGCCTTCCTTGCGCACCAAGGTCACGGTAAAACGGGGGGAAGCCAGGCCCATGGCGGCAGTGTCGGCCCCTTGGTCCACGAACTCCTTGATCCTGGCGGCGGCGAGGTCCGAAAGCACCCCATCCACCTCCTCCCGCTCCGCCAGGTCGCTCACCGGCTCGGTCAGCTGCCAGGTGCTCCCGGCCCTGGCCGCTGACCACCGGCCGCCCGGTCCCGCCACGGTCACGGCGTTCACGTCGGTAGAAAAGAAGGTCAAAAGCTCGGTGGAGCGCCAGCTTGCCAGCTCCTTGTCGAGGTCGGAAAGGATCCACTTGCTGACGAAGAGCAGCTCGCCGCCGCCGGTGATGGCCGGGGCGTTGTTCCCCAAGGGCATTTCGGGACCGAAGCTCGCCCGGTACGCCTTCCCGCCCTCGTCGCGGGCCTCCACCCAGCGCTCTGGCTTCTCCAAGCCGTAGTCCGAAAGCTTGACCTCCGAGAGGGGCAGCGTGCGCTCGGCTTTGAGGTTGGCCAGTTGCGAAATAAGGCCGGTAACCGCGCCCTGGTTGGCGTCGTCTTTCACCGGGCGCACGAGTTGCCAGCGGTCCCCTTCCTTCTTGAACTCGAACTCCCCGTGGCGGTTATGGACCAAAAGCGATCTCACCTTTTCGGTCTCCATGGTGGGGAAGAGCTTGCCCCCCCGCTCCCTGAGCTCTTCGGTTGTCGGCTGCTTGCGCTCGTAAAACCAAATGAAGGCAAAAAGCCCAACAGCCACAAGAGCCAGAACGATCAAGCGTGAAAGCCGCATCGCTCCCCTCCTACCGCCGGCGGCGCCACCACACCACCACGCCGAAAACGATGCCCAAAGCCGGCAAACCCACCAGCGACACCAGCATGATGGCCCGCAGTTGGCTCGCCGAAAGCACCAGGTTCACCTGCTCGGGCTGGCGCGGCGCAATCCCCAAACTTTGCTCCTTTTGCCCCAGCCAGTTGACCAGGTTGGCCACCAGATTGGCGTTCCCCGCGTTGGCAATTTGGCCGTTGGTGGCAAAGTCCGAATCCCCGACTACGGCCAGGCGCCACGCCGGGCCTTCGGCCTTTTCCGGCTCCGCCACCACCGCCAACGAGACCGGCCCCTGGGTGTCCTCGGGGTTTTTCTCCACGGTGCGACGCGCCAGCAACCCCGCAAGGTCCGTCTCCCCAAACCCGGAGGCGGAGGTCGTGAACAGCACCGTGGTCTTGACCCCTTCGGCGGTGGTGGCGGTTACGGACCTGGCCACGGGCAGGAGCACCGCCATGCCCCGCAAGGGGTCAACCGCCGGGTGAGCCCGGAACTCGTTGACGAAAACCGCCGAAAGATCGAAAAACGGCAGCCGCCGCTCCGGGTCCACCACCAGATCGTTGCCGAGCTTGATGCCCTTCTTGGCCAGGAGCTCTTCCAAGCCCGAAGGCTGCTGGCGGCCGGGGAGAACCGGGTCCAAAAGCGCCAAAAGCCGGCCGCCCTTGTCGAGAAACGCCTCGATGGCTTGCTTTTCGGCTGGTGCGAAGGGCGCCGTTGGCCCAGCCACGATGAGGAGGTCGCAGTCCTCGGGGATGCTGGGGGCGAAAGGTGCCAGCTTGGCCGTTTCCCAGTTGTCGCGCTTGAGAAGCTCTTTCAGCTGGGAAAGCCCCCCTTCGTCGAACCCGTCCAGGTCGTGCTCGCCGTGGCCGGTGGTGAAGTACGCCTTGGGCACCTTGGGGTTGGTGACTTGGAGGATCGCCGAGGTGAACTGCTCCTCCCCTTTGAACGCCCGAATCCTGGGAGCTTGCCCGAACTGCACGCCGGTGTAGTCGTACTCGGCCATTTGGTCGGAGGTCACGTACTTCTTGCGGTCGCCTTGAGCAAAAACGACGGTGTTGGCCATGGAAACCCCGAACTCCTGGGCCAGTTGCCGGGTGCGCAGAGGATCGCGGTCCGGGTCAATGAACTCCACGGCCAGCTTGGGGCACGCCGCTTGGTAGCGGGAGACGAGCTCTTTGACCTGCTCGAACAGCGGCGTGGTGCCCGTCATGAACACCACCACCCGCACCGGCTCCTTCACCCCTTTGAGGACGTTGAGGGTCTTTTCCGAAAGGGAGTACACCTTGGCTTTGGTCCAGTCCCACCGCCAGTAGTGGCGGTAGGAAAGCCAGTTCACCATGAAAACAAGAGCCAAAACCAAGAGCGAGGCGACAGCAACTGCGGACGCAAAAACGACCTTTTCCTTGCGCACGGCTACCTCCCCTTGACGGCTTCCAGGGCTTTGACCGAAAGGAACAGGAAAAGCCCGGTGACGCTCAGCGGGTACACCAGACGCCGGGTATCCACGAGCCCACGAGCAAAATCGTCCATGTGGTCCCAAAGGTTCATGTAAGAAAGGGCGTTTTTCAAACCCGGGGTGGTCACGAGGTTTTCCACCAAGCCGACGGAAAAAATGACCACCAGCGCGGCAAAGGCAAAAATCGCCGCCACGATTTGGTTTTTGGCCAAAGCCGAGGTGAACACCCCCACGCTCGCAAACAACAAACCCAGGAGGGCAATACCGAGGTACCCGGCGGCCACGGGACCGAAGTCAATGGTCGCGTAGCTTGTGAGGATCCCCACGTACACCAGCGTCGGCAGCCACAGGAACAGGTAGAAAATAAACGCCGCCAAGAACTTCCCCACGACCACCTGGCCCTCGGTAACAGGCGCCGTGAGCAACAGCTCGAGGGTACCCGTGCGCCGCTCTTCGGCCAAAAGGCGCATGGTCATGACCGGAACCACGAACAGAAGGAGCAACCAGAAGTACATGGTGCCGCCAAAAAGCAACCGCAGGGGCGCCATAGCGCGGGTGCGGGGGTCGTTGAGGTACGCGACGATAAGCCAAAACACGAAACCGTTGACGAACAAAAACGCCGTCAGCACGACGTACGCGAGGGGCGACGAAAAATACGCCAAAAGCTCGCGCTTGACGATGGCGAAAAGCTTACGCATGGCTCACCTCCGGCTCTGCAATGGTTTCTTCCCTAGTGGTCAGGCGCAGGAACACGTCCTCCAAGCTGGGCACCGACTGGGAAAGCTCCACAAGCTGCCACCCTCGCTCCACGGCGAGCCGGAAGACCTCCCGCCGAACCGTCTTCCCGTCGCGAACGGAAAGCTGCAGCCGCCCGTCGGCCAGGGTCTCGACCTTCTCTACCCCCTCGATGCGGCTTACAACCTCGGCAGCCTCCCCACCGTCGGCCCCTTCCAACTCCACGGTCACCGCTGAAAGCCCCGAGAACCCTGTGCGCAAAGCGTCGGGGGTGCCGTCGGCCACGATCCGGCCGTCGTCAATGATGAGCACCCGCTGGCACACCTGCTCCACCTCGGGAAGGATGTGGGTGGAGAGGATCACCGTGTGGTCGCGTCCGAGCTCGACGATGAGCTCCCGGATCTTCACGATTTGACGCGGATCCAGACCCACGGTGGGCTCGTCCAGGATCAGCACTGGCGGCTTGTGGATGAGCGCGGCAGCCAGCCCCACCCGCTGCCGGTACCCCTTGGATAACGTTCCGATAACTTGCCGGCGCACGTCCCCCAGCATGCAGCGATCCACGACGTAGGCGAGGCGCTCCGGCACTTCTTTGGAGGGCACCCCTTCGATGGCGGCCCGGAAGCGCAAGAATTCCTCCACCCGCATTTCCGGGTAGAGGGCCACGTTTTCCGGAAGGTACCCGATCCGGGACCTGACCCCCAAGGGATCCTGGGCCAGGTCCACACCGGCCACCTTGACGCTTCCCGCCGTGGGGGGGAGGTAGGCGCAAATCATGCGCATGGTGGTCGTTTTGCCGGCCCCGTTGGGGCCTAAAAAGCCCATAACCTCCCCTTCCGGCACGAAGAAGCTCACGGACTTCACCACTTCCCGGTCAAAGTAGCGCTTGGTCAAGCCTTGCACCTCGATCACAGGCACCTCCTCTCGGCTCCGCTGCCCTCGGCAGCGGTCTGCATTCAAGCAACCGGCATGCCAGTTTACACAAGGCTTCAAGACCTTGGGCGGCCCTTCCCGGTGTCACTCTGACGCGGGAGCTGAGTTTCGAGGTAGAATCCAAGCATGAAGCGCGCAAGCCCAACCTGGTGGGTGGTGGCGGTGCTCGCGGCGTCCGGCGTCGCGGCCCAGGACGCCTCCCGCCTGGCTTTGGCCCGCAGCCGCGTGGCGGAGGGCCAAAAGCTCGTGCAAAAAGGGGACCTGGCAGCGGCCGAGAAACGCTTCCGGCAAGCTCTCGACCTTTACCCCGACCTGCCGGCGGGTTACCTTGGACTCGGGCGAGTCCTGTGTTTGGCCAAGCGCTTTGGGGAGGCTATTCCGGTCCTGGAGGAGGCCCAAGAACGCTACGTTCGCTGGCAAAAAATGGCTGCTTCCGCGGAATTGGAAGCCCGCCAGGAAGCCGCCGATCGTGCCCGCCAGTTTGCCGACCTCATGCGCCTGCAACAAGGCAAAACCCCCGCTACCGGCGCCGGTGGACGGCCCACGGGGCTTTCCCCCATGACCAACCTGGCCCGCGCCCGTATGGCCACGGAGGAGTTTTTGGCCCGCCGCCGGTGGCAAGCGGAAACCATGGCGGGTATCCCGGCTGAGGTGTTTTACCTTTTGGGCCTTGCCCGCTTGCGCACCGGCGATCGCCAGGGTGGCATCAACGAGCTTTACCTTTGCGTGGCCCTCGACCCCAAAAACGGTCCGGCCCACTACAACCTGGCGGTGGCGCTTTTGAGCGAAGGGGACCCCTGGACCGCCAAAGAGCACTTGGACGAGGCCCGGGCCCTCCACGTCACCCCCCACCCCCAGTTCGTCCAGGACCTGGAGCGGGCCCTGGCGCACATGCCGCCGCCGCCCAAGGAATAGCGGGGAACGTGAAGGCGTTTCCCCAAATCGGGAGGCATCTATGAGAAAAACCATCGCCACCGTGGCTTTGCTGGTGGCGGGGACAGCGCTGGGACAAGAAAACCCCTCTTCCTGGGGGTTCGTGAACAACTTGCCTCCGGGGCGGCCCGCCATCTTCGGCTACGTCACCACCGTGGACGGAAAGCCCATCGCCAACGCCACCGTGGAGGTGTACCTCAACAGCGAGTTTCGGGCTGACTACGCCGTTACCGACCCCCAGGGCTTTTACGCCCTAGCGTTGCCCCAGCGCAGTGAGCTCTGGGAAATCCGCGTGAAAGCCGAAGGTTTCCTGCCGTGGTCCACACGCACCGGGATCCTGGCCAAGGAACGGCTGGACATCGTCTTGCGCAAGGATCCGCGCCCTGCCCCCGACTTTCCAAGGGAAAGCAAACAGCGGCGTAAGGCCCGCAAGCTCATGCAGGAGGGGCTTGCGGCCGCGCGGAGCGGCGAAACCGAGAAGGCCGTGGAGCTCTTGCGGCAAGCTGTCGCCACGGACCCCAGGTATGCCGCCGCGGCCAACAACCTGGGCGTCCAGCTGCGCCTGGCGGGCAAGCTGGCGGAAGCGGAAACGGCTTTTCGGCAGGCCCTGGAAGCCGACTCCTTCGACTTTTACTCCCGCTTCAACCTGGCGGCTCTCCTTTACGAAACCGGCCGTTACCACGAAGCCGTGCCCATGGCTGAGCAAGCGGTGCTAGCCGACCCCACCTCGGCGGTGGCCGAAGCCCTTTTGGGCAACAGCCTCCTGGCCCTGGGCTTGGGAGCCAAAGCCCTGGAGCACTTCCAGCGCGCCCAAACCCTTGCCGGCTCGCAAATGGACCTCGAGCTCGAAATCTCCGACGCCTACGCCCTTGCGGGCCGGCTCCCGGAAGCCCTCGCCAGCAAAAAAGCGTGGCTCGCCAGGCACGCCCAAGACCCCCGGGCCGCTCACGTCCAAGCCTCGGTGGCCAAGCTGGAGGCCAGGCTGAACGTAAACCCAGGGCCCTAGCGGTTCAAGAGCAACAGCAAAATCGCTTTTTGCACGTGGAGGCGGTTCTCCGCCTCGTCGAAGATGACCGACCAGCGGCCGTCGGCCACCGCTTCGTGGACCTCCTCGCCGCGGTGGCACGGCAAGCAGTGCATGAAGACGGCGTCCCGATCCGCCAGCTCCATGAGCTCCGGGGTCACCTGAAAGCCAGCAAAATCCCGCTTGCGCTTTTCCGCTTCCGCTTCCTGTCCCATGGAGGCCCAGACATCCGTGTACACCACGTGGGCTCCCGCCACGGCCTCTTCGGGGCCGTCGAAAAGCTGAACCGTGGTGCCGGCAGCGGCCGCATCTTCCTGGGCCAAGGCCACGATTTCCGGTTTCGGGCGGTACTCCGGCGGGGTGGCCACCCGCACGTGCATGCCTACCTTAGGCCCGCCGAACATCAAGGAATGGCACATGTTGTTGCCGTCCCCCACGTACGCCAGGGTAAGCCCGCGGGTGTGGCCGAACTTTTCGCGCACCGTGAAGTAATCGGTGAGGGCCTGGCAGGGGTGGAGGAGGTCCGTAAGGCCGTTGATCACCGGCACCGTGGCGTGGCGGGCAAGCTCGGTCACGGTTTCGTGGGCAAAGGTTCGGGCCATGATCCCGTCCACGTAGCGGGAGAGGACCTTCGCCGTGTCGTGGATGGTTTCTCCACGACCGATTTGAATGTCGCGGCTGGAGAGAAACGTGGCCAGACCTCCCAGCTGGTACATCCCCACCTCAAAGGAAACCCGGGTGCGGGTGGAGGCCTTCTCGAAGATCATAGCCAACGTTTTACCCGAAAGCGCCGTGCGGTAGCGGTCCGGCCTTGCTTTTACGTTTTCCGCAAGCTGAAAGAGGGCTTCCACCTCCTCGGCCGAAAGGTCGTGAATGGAAATGA
>JBAMMG010000095.1:0-15758 GCA_039793905.1 Thermoanaerobaculum sp. | reverse complement strand
GTACTTGCCGATGTCCTCGGGACTCAAGGAGTCGAGCCACTCCTTGAGCCTTTCCTCCTCGTCCCCGCCGTCTCGGACTTCGAGGGCATGGGCTTGCTGGAAAACCGCTTCTGCCACCTTAATTGGTGCCCGAGCCCGCAAGGCTAAAGCAATGGCGTCGGAGGGCCGGGCATCCACGTCCACCCGCCGCCCCTCCGCCGTGCGAATGGAAACCGTGGCGTGGAAAGTGTTTTCCACAAGCGAATGCACCAGCACGCCTTCCACCACCCCACCCAAAGCCTCAATCACCGAGCGCATGAGGTCGTGAGTCATGGGGCGAGGGGTTTGCACCCCTTCCAGCTCCATGGCAATGGCGTTGGCCTCAAAAACCCCAATCCAAATGGGGAGAAGGACGTTGGCGTCGGCTTTCTTGAGGATCACGATAGGGGTGTTCGAGACCGGATCCAGGATCAAGCCCTTGATTTCCACGAGGTGCTGCTCCATCTCGCCTCCCTCCCCTCGTTTTCCAAGATCATCCCGCCACGATCCCCTGTCAAGGGCTCCCCACTGGCATCGCCTGCAGCCCCGGCAGGGCCTTCCGCCGCTCCCCCACCTCCCGCTCGCCCAAGAGGGCGTGGGCCGTGGCCCCAGTGATCCGGATCGGTACCAACTGCCCGGCGGCAATACCCTCCCAGCCTGGGAAGTTCACCACCCTATGGTCTTCACCCCTCCCTTGCCACAGCCTTTGCCCGCGCTTGGCCGGGCCATCCACCAGCACCTCCACGACCTTCCCGATTTGCGCCTGGTTGAGGCTTAAGGAAATGGCTACCTGCACGGCAAAAAGGCGCTGGAGGCGCTCCCCTGCCACCTCTCGGGGAACGCGGTCCGGGTACTTGGCCGCCGGGGTTTTGGGACGGGGCGAGAAAATAAACCCGTAGAGTTGTGTAAACCTAATCCTTTCAACGAGATCCAAGGTTTCCTGAAAGTCCTCTTCGGTTTCCCCGGGGAAACCCACGATGACGTCGGTGGAAAGCGCGATCTCGGGACGCGCGGCGCGGATCCGCTCCACCAGCTCCACGTACTCCTCGCGGGTGTAGCGGCGGCGCATGGCCTTGAGAACCCGGTTTGAGCCGGCCTGAAAGGGCAGGTGCAGGTACGTCCCCAGGCGCGGGAGCGCACCGAGGGTGTCGATGAGCTTGTCGGTGAAGAACTTGGGGTGGGAGGTGATGAACTGTACGCGCCATAGCCCGGGGACCTCACACACCGCCGCCAAGAGGTCGGCAAAGTCGGCGCCGGTGAGCGGGCAACGGTAGGCGTTGATGGTCTGGCCGAGAAGGGTAACCTCCTTGGTGCCCCTGGCGACCAGGTCCTGAACTTCCCGGAGGATTTCAGAAAGGGGCCGGCTGATCTCACGCCCCCGGGTGTAGGGCACGATGCAAAAGGTGCAGTGTTGGTTGCAGCCGTGAATGACCGTCACGTACTGGCGTGCCGAGCTCGAGCGGGCGATGAGATGGGTATCCAAATCCCGGGTTTCCTCGAAGCCGGTAAGGGAAATCCGCCGCCCTCGGTTGACGGCTGCCAAGGCCGCAGGCAACTGGCGGATGCGCCCCGGACCCAGCACGAAGTCCAGGACCTGGCTGCGGGCCAGGGCCTTGGCCCCCTCCTGCTCGGCCACGCACCCGCACAGCCCGACCACTTCCGGCTTGCCTGAAGTTTGCTTTTGAAACCGCAGCTCGCCCAAGCGGGAAAGCACTTTCTGAACGGCCTTGTCGCGGACCGCACAGGTGTTCAAGAGAACCACGTCGGCATCCTTCGGGTTTTCCACCGGTTGCAGCCCCGACGCTTGCAGCATCCCTGCCAGGTACTCGGAATCGAGCACGTTCATCTGGCAGCCCCAGGTTTCAATCCAAAACGTCCTCATCGTTGTCTCCCGTGGAAGGCCCCTCGCGAGTTACCTCACGCGGGCGACTTGCGCGCAACCCCACCATCTACCCGTGCCCTCTGCCCCGGGCAGCGTCACGCTCAGCGCGGCAAGGCTCGATGCCGGCTCCGTCTCTCGCCCCACAAACCTTCTATCCACCGGCCTTCTCCCCAATGGCCGGTCCCCAAAAACGCTCCGGCCTGCCCCCATTTTGAAACCGAATCCTCAAGGAAGCAAATCCCGAGGAGCAAACCCTGCTCAGCGAGTGGCTTGGTCGCGATGGCGAACGATCCAAGAAGGAAACACCGGTTCGGGTTCGGGGAGGTTGGCAAACCACTCGCGCGTGCCACCCACGGCCAGGGCTTCCCTCACCACTTGCTCCGGCGCCCCCCGCATGATTTCAAGCTCGGTCTCGGCTCGCCGAATGCTCCGTTCCAAAATGGCGGCCTCGGGCGTTCCGGCGGCGGGCGCGGCGTTGCCTTTGGCCTTCTCCAGGAAAAGCTCGAGGCCCTTGACGCGGGCCCTGGCTTCTTGGTACCGCTTTTGCCAGGATCCCACGTCAAGGTTTGTGGGGGCTTTAGGCTTTGCCGACTTGTGGGCAGAAAGGGTGACGCCTTCGCCGAGTTTCTTGACGGCTTCGTTGTCCAGCTTGCGGGTCCCTTCAGGTAGCCTCAGCTTGATGTTCTTGGCCACCTCCCCCAAACTCCGTCGGGGAGGCGCGGGCTCCCCCTCCTGGGCTCGCGGCGGCCCAGAACCCAGGCCCACCAGGGCCAGCAACGCCAGGGTTGCCTTAAGGCTCCCGTGTCCCCTCACGACCGTAACGATCCTCCAAACGCACGACGTCGTCAAGGTGCGGGGTCGAGACCTCGACGACTGTGAGGTCGCTTTTGGCCACCAAGCGGTGCACCGTCCCCGGCTCCAGGTGGCATACGCTGCCCGGGGCCAAGGCGATGACTTGGGTGACTCGGGTGAAGGGAAGCGTCCCCAGATGGAGCTCCCCTTCCCCGGACAAAACCCGCATGGTTTCGGTTTTTCGCTCGTGGTACTGGAGGGAAAGGGCATGCCCAGCCTTGATGGTGAGGATCTTGCCCACATAGTAAGGGGTTTCGGCAAAGATCTCCTCCTGCCCCCAAGGTTTGGCTACCCATCGCGTCATATGCGCACCCTCAACTGGAGCTTGGCGAGGAGCACGGCAAAGCTTTCCAGGAGGAACTCCTCCACCTCCTTGGCGCTTTTCATTTCCAAGGCCTTTTTGGCAATTCGCCGGGCGTCAGCAAAAGAAATGGCGCGAACGAGGCTTCTGACCACGGGAAGGGCCGGCGGGTGCATGGAAAACTCCGAAAGCCCCAAACCTAAGAGAACCGGCACCGCCAGAGGATCCGCTGCCAGCTCACCGCAAAGCGAAACGGGAATTCCTGCCTTCTTGCCCGCCTTCACGACCATTTCAATGAGCCTCAAAACCGCTGGGTGAAACGGGCGGTAGGTTTGCGCCAGCTCTCGGTTGGCCCGGTCCACCGCCAAGGCGTACTGGGTGAGGTCATTGGTACCAATGGCCAGAAACGCCAGCTCGCTGGCGAAGTGCTTGGCCAGGATCGCGGCGGCGGGAATTTCCACCATGGCCCCGAGGGCCAGCTCCCCAGGGGCCGGCTTGCCTTCCTCGGCCAGCTCAAGGCATAGCCTCTCCACCATGACCCGAACCGTTCGCACCTCCTCCAGATGGCCCACCATGGGGACCATCACCCGAACCTGGCCGGGAAACTCCCCGGCCACCCGCAAGAGTGCCCGCAGCTGCGTACGGAAAAAGTCGGGCCGGGCAAGGGAAAGCCGCACCCCCCGCAAGCCCAGCGCCGGGTTGGTTTCCAGCTGGCCCAGGACCTCCCGCGCCAGCTTTCGACCCCCGAGGTCGTAGGTGCGGATCGTCACCACCTGCCCCGGAAAACGTTCCACCAAGAGCCGGTAGGCCTGGTACTGCGCCTCCTCGTCGGGAAGGAGCGGGGCGCTTTGCATGAACAAAAACTCGGACCGGAACAGCCCCACCCCTTCGGCACCGGCCCCCCTTGCCTCCTCGATTTCGTGGAGAAGGTCCACGTTGGCCAAGAGCGTGACCCGATGGCCATCGGTGGTGACAGCCGGCAAGCTTGCTTGCCGCAGAAGCTCCTGCTTCCGCTGGCGGTGCTCCTGGGCCCGCCACCGGTAAACCTCAACGAGGGCCGGATCGGGGTTCACCAAGACGTGCCCTTCGAAACCGTCCACAATCACGAGGGCCCCCTGCCGCACCGCTTCCACGAGGCCGTCAACCCCCACAACTGCCGGGATGCCCAAGGACTTGGCAATGATGGTGGTGTGCGAGGTGAGCCCTCCCGCCTCCGAAGCAAATCCGATGACGCCCCCGGCCGCCAGCTGAATGGCTTGGGAGGGTGGGATGTCATCGGCGACCAGGATCCGGGGCTGGCCGTTGGCAAGCCGAGGTTGGGGTCTCCCCTGAAGTTCTCGCTGCCAGTGGGCTGCCAGGTCCAAAAGGTCCACCTGCCGCTCCCTGAGGTACACGTCGGCCAACTGTTCGAAACGGTTGAGCAGGCCGCGCACCACTTCCTCCAACGCCCACTCGGCACAGACGCGCTCCTTGCGGATGAAGCTCTCGACTTCGCCGACAAGGGCGGGGTCGGCAAGCAGCAAGCGGTGGGCTTCCACAATGGCGGCAAACTCCGGTCCCATGCGGGCGTCAGCGGCTTCCTTGAGCTCGGCGAGGTGCGCCGCTACCCTTTCCGCCGCCTCCCTCAGGCGCTGGACCTCCTCCTCCACGCGCTCCTCGGGAATGGCCACACGGATGACCGGCAGCGGCTGGTTTTCCACCAGAAGCGGCTCGCCAATGGCGATACCGGGGGATGCGGCAAGGCCCGAAAGCGTACGCGAAACCCTCAACTGGGCTCTCCAAAACGATCGGCCACGAGTTTTTCAAGCGCGGCGAGGGCGTCGTGAGCGTCGGGGCCTTCAGCGGAAATCACGAGCTTGGACCCACAAGGGGCGGCCAGCAGCAACAGCCCGAGGATGGACTTGCCGTTGACCTCCTCGTCGTTGTGGCGGACGCGGATATCCGCCGCAAAGCGCGATGCCTCTTGCACGAACTTAGAGGCGGCACGGGCGTGGAGGCCCAGCCGGTTCACGAGTTCAACCGTTCGTTCCAGCTTCCCCGGTCTTGCCACCTTTACGCTCCAAAACTTCGCTCACCACGTAAATGCTTTTCTGTCCCTTTTCCGCCACCGCTCGAGCCAACGCTTTGAGCGTCCAGCTCGAATCCCGGCGCAGGGAGCCCAGCTTGACCACCATGGGCAAGTTCACCCCAGTCACCAGCTCCGAGCGGGCCGGGTCCAGGAAGGCTAAGGAAAGGTTCGTGGGCGTGCCGCCGAACATATCGGTGAGGACGATGACCCCTTCTCCCGAGTCCAGCTCCTTGAGGGCTTGAGCGATGTCGCGTTTGGCCTGCTCGGGGTCCACGTTCCAGTCCAGCGACAGGGCCTTGGCCTGGGTTCCCAGGGTGGAGTCAATTTTCCTCCCAGCCGCAAGAAGCTCCTGGGCCAGGTTTCCATGCGAAACAATGAGGATCCCAACCATGGTTTTGGCCAATCCCCTCCCTCAAACGTAAGCTTCCCGGTCCCGGTCCCGGTGGTGCACCCGTACGTGCCACCCCGCTTTCTTAAGATCCTCCCCCAACCGGGATGCAAAGTATACAGACCGGTGCTGGCCCCCGGTGCAGCCGAACGCCACCACCACGTAGCTTTTCTGTTCCCGCTGGTAGTAGGGCAAGAGTTCGGCAAGGAGGGAGGCAAACCGCTCGTAGACGTGGTGGACTTCATCGTGTCGTTCGAGCCAGCGCACGACCTCGGGGTGGTCTCCCGGCAGGCTCCGGAGCTCGGGGACGAAGTACGGGTTGGGCAAGAACCGCACGTCAAAGACCAGCGTGGCATCCGGTGGCAAGCCAAACTTGAAGCCAAAGCTCTCGCAACGCACCAAAAGCGGCGGCGCCAGTTCGGTCGTCCCGAACCGCCGGGCAACTTCGGCTCGCAGCTCGTGGGGCGTGTAGCTCGACGTATCCAAGATCTGAGACGCCACCGCCCGCACCTCCTTGAGCAACTCCCTTTCGTAGGCCACCGCCTCCGGAAGGTCGAGATGGCGGAAAGGGTGAGGCCTGCGGGTTTCCTGAAAGCGGCGGACGATGACCTCGTCAGCGGCTTCCACGAACAGCACCTCGACCCCGGGAAACCGCCGGGACAGCCGCGCTACGAGATCCGGAAAGCCAGCGGCAAAAGCTGGCGTTCGGACGTCCACCACCACCACCCACGGCGGCCCCGGCTCGGCGAAGACCCGCTCGAACAGGGGCTCGATGAGGTCGAGGGGGAGGTTGTCCACGCACGTGAACCCCAGGTCCTCGAAGCACCGGGTAACCACGGTCTTACCGGCGCCGGAAAGGCCGGTGACGATGACGGCCCGGGGACTCGTGCCCTGCCTCATGGGTTTTTGAGGACCTGGTCGTGGGCTTCCACAAAGGCACGGCCCATGTCGCTCACCCCTCGCTGGAGGAGGAGGTGCCTCCTCGCCGCGCACTCCACCAACAGCGAAAGGGAGCGACCCGCGGCCACCGGTACCTGCAGGAGCGGCCGGCGAACCCCAAGGATCTCCACGAAAGCCTGGTCCAGGCCCAGGCGTTCGACGGGAGCGCTTTCCTCCGGGACCAGCCAGACCACCAGGTCAATGGGTTTCCAATCGCGGATAGCTGCCGCCCCGAAAAGCTGGTCAATATTGATGATTCCCAAGCCCCGAACCTCCATGAGGCCGCGCCCTCTCTCGGGAGCCTGGCCAATGAGTTGGTCCTGGCGGATGCGGAAAACTTCCACCACGTCGTCGGCCACCAGCCGGTGCCCGCGGTAAATGAGCTCCAAGGCACACTCGCTCTTCCCCAGCCCGGAATCGCCCTGAAGCAGGACCCCTACCGCAAAGATGTCCAAAAGGTCCCCGTGGAGCTGGGTGCGCGGGGCCAATAAGACCTCCAGGGCCGAGGAAAGGCGCTCGATGACCTCCGAGGTGGTGGCGGGGCTCAGAGCCAGGGCCACGTCGTGGTCCTGGCAAAAAGGAGCGAATAGCCCCGCGGTTTCCCTGTTGCCCTTGCTGACCACCACCAGGGGCGGCTTGCTCGCGACGACGTCCCCGACGCGCGCCTTCTGGGTGGCCTCGGGGAGGGTTTTCAAAAATTCCGCCTCGCTGGCGCCGATCACCTGCACCCTCCCAGGCCGCAACGAGGCCACAAATCCGGCCAGGGCCAGACCCGGCTTTTGCAGGCGGGGACTGACAATACGGCGATCGAGGGCGTTTGTGGAGGCGACAACCAGCGATAGGTCAAGCTCGGCGAGACGGCTGTCGGCAAGGAATTGGCGCACGGTGAGGGCCAAAGCCTCGCGGCTCATGCCCGGTCCTTTTTGCTGACGAGCAGCACGAGTTCTTGAGGCGTCTTGACCTTACCAAGGCCGGCATGAACGTCGCCGTCCCGGAGCAACCTGGCAATTTCGGCCAGCACCTGGAGGTGGGTCGCCGGTTCATCGGGCGGCGACAAAACAAAAAAGAAAAACCTGGCGTGGTCTTTGGGCTCAGGGCCGAAGGGCACCGTCTCCCGGGTTCGGGCAAAGGCCACCACCACGTTTTTGAGGGAAGGGACCTTGCAGTGAGGGATCGCGGCCTCCTGCCCAACCACCGTCGCTCCCAACTTTTCCCGTTCCAAAAGGTGGTCCACCAAGTCCTCGGCGCTGCCAATGGCGCCAGACCTCTCCAGGGCCTGGGCCACGTAGTAGAGAACCTCTTCCCGGTTGCGGGCGGGGATATCCAGGAGCACATGCTCCGGGGCAAGGAGATGGTCGAGACGCACGGCGCTTTCGCTTCCGTTCCTAACTTTCCGGAGTCACCAGGCCGTACGTGTTGTCCCGGCGGCGGTACAGGACGTTGATCTCGCCGGAGTCGGCATCACGGAAAACGATAAAGTCTTGCTTGTTGGCGTCCAGCTCCAAGGCTGCCTCATCCACGGTCATCGGCCGCACCGGAACGTAGGTCGTTTCCACGATACGCGGGGTACCTGCCCGCACGGATTCCGCCTCCACCACCTTCAACTCCCACGTTCCCTCCTCGCGCCCGGCGCCCTTGCGCCGATCCCGAACCTTCTGCTTCACCCTCCTCGCCTGCTCCTCCAACCGGTTCACCACCTCCTGAAACGCCACCGACCATTCGGGGTTTGCCGCCGACGCCGCAATTTCCGCTCCCTTCGCCCGGATGTAGCCATCCACCAGCATCCGATGCTTTTCCTGGGCAAAGGTCAGGCGCGCCTCGTGGACCTCCCGGAAGTACTTGCCCAAACGAGCGGCCTTTTTGCGGATAAAAGCTTCATCTTTCGGTGTGAGGTCAACGTTGCGGGTGACGATCTCGAACTCCACGGTTCCCTCCTATCTGGCTCCTATTTTAGACGCTTCCGCAAGTTTCCAGAGCCCCCGCTTCCGCGCTTCCGAAGAGGGGATCCCCATTTCCTCCCTGTACTTGGCCACGGTGCGGCGGGCGATCCGAATCCCCTGGCGGTTGAGCTGGCGGGCAATTCTGGAGTCGGCCAGAGGCTTCTCGGGGTCTTCGCTGGCGATGAGCTCGCGGATCTTTTCCTTGACGGCCACCGACGACACGTCCCCCGCCGAGGCATGGCCCAAGCCAGAATTGAAGAAGAACTTGAAAGGCAGAACCCCGCGCGGGGTGGCCATGTACTTGCCGCGCACCACGCGGCTCACGGTGCTCTCGTGCATGCCGATTTCGTCCGCCACGTCCCGCAGCACCATGGGGCGGAGAAACTGCAGGCCTTGATCGAAAAACGCCTCCTGCCGGCGCACGATGGCTTCCGCCACCTTGAGGATCGTGGCGTGGCGCTGCTCCACGGCCCGCAGGAACCAAACCGCTTGCTTCATGCGCTCCCGCACGAAGGCTTGGGTTTCGCGGTCGGCACCCGAGGTCTGAAGGAGGCGAAGGTACCTGGGTGAAAGGTGCACGCGAGGTAGATCGTCGTCCACGAGCTCCACCCGCCACCGCCCGCCCACCTTTCGCACCACCACGTCCGGCTGGATGGGGGCGTTGGTCGAAGCCCCCACCAGCGCCCCCGGGTGGGCCGGAAGTTTACGGAGGATGGCAAGCGCCTCCCGAACCTCGTCCAGGCTCACCCCCATCCTCTCGGCGATGGCTTCCCACTCGTTCTCGAGGAGCAAGGGAAACGCTTCCGCAACGATTCGCAAAGCCAGCGCTTCGGTTGGGCTCGGCGCCGGCAGGCGCCGCAGCTGCAGGAGAAAGCACTCTTGGAGGTTTCGCGCCCCAACCCCTGGCGGGTCGAGCTGTTGGACCCAGGAGAGGGCGCCCTCCATGAGCTTTTCCGTCACGCCCAGTTGTTCGGCGAGCTCCGAAAGCGGCGTGCGGAGATACCCGTCGGGTTCCAGATTGCCCACGAGGAACTCGCAAAGGGGCAAAAGCTCCGCGGGAACCGGCATGAGGTGCAACTGCTCGGTGAGGCTCTCGGCGAGGGAAGGTTCGGGCACAGGGACGTTGCTCAAGGGGTCGAGATCCTCCTCGTCCAGGTTTGGCTCACCCCGCGGCGGAACATCGTGGAGATCGTTGGCAAATAGGGCCGAGAGCTCGACTTCTTCGCTACTCGCGGCAGGCTCGGCCTCCTCGCCCCCATTCCCGTTGGCTTGGCCGGCGCTCGTGACCTCGCCCCCGGGGGCACGGGCCTCCATATCCGGGTTTTCGGCCTCCGTTTCGTCTTCCAGCTCGGCGTCGTCGGCCAGCTCCAGGAGAGGGTTGGTTTCCAGCTCCTGGCGCAGCACCTGCTCGAGCTCGAGGCGCGTGAGCTGCAAAAGCTGGATCGCCTGCTGGAGCGACGGCGTCATGAGGACCTGGGGTGCGACCTTGAGCAGGGTTTTCGGATTCGCCGGCATGCCTACAGCTCGAACTCCTCTCCAAGGTAAACTTGCCGAACCAGCGGGTCCGCCGCCAAAGTTGCCGGGTCCCCGCTTGCAAGAACCTTGCCGTCTTTAATGATGGATGCACGATCGGTGATTTTCAAGGTGTCGCGGACGTTATGGTCAGTGATGAGGATCCCGTAGCCCTCCTTTTTCAAGTGGCGGATGAGGCGCTGCAAGTCCAAAACCGTGATCGGATCAATGCCGGCAAAGGGCTCGTCCAAAAGCAAAAACCGGGGCCGGGTCACGAGGGCGCGGGCAATTTCCAAGCGGCGGCGCTCCCCTCCCGAAAGGGTTTCCGCTGGTTGGAAGCGAACTTTCTCCAGCCCGAACTCGGAAAGGAGCTTGTCCACCCGCTCCTCGGCTTCGGCCCAGCTCACGCCGAGGAGTTCCAGGATACCGAAAAGGTTTTGCTCCACCGTGAGCTTGCGGAACACCGAGGGCTCTTGAGGGAGGTACGAAAGCCCCAACCGTGCCCGCCGGTACATGGGTTCGCGGGTGATATCGGCACCTCCCAGGCGAACCTCGCCGCCATCCGGCCACACGAGCCCCACCAACATGTAGAAGGTGGTGGTCTTGCCGGCACCGTTGGGGCCCAAGAGGCCCACCACTTCCCCCGGATACAGGTGGAGGCTGACGCCGTTGACGACGGTCCGGGGCCCGTAGCGCTTCACCAGGTCCCGAGCCGCTAGCGTGCCGTTGGCGACTTCCGCGGTGATGGCGTCCTCCTCGCCGGTACCTTGACCGGCTGTTGGGGATGGTACAAGGTCTCGGAGGGTCGGTCCACATCGCCCCCCACCTCCATGGTCTGGCTCGCCCGGTTCCAGGTGATGCGGGAAGCACGGATACGGTTCCCCGAGGTTTCTTCGGCGACCGCGGGCTGCCCCCAAACTTCCAAGGTTTCGTTTGCCCCTCGATAGACCGCCGTATCGCCGCGGAGCGTTCTCCCCGCGGCTTTTTCCTGCACCACCACCTGGCCGCGAAACTCCCCCCGCAGGATTTCCCCCTTTTCCGAGAGGTAAGCCAGGAGGCTGTCGGCCGTCACGAGCCCGCGAGCATCCGAGACCCGGACCCCGCCAGAAAAAAGCGCTTCGCCTTTGGTGCGATCGTAGGTCAGCTCGGCTGCCTCGATTGTGCCCATGCTCGTGCCTTCGGATCCGCCCTTGGAGAAAACGTTGCCGACGGCACGGAGTGAATTCGTCGTGCCGTCGAGAACCATCGTATCCGCACGCAAAAGGCGATCGCGCTGCCAAACCCGGGCGTCGCCGGCCAGCGTCACGCGGTTGCGGTCAGAAACAGCGCCGCTGGCACGTGCGGCGGCAAAGCGTAAGCCCCCTTCCTGGCCGTCGCCGCCCATGCTCCCCCGCACCCCGCCCGAAGCCGCGAACCCCCCCATCTCGTCAAAGGTGATGTGCCCGCACGACCCCTGGACGTCACCGGAGGCAAAACGGACCTCGTTGCCGGGTTTGGCGACGAGCTCCCCGGGGCCGTCGGGAAGCTTCGCCGAAAGCTTGTCCCCCTCGGCTTGCCCGGCGGCTTCCTGGACTCGCACAGCACCCTCAGCCAGGAGCTCAGCGGGTTGGCCGCCGACAAAGGACACCACGAGGCGCTCGGCGGAAAGTGCCGATGGAAGCTCCCGGGGGCGAGAGCGCTGGGCACAGGCAAGCCCCAAGCCCTCGAACCGCACTAAGCCCACCGCAAAAGCAACCCCTTCAAACCGCCACGCGAAAAGCTCCCGGGCCTCACCGCCGGGCTTGGAAACGGAAAACTGGGCCCAGCCGGCGGGGGCGGCCTCGGCCGAAAAAGCCCAGGTGCCGTCGGCTTGACGACGGGCTTCGCAGGCGCCCCACACCCCATCCACCGCCTCTCCCGCCTCGGTTTGGCCGTCCACGAACACCGGTCCGGCCAGCGAAAGCTTCTCGATACCGCCGCTCTCCCCCTCCAGAAAAACCCTCCCCGAGGGGGCTGCAAATCGCAACCCGCCCCGAAAAACCGCAACCCTTTCGGGAAACTCCACGACTCCCTCCTTGCGCCGGTAGCGAGCCTCTGCCGCCAGGAGGGTTGCGGTTGCCTCGTGCTCCTGGGCCACGAGGCTGACCCCACCCGAAAGGGTCACCAGGTCATCGCCCAAGAAGCTGACCAGCCTGCCGGCCAATCCCCCCCATCCCGGGCCCGCAAAGCTCACGCGCCCTTGGGAGCGCAGTTGCTGCTGGCTGGCCTCGAGGGCAAAAGCTCGGGCCCGGGCCACGATGCCGTGGCCGAGACTCAAGGTTGGATCACCCTCGGCAACAGCCTGGTTTGTCCGCTGGTGGAAACGGGCCTTGGCAGCCAGAAGGCCGTACGCCACTTCCCCCTTTTCGAAAAATGTCATGTCCACGTCGGAAAGCTCCAGCCAACCCGAGGCGTACTCCACCGATTCCCGCGCCGCCACCCGAATGCTTGGGCTCACACCGAGGGCGTAAGTGAAGACAAAACCTTTCTGCACCCGCACGGGTTGTTCGGCCTGATCACTTGGGGTCGGGCGGCTAGGGGCTTCGGCAACGATCGCCCGCCGCTGCCATTGGCGGTAAACCAAGATCCCCACCAAAAGCCCAAGCCACGCCGCCAACAGACCGGCGGTCACGCCGCGGTAGAGGCGCGTATACGTTTTCACCGCTCGGCAAAGACCCCCAGAGCCCGAAAACGCTGGTACCGCCTTTGGATCAGCTCCTTGGGTTTGAGGCGGGAGAGCTCGTGAAGGTGCTTGCGGATCGCCTGGCCCACGGTACGGATGGCGAGCTGCGGCGCCATGTGGGCGCCTCCCAGAGGCTCGGGGATCACCTCGTCCACCACCCGGAAGCGCAGCAGATCGTTGGCGGTTAGCCGCAAAGCCGCAGCCGCCTGCTGAACCGCCGATTGGTCCTTCCACAGGATGGCCGCGCAACCTTCGGGGGAGATCACCGAGTAAATGGCGTGCTCCATCATGAGCACGCGATCGCCCACGGCAATGGCCAAGGCCCCGCCGGAGCCCCCTTCTCCGGTGATCACCACCACAAAGGGGACCTCGAGCATGGCCATGGCGCGGAGGTTGAAGGCAATGGCCTCGGCTTGCCCCCGCTCCTCGGCGTCAATTCCCGGGTAGGCACCGGGCGTATCCACGAAGCTCACAATGGGACGGCCAAACTTGGCGGCGAGCTCCATGACCCGAAGGGCTTTACGGTAGCCCTCGGGCTTGGGTTGGCCAAAGTTGCGGTAGAGGCGTTCCTTGGTGTCTCTCCCCTTCTGGTGGCCCACGATCGCCACCGATTCCCCATCGAAACGGGCAAACCCCGCGACGATGGCTGGATCATCGCCAAAGCGGCGATCGCCGTGGAGCTCCACCCAATCGCTGAAAAGACCGCGGACGTAATCGAGGGTGTAGGGCCTTTCGGGGTGGCGGGCCAGCAGGCACTTTTGCCACGGCGTGAGGTTGGCCGTCACCCGGCGCACTTCCTCCTCGAGAGCCTCCCTAACGGCGGCTGCCTCTTCCTTGGCTTGGGGCGACCCCAGGGCCTCCAACTCGGAAAGGCGCGCCCGCAGTTCCTCTACGCGGGCGAGAAACGGCGGTACCGGCAAGCTCCCCATGGGCGTGAGGGTAGCGCCTCCTCGGCCCGTTGACAAGCGTTTTGCCGGCCAGCGCGCCCGAGGGCACGTTCACCGGGCTTTGATGGCGCGCACCTCGCGGTAGAGCCAGCCAGCCGCGGCGGCCCTTTCGGCAATGACCCTTTGCCGGGCGCGAAAGCGTTCGGTGGCCGTTTTTGGGTTATCCCGGGAAGGGGCCGGAATGGTGGCGGCGAGGGCCGCGGCTTGTTCGGGAGTGAGCTCAGCCGCCGAGCACCCGAAATACGTCTTGGCTGCCTCCTCGACGCCGAACAGGCCGGGTCCAAACTCGGCCACGTTGACGTAAAGCTCCAGAATGCGCCGCTTGCCCAAATGGCGCTCCAGGTGCCGGGCAAGCCACAACTCGACGAGCTTACGCGTCAGCCTCCGCTCACGGGAGAGAAAAAGGTTTTTGGCGAGCTGCTGGGTGATGGTGGAAGCCCCGCGCAAGCGCCGGCCTTCCAGCCACTGCTGGACGGCCTCGGGCCATGCCTGGAAATCCACCCCCCGGTGATGGAAGAAGTTGATATCCTCGCCCACCAGCACCGCTACCAGGAAGTGGTCGGAAACCTCTCGGAGAGGGACGTAGGAAAACCGAATCCTCTGCTTGGGGGAGCCCTTCCAAACCTCCTGCTGGCGAAGCGCTGCTGCCCACAGGGCCTTGGGCGGCCCGGCCTTCCAGGGGGTGAGATCCGGTAGGGGGGCACGCACGAAAAAAGCGACCGCGCCCACCGCCGCGAGCCCAGCGGCCAGTAGCAGCACGCCTTTGCCATAATGCCGCCGCCCTACCATCGTTTCATTGTAGGGCGCGGAGGTAGGTGTGCGGGCCAAAACCCTTTACCTTCTTGCGGTCCTCGCAGTGGCGGTGGCATTGTTCACCACCGTTCCCTTTCGGGGCCTGTTCGAGCCCGACGAGTCCCGGTATGCCTTGGTGGCCAAAGGGATGCTGGAAGAAGGCCACTGGCTCGTCCCCTACCTCGAGGGCGTTCCCTACACCCACAAACCCCCCCTCTACCTGTGGCTCGTGGCCGCCCTCCGCGGGTTGGGCCTCCCGTGGACCGCAGCCGGGGTTATCCCGGCTTTTGCTGCCGCCATGGCCGTGCTCCTTCTCTTCCCCCGTGGCGGCCGCCGTTTGGGCCTTTCCGAGGAAGAAGCTTTCCTGGCAGCCGCTGCCACTGCCGCATGCCCGCTTTTCGTCACCATGGCGGTGGCCGCGCGCATGGACATGCTCCTGACTTTAGCCCTTGCCGCGTCCCTCGTGGCCGCCTACGTCGTTGTCCGAGGCGACGGCGTCTCGGGAGCGTGGCGCTGGGTGTTTTGGCTGGGGGTAGGGCTGGGGGTTATGAGCAAGGGCCCTGTGGCGGTGGCGTTGGTGGCGCTCACCTTGATTCTCTTTTCCCTCGCCAGCCGCGAGCCCCTTTCGTTTCGCAACCTTTTCAAGGGCTGGGCGTGGGCCGCGCCTTGGGTCATGATCTTGGCTTGGTTCGTGCCCGCCGCTGCCAGTCAGGGCTGGGGGTGGGTCCAGGAAATCCTCATCCGCCAGTCGGCGGGGCGCATGGTGGCGAGCTTCGCTCACCGGGAGCCGTTCTACTTCCACCTCATCACCTGGCCCGTGACTGGCTTTCCGGGTTCCCTCCTTGCCCTCGGCGCGGCGGTGGCTCTGTGGCGGCGGGCGCAACCCCCCGCAGTGCGTTTTACGGCCTCGGCGTTTCTGGCGGTTCTGCTTTTCTTTTCCGCCATTTCCGGCAAGCTCGTGGTTTACCTCCTGCCCCTCGTACCCATCGCGGCGGTGCTTGCCGTTCTGGCCCTCCGAGAGCGTGCGGCGTGGATGTCGTGGGTTTTGGCGGTTTCGTCCCTGCTGGGTTTTGCCCTGGGCGGGGTCATCGCCGCCGTGCCGACCTGGCGCAGCGAGCTCGGCCTCACGGACGGAACGGCAGCTGTCCTCGGCACCGGCTTGGTGCTGCCATCGCTTTTTGGCTTGGTTGCGGCCGCGCGGCGGGAGCCTGGCCGAGCTTTCCGGTTCCTCATTTTGGCCGGGGTTTGGTTTGCGGCGGTCGTGCTTCCCGTGGCCACCCATCACGTGGACGCAACCCTGAGCGTGCGCGTCGTCGCTCGCGCCTACTCGAGCCTCGCGAGCCCCGGCGCGCCCGGCCTGGTGTACCGCGAAACCCTGTCCGGGCTCCCCGTTTACGGGGAAAGACCTTTCATCCGCT
>JBAMMG010000094.1:0-15904 GCA_039793905.1 Thermoanaerobaculum sp. | reverse complement strand
CCGCCCTGGGCCTCCTGGTCTTTGCGCCGCTTTTCCCCTTTTTGGCCTTGAGCATCAAGGTGGACTCCCCGGGACCGGTTTTTTTCAGGCAGTGGCGGTGCGGCTTGCGGGGGCGGCGGTTTGTGCTTTACAAGCTGCGCACCATGGTGGCCAACGCCGAGGCCCTCAAGCCCCACCTCGCCCATCTCAACGTCATGGACGGCCCCGCCTTCAAGGCCCCCAACGACCCTCGGGTCACCAGGGTCGGGCGGTGGCTGCGGCGTTTTTCCCTGGACGAGGTACCCCAGCTTTGGAACGTGCTCAAAGGGGATATGTCGCTGGTGGGGCCCCGCCCTCCCCTCCCCGAGGAGGTCGCCAAGTACGAGCCGTGGCAGCGGCGACGCCTAGCCATGAAACCGGGGCTTACCTGCCTTTGGCAGGTCTCGGGGCGCGCCGAGCTGTCCTTTTCCCAGTGGATGGCCCTGGACCTGGCGTACATTGACTCCTGGTCTCTGGCTCTGGATCTGAAGATCTTGGCGCGGACGATCCCGGCTGTGCTGCGGGGGAAAGGGGCAGCTTGAGTTTGCGGATCTCCGGGCGGACGTTGGAGGTGAGGCGCTCCACCCCCCAGAGGTAGCCCCTGGGCCGGAGAGCCATGGGCGAAAACGCCACCAGGGATGGGCCCACCAACACAAGCGCGGCGGCCAAAGCCAGCCAGGCGGCTTTGGCCCCTATTTCGCGGGTACGCAAGGGGTGGGGTGGCTTCGCCCCAACCGCCCACAGCAAGCTTAAGACCAGGGCCAGGAGAAAAGGCGCCAAGGCCTCTCGCGGAAACCGCGGGGCGGTGGCGGCCACGAAGCCGAGCCAGGACGCCGCTGGCCCCCCCGCGTGAGCGGCCCAAACCGCGGCTTTGCGTCCAGGAGTGGGGCCTCCAGGCGTGTGCCAAAGGTACGCCGTGAACGCCAGCACCGCCGGGCGGGTGAGCAGGCCCGCGGCAAGGGCCGATACCCACAACCACAAGCGGGCCTCGAGGCCGAAAAACCGCGACAAGCCGGACAAGAGCCCATCGTCCAGGCCAAGCCCCGGGAGCCAACCGAGACCCAGCAAGGCGCAAGCTAAGGCCAGGTGGTTGAGGAAGAGGTGGCGGGCGACGGAAACACCGGCGGGGAACTGGGGGAGGAGGAGGGCGCCGAGAACCGCCACAGCAAAGGGGGGGAGCCAGTAAGCCCAGAGGGCCGTGCGGGTGGCGGCAAAGCCAACGGAAGGCTCGTTGACCAAAGCCCAAGGCTGGGTCCAGGTGGGGACCGAAACGCCAATAAACTGGCCACCTGCCATGGCCGTGGCGAGGCCTTGTCCCAAGGGTAGGAGCCACCACACGAGCACCCAGCCGCACGCCGCCACAAGCAGCGAGGTCACGAACACCCCAAGGGACAGGATCCGCGGCGGCATCCCCGTTATGATAGCCGCGTGCGCCTGAAGTTTTTCGCCCTCGCCGTGTGGCTGGGCGCCTCTTCCGCTGGCGCCCAAGCGCTTTCCCAGGGGGTCACGGGCCGCGGTGTGCCGTGGGCCGTGGTGGAGGTGCCGGGAGGGGACGCGGAATGGGTAGCCGTTTGGCTTGCTGCCGACGCTTCGCCGCCCCCTAGACCCTGGGAGGACGTGGGGGGGAGCTTCGGAAGGAGCGTGGTCCTTTCCGTCCCTGCCCTGGCCGCACCGGCCGCGCTCGGGGAGGCGTTTCCTGCCCTTTCCGGGGCCGTAGCCGTGGTGCTCTTGGGCCCTGTCCCCAAAAGGGATTTGGCGTTGGCTTTGGAAGCCTTGGAAGGCGTGAGTCCGGGCCAAAGACCGAGCGCTCGGTGCTCGGCCTCGGACGGTGTGGTGACCCTTGTTCGCAAGGAAAGCGAAGGGTTCCGGTGGGCGTTTCCGCTTCCTGGCCGCCCAGACCCCCGTTTCGAGCTGGCGGAGGCCGCCGCGTGGCTGTTGGAAAAGCGGTGGCGGGCCCAGGGGTTTTCGGGTCCGGTGCGGGTGGAGGGGGGAGCCTGCCCGCTTTTGGTCTTTTACCATCAGGGAGGGGACCCCCGGGAAAGGCTCGTGGACGCGCGGGACCGGCGGGGCGAGCTGGCTGCCCCTGTGGAGGAAGGGGAAATGACAGCTTTCCTCGCGGGTCAAAAGAGGGAGGCCCATCGGTGGGCGGTGGACCCAAAGGGCGTGGCCCTTGCCGCGTGCCAGCGTCTCGGGTGGGGCGGGGCCCTCGGCCCGCTCTTTTTCCCGGTGGCCCCCTCCCCGGCCGCGTTGACCCGTTTTTTGGCCGAGGTGATGGAGCCGGCGGGCAACGCCGAAATTTACGAGCGGGAACGCCGGATCCTTCCCCCTGAAACCAAGACCCTGGCCAACGGCGCCGTTTTGGTTTTGACGCGAACCGGTGGGGATACCGGTCTCCTCGCCGTCGCGCTGTCCGGCCTGGACGCCACCGTGGCCGGGGATCTCGCCCAGGAGGGGGCGGTGAGCTTGGCGGCCAAGGGGCTGCCGTCCCAGGTGACCGTGGCCAGCGGCATGGCGGCGGTAGCTGCAGTCGGTTCGGGGGAAGAGCTCATTGACGCCTTGGAAGAGTTGATGGCGGTGGTGTCAAGGCCGCGGGGGCGAGGGGGGGCGGGGCTCCGAACTCAGGCCTTGGAGGCCCTTGGCTTGGGCTTCGAGGTCTTTGGCGAAAATGTGGCGGTTGTCCTGGCCCTACCCGAAGGCCACGAGGAGCTTGGGGAGGCGGCGGAAAAGTTTTTGGCCGCCGTCCCGGCCGGCAAGGTTCGCCAAATCCGGCGCTTGGCGCCGGGCCTCTGGCGGCAGGAGCGGGTAGGTTCCGGGGAGGTTTGGGCGGTGGTGGAGCTTCCCGGGACCCTGGCCGGAACGGTAGTCGGGGAAGCGCTGGCCCAGCGTTTGGCGGCGCAGGGGGTGGAGGTGGAGCAGCACCACCCCCCTGGAGGCCTCGTGGTGCTCTTCGGAGGCGGGGGCGCCCCCACCCTGCCGGCGCAAGAGGAGCGCCTGGCATCGGCATGGGAGGAGGCCCGGCTCCTGGGCCCCGAAGACACCACCAAGGCCTGGGAGGCGCTCACGGGGAGGCTCTTTGGATCCGCCGCCCAAGCTACCGCTCGCCGCGCCTTGGGGGTTTTTGCCCCAAGCCTCGCTCCCCCCTTCTGGCAACCCCCTGGGGACGAGGAGGTGCGCCAGGTGGCCGTCGCTCTTCCTGGCTTCCGCCAGCTCCCACGCCTGGGGGCCGGCCCTGCGGGAGCACCGGCCAAAGGCAGCGACAAAGGTGCGCAAGGAGGTGCCCGTTGAAATCCGTTTCCGAACATATGGACCTGCTTCTGAAAGGGTGCGTGGACGTGGTGCGCCCCGAGGACCTGGAGGCCCGCCTCGTCAAGGCCCAAAAGGAAGGGAGGGGGCTGGTGGTCAAGGTGGGGTTCGACCCTTCGGCTCCCGACCTGCACCTGGGCCACACCGTCGTGATCCGCAAGATGCGGCACTTCCAAATGCTGGGCCACACCGTGGTTTTCCTCATTGGGGATTTCACGGGCATGATTGGTGACCCCACGGGGAAAAAAGCCACCCGCCCGCAGCTCACCCGGGAGCAGGTCTTGGCCAACGCTGAAACCTACAAACGCCAGATCTTCAAGCTTCTGGACCCAAAAGCGACGGTGGTGGATTTCAACTCCCGCTGGCTCGGGGCCCTTACCTCGGAGGATTGGATTCGCCTCACGGCCAAGGTCACGGTGGCCCAGATGCTGGAGCGGGACGACTTTGCCAAGCGATTGGCAGCCGGGCAGCCCATCGCCCTCCACGAGCTGCTCTATCCGGTGGCGCAAGCCTACGATTCGGTGGCGCTCAAAGCCGACGTGGAGCTGGGGGGAACCGACCAGCTCTTCAACCTTTTGGTGGGGCGGGATCTCATGGAAAAGATGGGGCTTTTGCCGCAAATCGTCATGACCTTGCCGCTCCTCCCCGGCCTCGACGGGGTGGAAAAAATGTCCAAATCTCTGGGGAACTACGTGGCGGTGGAGGACCCTCCCGAAGACATGTTCGGGAAGCTCATGTCCATCTCCGACGACCTCATGTGGCTTTATTGGGAGCTTCTCACCGACACCCCGGCCTCGGAGTTGGCCGCCATGAAGAACGACGTGGCCCAGGGTCGGCGGCACCCCATGGAGGTGAAGTTTGCCCTCGCCCGCAGCATCACCAGGGACTTCCACGGGGAAGAGGCGGCGCGGCGCGCCGAGGAGCACTTCCGGACCGTGCACCAGCGGCGGGAGGTCCCCGAGGAGGTCCAGGAGGTGACGCTGCCCGCTTCCGGTCCCCAGCTCCTCGCCAAGCTGTTGGTGGCGGCGGGGCTGGCCCCTTCCAACGCCGAGGCCCGGCGCCTCATGACCCAAGGAGGCGTGAGGGTGGACGGAGCCGTTGTTTCCGACCCGTACGTTCAGGTTTCCTGCCAACCGGGCTCGGGGTTCCTGCTGCAGGTGGGCAAGCGCCGCTTCGCCCGCATCCGGTTCGTAGCCTAGCCCTACCCCTTTGGGGGCCCGTTTTTTTGGCGGGAAAGGAGATGGGCGCCTAAAGCGGCCAGCCAAGCCACCCCCAAGGCCCCATGGGTGACGCCCCACGCCCTCCGCGCCGCCGCCGCCACGCTGACCTGGCAGAGCGCTCCGGAAAACACCATCCCGAGCCCAAGAAGGAGGAGGGCGAGGCCGCTCCACCGCCGGGGCTTTTGGGCGCGAAAAAAGGTGTGGGCGTAGGGGGCCCACACGACCCCCAGGGCGAGACCCAAGGCCGGCACGACCAGGACGTGGAGGTGCTGCCAAAAGGGAAGGGCCGGGTGGAAGGCGGCAAAGGGATCCTCGGGCTTGGCGAAAAACCGCAGCCAGAGGAGGGCAAGCCCGGTCACCGCGGCCGCCAGGACAGCTCCGTGGAAGAGCACGAGCTCGGCGAGCAAAAGCCCTGAGCGGCGGAAGCCGTTGTTCATGGCACCAGGACCCTGTGGACGGCGAGCACCCGGCGCACCGCTACTGCCGTAGCGTGGGCCGTAAGGGTCGCTCCCGAAACCGGGCGGATGGTGGTCCCCAGCTGTGGGGGCTTTGCGGCGGAGCTGCCCGCAAACTGCCGGTACCACTCGGGGCGGGGCAGGTAGTCTTCAGGCTCGGAAAAGGCGAGGATCTCCACCCGCAGCACCTGGGCTTGCGGGTCGAGGATGACCAGCAGGGTTTCGGGAAGGGTGCGCACCCGGTGGGTATCCAGGTAGGCGTAGGCCACGAGTTTCCCGCCCTGGTGCACCTGGTACTGAAAAACGAGGCCCGGGACGTCGCCAAGGCCTTGGGCCTGGAGGGCCGCCTTTTCCTCTGCCCGCAGGTAAAAAGCTTGCTTGTGCACCTCGCCGCCGGGAAAGGCTAAAGCCAGGGCTTCCTCGGCGGTGCGGAGGACCCGGCCCTCGGCGACAAGGGCGAGAAAGCCGGGGAGGAGGAGCGCTCCTTTCCGGACAACTAGAGCCAAAAGCTTTCGGTTAGAACACATAGCCCAGCGCCAGGTTCCACTGATTGACACCGGTTCCCGCGTCGTTGCGGTAGTTTTGGACGTCGGCCTTGAAGATGATTTGCGGCAGGGGCTGGAAAGCGATGCCGAGGGTAAGGACCTTCTGGTCGTTGGCGGGGTTGGCGACGAAACCCCGGGGCATGGCTTTTTGGGTGTTGATGGCTTCGTAGCGGAAAAACGGTGCCAGCGTTTTCTTTTCCGCCGGCAGGAGATCGTAAGCCACCTCCACGTAACCACCCTCCAATCGTCGCGCCACGCCGGCAGAGCCCCCGAGGCCCAACCGGCGGTTAAGGTCTCCAGCCTGGTCCACGTCAGCCTGGGCCACGACCCCCCGCACCGTCCAGCGGTGGGGCTTCCACTCGACGTGCCCTTCGACGATGCGCACGGGAACGTCGAGTTTGTTGCCGCTGACAGCCGTGAGGTTTTGCCCAGCTTCCCCAAAGTAGGCGCCGATGCCGGCAAGGAAACCGGGAGTGGCGGTCCAGTCCACGCGCCCCACCCACGCCCAGCTCTCGGCTTTGGCTTTGGCCCCCGACTGCCGTCCGTCGCGAAGGCCGGCAGCGGAAAACTTGGTGGCGTCGAGAGCGGTCAGCACGTAGGTGCGGTAGCTCAGGGGGCCCAGGTCGCCAAAGGCCCCTACCCCCAGCTCCAACCACGTGGTGGGAAGGATCCGGGTTTCGGTTTCGCTGCGGCGAGCGGGGAGAAACGTGGTGGGCTCGTCAATCTCGTTGACCAGCCCAAGGGGCACCAGCACGAGGCCAGCCCGGAGGTTGGCCGCGGGTGACGCGAGCCAATCCAGGTACGCGGACTCCAGCTCCACTTCCCCGCCTTTGCCGGTATGGGCGTGCTCCACTTCCAGTTCGGAGTTGAAAATCCAGCCGTCGTCGAACTTGTAAACGGCGTAGAGGACGGCGCGGTAGGCGTCGGGCGTGTCCACCTTACCGGAGGGCCGGCCGTCATCCCGGCGACTGGCGAAATTCTGGTACAAAAGCTCCCCGTAACCGCCCACGCTGACGCCGGGCTTGGCGCCGTAAACCTTAGCCGCAGCCGGCGCAAGGTCTAAGGCTTTGGGCTTGGCAACGGCTTCCCCCAGCTCGCCCAGGCGCAGGCGCTCCAGCTCTTCCGCCAGCACCGAAAGGTTGCGTTCCAGCTCCGTAAGGCGGGCGTCGTCGTCGGCAGCCTGGGCTAAGGCCAGCTGCTTTTGCAGGGCAGCGAGCTCAGCTTCCAGGGCCTTGACCCTCTCCTCCAGGGTTTGGCCCCCCGCCGAGAGGGCTGTGCCCAACATCAGAAAAAGGATGATCACACGGTACCGCCTCATGGTTCCTCCTTTTGGCCCTTTCCGGGCCAGGGTTGGGAGTCCACGTCCACGTACGGTGCTTTGGGGATGAGCGTGCCCCTGGGGCCCAGGGCCAGAAGGCGCAAGTTTTTCCCTTCGCGGACCAAAAAAACCGCCGCTGCCTCCGGAAAGCCTGCCAAGAACCGCGACCCCTCCCCGGGGCCCAGGACGTAAAGGGCAGTGGACAGGCAATCGGCGACGAGCCCTGTGGGCGCCCACACCGCCACCGAACCAAAATCGCGCGCGGGCTTGCCGGTTCTGGGGTCCAAGATATGACCCAAACGCTGGCCACGCACGTTCCGCCTCCGCTCGCTGTTGCCCGAGGTGGCCACCGACCCCGGGGGCACGAGCCACGTCGCCACCACCTCCTGGCGATGGTCCGGGTGCACCGGGTCCACCGCCAGTTCCTGGCCTCCGAAAAAGCGCACCTGGCCTCCCAGGTCGAGCTCGGCGGCCTTTACCCCGTCGCCCAGAGCGGCCAAAGCTGCGTCCAAAGCCGCTCCCTTGCCGAAGGCCCCTTCGTCCAAAAGCAGGTCAGGCACCGTCTTGACCAGCTGGCAGTTTGCCAGGCGCAGCTTGTGGTAGCCCACGGCCTCCAAGGCCGTGGCCAGTTCCCGGGGGCTGGGCCAGCGCCCAGTCCCCCGCAGGTCGTAGGCGCGGATGAGCGCCCCGACCGCGGGGTCGAAGGCACCGGCACTTTTCCGGGCCCAAAAGAGGGCCTGCCGAAGCTCCTGGCAGAGGGGCGGAGAGACGGGTATGGGGGTGCCGGTGGGAGCGGCGTTGATTTTCGCCAACTCCGTATCCTCCCGCCAGGTGGAGAGGCGGCGCTCAGTGGCTCCCACCGCCCGGATGGCTTTTTCAGCCGCCGTGCAGGGGTCGGCCTCGGGAGCGGCCCAAACCCTCGCGGAAAACCAGGTTCCCATGACCGCCACTTCCCGGAGGCAGGGCTCGGCGGCGTGGGCCAGGGTCGCGAAAAGAAAAAAAGAATGAAATGTGAACGTATTCTCAATCGCTTGGAACGATGGTCGGGAAAGGCCACGGGGAACGTCATGGGATGCCTCTTTAGCTACTGGCCCCTACGGCCAAAAGGCAGGTATTGGTGCAAAGGTCGCAGCGAGCCTCGGGCGGGCACGACGCGGTGGTTTCCTTGAAAACCGCCAGAGCCTGGCGGGCAGCGGGGTGCTCGGAGCGGAGGAAACGGATGAGGCGGATGAGGGCTGCTCCCGTTTCTTCGGAGAGCAGGTGCTCCACCTTGCAGGCGTCCAGCGCCGCAGCTTGCGGGCGCACACCCAGGATTTCTTCCAGGAACACCCGCACCACCTCCCGCTTGGAAGCCACCCGCGCCACCACGTCGGCACCGGCCCGGGTGAGGTGCAAGCGCTGGTGGGGATCCACCTCCACCAAGCCGTGCTCTTGCAAGCTCCGCAGCTGGAGGGATGCTGCCGCGCGGGAGATCCCCAGCTCTCTGGCGACATCCACCGCCCGAGGGTCGCGGCCGCGGTGGTTGAAGGCCGCAATGGCCAAAAGGTAGTGGGCGGCTGAGTGGGTAATTTCGTTGGCCTCGAACGCCCTCCAGGTGGCGGAAAAGCTCTCCATACGCCGGGTAATTTAGCGCTTCGGCTTTAGGTTGTCAAGTATGCTTAACGACTACCATTCGGCCACCGGGCGCACGTAAATGCCGGCAGCAATGTCGTCTTCCAGGGCCAAAAGCGTACGGTCCACCTCCACGACCACGGACGGCTGCTTTTGCTTGAGGTGCACCACCGCTCCCGGGGTCAGCCCCAGGTCGGCGAGCTGCTCCAGGCGGTCCCGGTGCTTGGGAGCCAAAAGCACGACTTTGGCTTGCTGGCCCGGCTTGAGGTGGGCGAGAGGGACCAAAAGTGGCGCCAGCGGCCGAGTCAGGGTTTGGCAACAGCGGCCAGGAGGGATGGGACGGCCGTGGGGGCAAACCGGAGGGTGCCCGAGGAACGTGCAGACCGCTTCCGCGGCTTCCGCCGAAAGGAGGTGCTCCAAGCGGCAGGCTTCGGCTTCGCTGTCCTTCATGGGCAGCTGGAGGACCTCGTAGAACAAAACCTCCGCCAAGCGGTGGTGGCGCACCACTTCCCGAGCTTGCTCGCTGCCTTGGGGTGTCAAGCGCACCACCCCCCCCTCGACGGTCACGAGCCCCGCTTCCACTAGCTCCTGCACCACACCCCCCCACCCTTCGGAGGGGCCGGCGTGGATGCGGCGGGTGAGGGTGGGGATGGTGAGGGCCGTCCCGGCCTCTTCGGCCGTCCAAAGCTCTTCCAAAACCTCCTCCCGGGCCCAGGTGGGAGGCTTGGCCAGGAGAACGTCTTGGCTCATGACGCCTCCTTCCGCCCGAAAAGCCTGGCGAGACGCGACACCAAGGGCGAGGTGGTCACGAAACGGTAGTGGCAGTTGGGGCAGCAGAGAATCTGGCAGTTCTTGGCAAGGGGACAACCAGCAGGACAGCTTTTCTCACCGGCGAAGGTGAACCCGCACAGAGGGCAGCGCACCCAGGGGTGGGTCACGGGGTTACCCCCAAGGCACGGAGGACGAAGTTCAAAAGGCCCCCTACCAGAAACGCAAAGGGCACGATAAAGGCCACTATGGCTGTGGCGGTTTTGAGCCCGCGCTCCTTGATCATCATGAAAAAGTTGGCGATGCACGGCACGAACAGCGTGATCACCACCAGGGACACCACGGCTTGCACGCCATCGAGCTTGCCGGCATCCCGCAGGGCGTAGAGCCCCGCTGCCCCGTAGTCCCGGCGCAGGAACCCCACCAGGAACGAGGACGCTGCCTCCGGAGGCAAACCCAGAAGACCGCGAACCACCGGCTTGGCCAGGGTCTCGAGCCCAGCGAGGAGTCCCGTGGCGTCCAAGGCAAACAACAAAAGAGTGCCCAAGACGAAGAGGGGCACCGCTTCCTCGAGGTACCACTCGGTGCGGGCGGCCGTTTTGATGAGGATGTTGCCGAGCTGGGGGACCCGCAAAGGGGGGATTTCTAAAAGGAAGTCCGAGGAACGGCCGGGCAGGATGCGGGCCGCCGCCCACCCCACGCCAAAGAGCGTCGCCGCCACCACACCCCCCCAGATGAAAGTCCCCCAAAAGGACATGCTGGACAGCATGGCCAGGATCACACCCAACTGCGCGGAACAGGGGACCCCCAGGGCTAAAAGCAGCGTCACCAGGACGCGCTCTTTCTTGGAAGGGAGGATGCGGGTGGTGAGCGTGGCCATGGTGTCGCAGCCGAGCCCCAGGACCATGGGCAAAACCGCCTTGCCGTTGAGCCCCATGGCACGGAAAACGCGGTTGAGCATGACGGCCAAGCGCGGCAGGTACCCGGAGTCCTCCAGGATGCCGAAGAAGATGAAAAACGTGCCCACCACCGGCAGCACGATGGCCAGGGCATAGGTGAGGGCCATGGTAATCACGCCGTAGGGCCCTACGAGCAGGCGGCTGACGAAGCCGTCCCCGGCGAGGCCATGGATCAAGCGGGTGGCCGCAGGGTTGATGAGCTTGCCAAAAAGCTGGTCCTCCACGAGGTCCACCAGGGTCCCGGCACCAAACACCCCTACGAAGAAGTAGGCCGCAGCCAGCACCAGGACCAGGAAAACTGCGCCCCAAACCGGATGCATGGTGAGGCTTCCCAAGGTGTCCCGGAGGGAGCCGTAGGGCGCGCGGTCCACGCGGTAGGTTTGGGCCAAAAGGTCCTCGACGGCCCGAAAGCGGCACCGCGCCAAAACCCCCGCCACCCGCCGGCCCAGCTGGCGCTCCAGGTGGGCGCGGATGCTGCCAATGGTGGCCAGGGCATCGGCCCCTACCTGCGGCACAAGCCAGGGCGCCAAGGTGTCATCGCCGGCGAGAAGCATAAGGGCCACGCCGCGGCGGGCGGAGCCCAGCGTTTCCGGTAGCAGGGCCTCGACCCTGGCTGCGGCCTCCTCCACGGCGCGAGGGTACGACGCCACCAACCGGGCCACCGCCGCTTCCCCAAGGCGGCGGGGGATGTGCTCGAGGCCCGCCCCCCGCACCGCGGTGGTGGCGATAACGGGAATCCCGAGCCGGCTTTCAAGGACGCCACGGTCCACCCGGACCCCCAGGTCCTGGGCTTCATCCTGAAGGTTCAAAAGCAGGATCTGCCGCCGTCCGAGCTCTCCGAGCTGCAGGGTGAGGTAAAGGGTGCGGCGGAGGTTTTTGGCATCCCCAACTTGGATAACCGTAGCTTCCGGCTCTCTGAGGAGGATGTCACGGGTGACGTGCTCGTCTTCCGATTGGGGAATGAGGGAGTTGGTGCCGGGGGTGTCCACGAGTTCCGGGGCGCCGGGCAAGGCTTTGGCCCGGGCGCGGGCAATCTCCACGGTGGTTCCCGGGTAATTGGCGACCGTGACGTAGGTGCGAGTCAAAGCGCCAAAGATGACGCTCTTGCCCACGTTCGGGTTGCCGACCAACAGCAGCGGCGGTGTGGCTTGCGGCAGACTCGCGGTGCGCGCCATAACCCCCCAGGGCCCGGAAGCTTAGCGACTCTCCCGGACACTGTCAAGCATGCTTAACGCACGAGCGTGGGGTGAAATTTCCCGTAAAGCTAGCTTTTCTTGCGGCAATCGGCGCAGACGCCGTGGATTTGCAGGGCGAAGTACGTGGGTTTAAACCCCCGCTCCTCGCACACCTCCCGCTGGCGCGCCTCAAGGGCCGGGTCGAAAAACTCGATGATCTGCCCGCACTGCATGCACACCATGTGGTCGTGCCTCTGCCCAGGGGTGACCTTCTCGTAAACGTAATGCTCGCGCCCGAGGCGGGACTTGCGGGCGAGGCCAGCCTGCACCAGAAGCTCCAAGGTGCGGTAAATGGTGGCGCGGGAAGCCTTTTTCCCCCGTTGCCGAACCTGAAAGAGGAGGGTATCGGCATCCAGGTGACCGTCGGAAGAGACCAGCTCCTCCAGGAGCATGAGGCGTTCCTTGGTCACCTTGAGGTTGTTGTCCCGGAGGAACTGCACGAAAAGCTTTTGGGCGCGGGTGACATCCATGGGCGGGGCCTCCGAAGCGAGTCTCAAGTTCACTCGTCGCAGGCTAAACCTTCGAGACAGGCGTGTCAAGGGGCGAGCCGTTCGCCATATGCACCATCCCCTCCACCACCCCGCCTTCCTCCACCACCAGCGCTGGGGTCCAAATTTCGGCAAAAACCTTGCCTCCCGGGTGGACCAGGAGCTTTTCCTTGACCCGCACCTTCCCCTTGACGGTCCCGGCCACGGCCAGGCGCCCTACCTCCACCTCACCCTCCACCAGGCCCCCTTCCCCCACGAGCAGCTCAGCGGCGCTGCGGACGCTGCCGATGACATGGCCGTGAACGCGCAAGAGATCGGCAAAATTCACCTCGCCGCGGATGGTGCAGCCTTGGTCCAAAAAACCATTGAGGGTTGCTGGTCGCTTCATGTTCTCTCCCCGGCCAAGAGGCGGTACAAGCGGATGAGCTCCGCCTCGTTGCGAAAGGCAATGCGGATCTCGCCCCCCCGCCGCCGCCGCTGGATGGCCACCCGGGTCCCCAGGGCCAGGGTCAGGCGGTCCTCGGCGGCGAGGGTTTCGGGGTCTTTGGCGGGCTTAGGCGCGCGGTTTGCTGGCCGCAACCGGCGCTCTAACTCCCGCACCGACCACCCCTCAGCCACACAGCGGTTGGCTAGCTCCTCCTGGGCTTTGGGGTCGGAAAGACCGGCCAGGGTGCGGGCGTGCCCGGCAGAAAGGCGCCCTTCGTCCACGAGGGCCTGCACCGAAAGGGGGAGGCTCAAGAGGCGGAGGGCGTTGGCCACGGTGGAGCGGTCCTTGCCCACCCGCTCGGCAATTTCCTCCTGGGAAAGGCCCAGCTCCGTGCGCAGTTGGAGGTAGGCTCGAGCCTCCTCGATGGGGGTGAGGTCCTCGCGCTGGAGGTTCTCAATGAGGGCCAGCGCCAAGCGGTCCCCGTCGGTGTCCGCCTGGTGCACCACCGCCGGCACCTTGGTCAAGCCGGCCAGCTGCGCGGCCCGCCACCGGCGCTCGCCGGCAATGAGCACGTACCCCCCCTCGGCTGGGGCGACCACCAGCGGCTGCAGGAACCCATGGGCCTTGAGTGAGCCGGCGAGCTCCTGGAGGCTTTCTGGGGAAAACTGGCGCCGGGGCTGGAGGGGGTTGGGGCGGATCGCGGTTACGGGGATTTCCAGGACCCCGCGGGACGGGGCAGGGCCTTCGGGGAGCAGGGCGGAAAGGCCCTTACCCAGGGCGGCGCGTTTCATCGTTCATCCTCCGCTCCACGAGCTCGCGGGCCAGCGAAAGGTACGCTTGGGCACCGCGGCTCTTGATGTCGTACTCCAGGATCGTGCGTCCGAACGATGGGGCCTCGGCCAAGCGCACGTTGCGCGGCACCACGGTGGAGAAAACCTTGTCGGCAAAAAAGCGCCGCACCTCCTCCACCACCTGGTTGGCGAGGCTCAAGCGCTCGTCGTAGAGGGTAAGAATCACGCCTTCAATTTCCAAATCGGGGTTCCAGGCGGCACGTACTCGCTCCAGGGTGCGCATGAGCTCGCTCACACCCTCTAAGGCGAAGTACTCGCACTGGATAGGGATCAGCACCGAGTGGGCGGCTGCTAGGGCGTTGACGGTCAAGAGCCCGAGGGAAGGGGGGCAGTCAATGAGGACCCAGGTGTGGGAGGGCGGTGACGCCGCCAGCGCCTGGGCCAAGCAAAGGGCCCGGTTTTCCTGGGCGAGGAGCTCAACTTCCGCCCCCACCAAGTCGGGGCTGGCAGGAAGGAGGTCGAGTCCCGGAAACGACGAGGGAACCACGGCCTCCACCAAAGGCACGAGCCCCTCCAGCACTTCGTAGGAGGTAGGGGCGTCCCGGCGCGACCACCCGAGCCCGGAGGAACAGTTGGACTGGGGATCCAAATCAATGACCAACACCCGCTGCTCAAAGGTGGCCAGGGCTGCCCCAAGGTTCATGACGGTGGTGGTTTTGCCAACCCCGCCCTTTTGGTTGGCCACAGCCACAACCCTTTGAAAGCCTTGAGGTTCGCCCTGTTGTTTCACGTGGAACATCGCTCCCAAACCACCAGCCGCCCCCGCTTTGGGTTAGGCAGGGGGGAGGTTACCACACCTTTCCAACCCGCCGGCGGGCCTGCCGGGGCCCGCGGCCCCGCCCACCAAAGCAGCCTCCCTCCTCCCCCCACCAAACCTCCCACGCCGCCCTCCCACACCTCCCTGGCCCAAACCCCCCCCCGGGGCCCCCCCCCCCCCCGCGAGCCCCAACCCCTCAACGCGCCCCCGCCGCACCTCCGCATCAAGCCCCAGCTCCCGAACGACCTCCTTCAGGAACGCCCACCGCCGCGCCCGGGGCTCCACCAGCACCCCGTGAACGTCTCGCCTGGCCAGGAGGATGGGGATCGCCGGGAAACCCGCCCCGCTCCCCACATCCACCACCACCCCGGCGGGCACCCACGGCACCCCCGCCAACGACTCCAAAACGTGGTCCCGAACCAAGTCGTGGGCCGGGAGGGAGGCCGTCAGATCGCAGACCCTCCCCCACCTCCCCAGAAGCCCCAGGAAAATCAAGAGCCCCTCAACGACCCCCCCATCGAGGCCCGCAGCCCCCAAAAGCTCCCGAAATTCGCCTTCCTGGCCCCTCAAGCCGTGGTCTCGGCCCGACGGAGGAGCCGCTCGGTGAGGAGCTGTTGGGCAATGGTGAGGAGGTTGTTAACCAACCAGTACAGCACCAAGCCGGACGGGAAATTCATGAACATAAGCCCAAAGACGAACGGCAGGAGCATGAACATGCGCCGCTGGGCCGGGTCCCCCGTTTGCGGGGCCAAACGCTGCTGGAGCACCATGGAAGCCGTCATGAGAATCGGCGTCACATAGGTCGGGTCCTTGGCTGAAAGATCCCGGATCCACAAGAAAAACGGTTGGTGCCGAAGCTCGATGGCAAAAGCAAAAAGCGTGTACAACGCCCACAGGATCGGAATTTGCACCACCATGGGCAGGCACCCTCCCATGGGGTTGACCCCTTCCCGACGGTACAGCGCCATGATCTCCTCGTTCATCTTCTGCCGCACCGCTGGGTCCTTCTTGGCCCGCTCCTGGTACCGCTCCTGAATGGCCTTGATCTTCGGCTGAAGTTTCGCCATCGCCCTCATGGCCACCGTGCTTTTGTGGGTGAGGGGGAACAGCAACACGCGGATCAAGGCCGTCAACAGGATAATCCCTACCCCCCAGTTCCCCGACCACGAATGGATCCAGCGCAGGACCTCGAGGAAAAGCAACGACAGAAAACCGAAAAATCCGAATGAGAGGGTCTCGTCCAGCCCCCTTCCCAACTCCCTCAACAGCCGATGCTCCTTCGGGGCACCCACCAAAAGCCCCGCGAACCTTCCGCTGCTCCCCACCACCACCAGCGCCCTCCCGCCGTCAACTTTCGCCCCCGCCGCCAGCTTCGGAAGAAAAGCCAGCACGAAGTACTGATCCTCCGCCCCCACAAAGTCGGGCGCGACCGTAGCCCCCTCGCTCTCCGCCTTTCCCGCCGCCACCCTCTTCAGCTTACCCCCGACCCGCAGCACAAAGTCCGCCCGTGCCAGCCGATTCGTCCCCTCGCCCCCCGGCCACGTGGCGAGGCGGCCTGAAGCCACGACCCCAGCCTCCGGCCCAAAACCCCACAGCGTGCCCTCCACCTCCAGGCGGTACGGGCCGGCCACCTTCAGCCGCTTTTCCACGCGGCGCCCCCGGCCATCCGCCCACACCAAAGAAACGCCCCCAGGAACGCGCTCAAGACGAAACAACTCCCGGTTCCAAGGCCCGTCAGGAACTACCGCCAGGATTTCGCCCCCCTCACCGGCTAGCTCCTGGGGCTGGCCGTTGCTGTCCCTGTATTTGCCAAGTTTCAGCGACCGCACCACCCCACCGCGGTTGCTCACCACCGCCGTAAACCCTTCCCCCTCGAGGACAACCTCCTCCTCCCGCTCCCCCGAAACCGCTTCACCCCCCCCTTGGGCTTCCGCTGCCGCTGGCGCATC
>JBAMMG010000093.1:776-16222 GCA_039793905.1 Thermoanaerobaculum sp. | reverse complement strand
GCGAGCGCATGCGGGAAGAGCAAATGGCCGCGAAGAAGGTCTCCCTGGAGGGGCTTTTGGACCACATGGCGAGCCAGGAGGTCAAGGAGCTCAACGTCGTCCTCAAGGCCGACGTTCAGGGTTCGGTGGAGGTGCTCCGGGACACGCTCACCAAACTCTCCACGTCCGAGGTGACCGTGAACGTGCTCCACGCCTCGGTGGGGGCCATCACTGAAAACGACATTCACCTGGCGTCCGCTTCCGATGCCATCGTCATCGGCTTCAACGTGCGGCCCGAGCGTACCGCTCGCGAGCTCGCCGAGCGGCACCGGGTGGAAATTCGGACCTACAACGTGATTTACCAGCTCACCGAGGACATCCAAAAGGCCATGGCTGGCCTCCTCAAGCCGGTGTACGAGGAAAAGGAGCTGGGCCGCGCGGAGGTACGGCAGATCTTTCACATCCCCAAGGTGGGAACCGTGGCCGGTTGCATGGTCACGGACGGCGTCATCCCGCGATCGGCCAAGGTGCGGCTGGTGCGGGACAACGTGGTGGTGTGGGAAGGGAGCCTCGGGAGCCTCAAGCGTTTCAAGGACGACGTGAGCGAGGTCAAGGCTGGCTTCGAGTGCGGCTTGACTCTGGCCGGGTACCAGGACATCAAGCAGGGTGACGTCATCGAGGCGTACCAGCTCGTGGAAGTGGCGCGAACCCTGGAAGCCTGAGGAGGAACCCCGTGGCTGGAGACCTGTCGCCGCTTTTCGTGGCGTTGGCGGAAGTGGACCTTCACTTCCCAGGCGCCCGCTCCTTGAAGGACAAGCGGCAGGACCTCCGCTCCCTGGCGGACCGCCTCCGCCACCGCCTCCCGGTGCTGGTGGTAGAAGCGGACTACCAGGACCTCCACCAACGGGCAGGACTCGCCATTTCCGCCCTCGCCACCGGCGAAGCCCAAGCCAGGGGCACCGTCAACCGCGCCCTGGAAGTGGTGCACGAGCTTTTTCGGGGCGTGGTGCTGGCCGAGCGGGTGAGCGTGGTTCAGATCCGATAGGAGAACGAGGATGCGCGATCCGAGACTGCGAAAGGCAAGGCTCGAGGAGGCGATTCGGGAGGTGCTCTCCAGCGTGCTGTTGCGGGAAGCCAAAGACCCGCGCCTGGCGGGTGTGGTCATTTCGGCGGTGGAGCTTTCCGGGGACCTCCGGCAGGCCAAGGCGTACTTTTCGGTCTTTGGCGACCAGGAACGGGAAAGGCAGGCGCTGGAAGGGCTGGAGCAAGCCAAGGGTTTCCTCCGTGCCGAATTACGGCGGCACGTGAAGGCGGAAACCATTCCTGAGCTCATTTTCCTCCGCGACAAAGGGTACGAGCACGCCGACCGGGTCTCCCAAATCCTGGACCAGCTCGCCAAGGAGCACCCGGAGGGTAGCGGTGAGTAACCCCCAGCACGACGCTTTCGCTGTCGCCGAAGCCCTTGCTGCCGCGCGCTTTGTGCTCATCACCTCGCACCGCAGCCCCGACGGTGACGCCCTCGGCTCCGAGCTGGCGCTTTGGGAAATGTGCCGAAAGCTCGGCAAGGCGGCAGCGGTGGTCAACCGCGACCCACACCCCGCAAGCCTTGCCTTCCTCCCCAACCTCGGCGAGGTGCGCCTGGCCGAGCGTGTTCCCCCGGAGCTTTTAGAGAAAGCTGACCTTGTGGTTTTCCTCGAGTGTCCCGGCCCCGACCGCCCCGGGTTTCCGGAGCTCACGAAGCATCGGCTCGCCAACGTGGATCACCACCTGGACAACCCCCTCTACGGCACCGTGAACTTCGTG
Organism: Thermoanaerobaculum sp.; assembly: GCA_039793905.1. GTDB lineage: Bacteria > Acidobacteriota > Thermoanaerobaculia > Thermoanaerobaculales > Thermoanaerobaculaceae > Thermoanaerobaculum. The sequence continues at coordinate 14,440 of JBAMMG010000093.1, read as the reverse complement.
GACCCCGAGGCACCAGCGGTCGGGGAAATGCTCCTCGAGGTGGCCGATGCCGCGGGTGTCCCCCTCACCCCCACCATGGCGACCTGCCTTTACACCGCCCTCGTGACCGAAACCGGGGATTTCCGTTACCCCAACGCCACCCCCCGCGCCTTTGCCGCGGCCAAACGTTTGGTGGAAGCGGGGGCCCAGCCAGCCGCCATCGCCGAAGCCCTCAACGACCACATTCCAGCGCGGGTCGTTCGCCTCCAGGCCTTGGTGCTTTCCACCCTCGAGTTTGCCGCCGGTGGCAAAGTGGCCGTGATGACCTGTACCTCGGACATGCTGGCCGCCGCTGGTGCCGGTCCGGAGGACACCGAGGACATGGTCAACATCCCGAGAGCCATCGAGGGCGTCAAGGTGGCGGTGTTCTTCAAGGCCTTCGCCCCAGGTACGGTGCGGGTTTCCCTCCGCTCCAAAGGTCCCTTGAACGTCCAAAAGCTGGCGGCAGCCTTTGGCGGCGGCGGGCATGAAAACGCCGCGGGGTTGACCTTTCACGGCACCCTCAGCCAAGCCCGGGAAGCCATCCTTCCCGGCGTCATCGCGCTTGCGGAGTCGCCATGAGCGGAAAAGCTGGATTGCTCCTCGTCGACAAGCCCCAAGGCCCCACTTCCCACGATGTGGTCCAGGTGGCGCGCCGGAGCTTGCGGGAAAAGCGTATTGGCCACACGGGAACCCTCGACCCCGCAGCTACCGGCCTTTTGGTGCTGTGCGTGGGCAAGGCCACCCGCCTCCAGGGGTACCTTTTGGCGTGGGAAAAGGCGTACGAAGGGGAGATTCGCCTCGGCTTGGCCACCACCACCTACGACGCCGAGGGTGAGCCCCTGGGCGAGGCAAGGCCCGTTCCCGAGCTCAACGACGAGCTCTTGCACCAGTTGGTCACGCGCTTCACGGGGGAGCAAGCCCAGCTTCCTCCGCCCTTTTCCGCCAAGAAGAAGGACGGCAAGAAGTTTTACGAGCTGGCCCGGGAAGGGCAGGAGGTGCCCCGGGAACCCAAGCTCGTCACGATCTTCGAGCTGAAGCTGGAAGCCCTCGCCCTTGACCGTCTGGGCTTTTCGGTGGTGTGCTCCTCGGGAACGTACGTCCGGTCCCTCGCCCACGACATTGGCGAGGTGCTGGGGTGCGGCGGGCACCTCTCCAAGCTACGGCGGGTGCGGGTAGGACCGTGGCAGGTAGACCACGCCGTGCCCGCTGAGGAGCTGGCCAAGAGGCCGCCGGAAATTCCCGAACCTGCTTGGGTCGAGCTCGACCACGTTGCCTTGCCGTTCCCTTCGGTGACCCTCAACCCCGTGGCGTTGCAGCACTTTTGCCGGGGACAGGAGGTGGTGGTACGGGAAGCCGTTGGAGAGTTCGTGCCCGGCAAAATGGTGGCCGTGCGGGACCGCGCTGGAAAGCTGGTGGGGATTGGACAAGCCACCGTGTACCTCCCCCGGGCCCGCAGCCTCACCGTGGCGCCGCGGACAGTCCTGACAGAGGTTGAGTAAGTGGGGGGTGTGTGGTAGCATCAACTGGTTTTTCCGGGATGGTCCCGGAAAAGCATGTGAAGGAGTTGCCGATGACGGAAAGGGAATACGCCCAAGCGAAAGAGAAGATCATTGCCGAGTTCCGGCGTCACGAACACGACACCGGGTCGCCCGAGGTTCAGGTTGCCCTTCTCACCAAGCGCATCGAGTACCTCACCGAGCATTTCAAGGTTCACGTCAAGGATCACCACTCCCGGCGCGGGCTCTTGATGCTTGTGGGGCAACGGCGAAGGCTTTTGGAGTACCTCAAGCGCAAGGACATCAACCGTTACCGCGCTCTCATCGAGCGGTTGGGCTTGCGCCGTTGACGCGCCGGTCTCGGTTTCCGCGAACCTGAAGGAGTGCCATGGAAGGTATCGAAAGCGTCACACTGGAAGGAAGACCCCTGCAACTCGAAGTGGGGAAAGTCGCCAAGCAGGCCGATGGGGCCTGCTTGGTTCGTTACGGGGAAACGGTGGTGCTGGTCACCGCGTGTTTCGCCAAGGAGCCGCGCGTGGGGGTGGACTTCTTGCCCCTCACCGTGGATTACCGGGAGTATACCTACGCTGGCGGGCGTATCCCGGGCGGTTGGTTCAAGCGCGAGGGTCGGCCAACCGAAAAGGAAATTCTCACCGCCCGTCTCATTGACCGCCCCTTGCGGCCCCTCTTCCCCGAAGGGTACCGCCAGGAAACGCAAATCATCGGCACCGTGCTGTCCGCTGACGGTGCCAACGACCCCGACGTCCTCGCCATCAACGCCGCGTCCACGGCCCTCATGGTTTCCGATTGCCCCTTCGACACCCCCGTGGGCGCGGTTCGGGTGGGACTCCTGGATGGCCAGTTCGTGATCAACCCCACCCACGAGCAGCGGGACCGGGCGACGCTGGAAATCGTCGTGGCAGGCACCGAAGAAGCGGTGGTCATGGTGGAAGCTGGGGCGCAAGGGGTTCCCGAAGCCGCCATTCTCGACGCCATTGACGTTGCCCACCGTCACATCCGCGAGATCATCAAAGCCCAGCGGGCTCTGGTGGAAAAGGTCGGCAAAACCAAGCCAACCTGGGTCCCTCCCGCTGACCCTTGGCCCCCCGAGTTCGAAGCTGCCATCCGCGCCCAATTTGCCGCACCCCTGGACGAGGCGTTGCGGGTGCGGGGGAAGATGGCGCAAAAGAAAGCCATCGAGGCGGTGGAGGACCAAGCCGTGGCCAGCCTCCCAGAGGAAGAGCAGGCGGAAAAAGGGCCGTGGGTTTTGGCCATCCTCCACCGCATGGTCAAGGACCAGTTCCGGCAGGCAGTGCTGGCAAAGGGCGAGCGCTTGGACGGCCGGGCCTTTGATCAAATGCGCCCTGTCACCTGCGAGGTGGGGCTTTTGCCCCGCACCCACGGCTCGGCCCTCTTTACCCGTGGCGAAACCCAAGCCCTCGTCACCTGCACCCTGGGTACCTCCGAGGACGTGCAGATCATCGAGGCCCTGGAAGGGGAAACCCAGCAGCGCTTCATGCTCCATTACAACTTCCCGCCCTTTTCCGTGGGTGAGGTGCGCCCCATGCGCGGACCCTCCCGGCGGGAAATCGGCCACGGGAATTTGGCCCGCCGCGCCTTGGCACCGGTGGTCCCTTCCCAGGACGCGTTTCCCTACACCCTGCGGGTGGTTTCGGACATCTTGGAGTCCAACGGCTCCTCCTCCATGGCCACTGTGTGTGGTGGAACTCTGGCCCTCATGGACGCCGGCGTACCCATTGCCCAGCCCGTAGCGGGGATTGCCATGGGGCTCGTTTCCGACGGTACGCGCCACGCCGTCCTCACCGACATCGCTGGCCAAGAGGACCACTACGGGGACATGGATTTCAAGGTTGCCGGCACCAGGGATGGGGTGACAGCCTTGCAGATGGACATCAAGGTTTCGGGGCTTTCCCGGGAGGTCCTGGAAAAAGCCCTGGAGCAGGCGCGCAAAGCGCGGCTCGAGCTTTTGGACATCATGCACGCCGCCATTCCCGCGCCACGACCCGATATTTCGCCGTACGCCCCGCGCATCATCAACGTTTACATCGACCCCGACAAGATCCGCGACGTGATCGGACCGGGAGGCAAGACCATCCGCGCCATTTGCGAGCAAACCGGTGCCCGTATCACCATCGAGGACGACGGCCGTGTGGAAATTGCCTCCCCCGACCTGGAGGCGGCTCACAAAGCGAGGCAAATCATCGAGAACCTCACGCGCCAGGTGCAAGTGGGCGAGGTTTTCGAGGGGACCGTCAAGCGCATCGAGCCTTACGGGGCGTTCATCGAGATCCTCCCCAACCAGGACGGCCTCCTCCACATTTCGGAAATTGCCCACGAGCGCATCCGCGAGGTCACCGATGTTCTCAAGTTGGGGGACAAGGTCACGGTGAAGGTCATTGGCATTGACGCCCAGGACCGCATCAAGCTATCGCGCAAGGCGCTTCTGGCGCCTCCCGCACCGGCGAAGGACAAAGAGCACGGCCGGCAGGAGCGGCACGGTGGGCCGAGCCGCAGCCGCCCGCCCCACAGGCGCTAGCGGCGGAAACTCCCAGGAAACCCCGGCCCCTAAACTACGGGTCGGTTTTTTGCGTAAGCTTGGTGTCCATGCCGGAAGCTCCGGCGGAAGGAGGAACGATGAGAAAAGCTGTGGTTGCTCTCGCATGCGGCTTTTTCGCCGCAACCCTCGTGGCCGAGGAAGGGATGTGGACCTTCGATAACCCGCCCGTCAAACAACTTCAGGAAAAGTACGGCTTCACCCCGACGAAAGAGTGGCTGGACCACGTGCGGCTCTCCTCGGTGCGCTTCAACGATGGCGGCAGCGGCTCTTTCGTTTCCGCCACCGGTCTCGTGCTCACCAACCACCACGTGGCGTTGGGCCAGCTGCAGAAGGTTTCCTCGCCGCAAAAGGACTACGTGGCTGACGGCTTTCTCGCCCGCACCGCCGAAGAAGAGCTCAAATGCCCGGACCTGGAGCTCAACGTGCTGGTGTCCATGGAAGACGTCACGGCGCGGGTGATGGCCGCCGTCAAGCCGGGGATGAGTGAAAAGGAAGCCAACGACGCCCGCAAAGCCGCTATCGCGGCCATCGAAAAGGAAAGCATGGAGGCCACCGGCCTGCGCTCGGATGTCGTCACCCTTTACCACGGCGGCGAGTACTGGCTGTACCGTTACAAGAAGTACACCGACGTGCGCCTGGTCTTTGCCCCCGAGCAGCAAGCGGCGTTTTACGGCGGTGATCCCGACAACTTCACCTACCCCCGTTACGACCTGGACATGGCGCTTTTCCGCGTGTACGAGAACGGCAAGCCGGTCAAGCCCGAGCACTTCCTCAAGTGGAACCCTGAAGGGGCCAAGGACGGGGAGCTGGTGTTCGTTTCCGGTCACCCCGGCTCCACCAACCGCCTCTACACCCTGGCGCAGCTGGAGACCCTGCGGGACGTCACCTACCCCATGCGCCTGGAAGCCATCGAGCGCCGCTTGGCGGTGGCCCGCACTTATGCCGCCCGCGGCAAGGAGCAGGCCCGCCAGGCTGCCGGCATGATTTTCGGCCTCGAGAACTCCAAGAAGGCCCTTTCCGGCGAGTACAAAGGCTTGAAGGACCCGCAGCTTTTGAACCTCAAGGCTCAGGAGGAGAAGGAGCTTCGCGCCAAGGTGGCGGCCAACCCCGCCTGGCAAAAGGCTTACGGCGACGCCTGGGAGGCCATCGAGAAGGCGCAAAAAGCCTTTCGGGAGCGGGCCAAAGAGTACAGCTACCACCGCCTTTCCGGCTACCGCTTGCCGGGGATTGCCCTCAACATCGTGCAGCTCGTGGCGGAAGTGAAAAAGCCCGACGGCGAGCGCTTGGACGGCTTCCACGACAGCCAGCTCCCGTCCCTCAAATTCCGGCTCTTTTCACCGGCCCCGGTGTACCCCGAGTTCGAAGAGGTGCTCTTGGCCGACGGCTTGCGGGAAGCCCTCGAAAAGCTCGGGCCTGAGGACCCCTTCGTGAAAGCGGCCCTGGCCGGCAAGACTCCGGAAGAAGTGGCTCACGAAGCCATTGCTGGCACCAAGCTCGGTGACCCCGAGTTCCGCAAGCAGCTCGTGGAAGGGGGCGAACAAGCCGTAGCGGCCTCCACCGACCCCCTCATTGCCCTGGCGCGGCGGGTGGACCCCATCCTCCGCCAGGACCGCAAGTGGTACGAGGACACCATCGAGGCCGTGGTTCGCACTGCAGGCGAAAAGATCGGCAAGGCCCGGTTTGCCATTTACGGCAAGGACACCTATCCCGACGCCACCTTCACCTTGCGATTGACCTACGGCACCGTCACCGGTTACCCCTACAACGGAACGGTAGCCCCCAGCAAGACCACCTTTTACGGCCTTTACGACCGGGCCGCATCCTTCGATGACAAGCCACCGTTCCACTTGCCCCAACGCTGGCTCGAAAAGAAAGACGCTTTGAACCTTGCCACCCCCCTCAACTTCGTCTCCACCTGCGACATCATTGGCGGCAACTCCGGCTCGCCGGTGGTCAACCGTGCCGGCGAAATCGTGGGCCTCATCTTCGACGGCAACATCGAGAGCCTGGTGGGCCGGTTCGTCTTCGACATCACCGCCAACCGTGCCGTCGCCGTGCACACGGCAGGCATGACCGAAGCCCTCAAGAAGGTATACGATGCCGGCTTTTTGGTGAGGGAACTTTTGGGTCAGTAAAACGTTCCCCGCGGGAAACCTTACGCCCCGGCGCACGCCGGGGCGTTTTGCTGGCCAGGGCAAGTCCCGGAAAACGCTTTCCCCACCGAATCACGGTGCTCCCTCTCCCAGGCCTTTGGACTAGAGTACTGGGGCCATGGCCAAGGGGCAGCGCACAGCGGGTACCCAGCATGAGGACGGCGGGCGAAAAGGCAAAGGGGCCACCTTCGCACTGCGGTTGCCGCTTTTGACAGCGGCCGTGGTTCTGACTCTTACCAGCAGTGGCCTCGCAGACCGGTGGGAGCTTCCCTTTCGCGACCTCATGCTGTCCTGGGCCCCGAAACGGCCCCCGCGCCATACCGTAGCGGTGGTGGTGGATGAGGCGTCTCTAGCTCGCTTCGGGCGCTTCCCTTGGCCCCGGGAGCGGCTGGCGGAGGTGGCCGCGGCGATAGCCGCGGCCGGCGCCAGGGGTTTGGTGGTGGACCTGCTTCTGGTAGAGCCAGACCCCGGTGACGCCCTCTTGGCCACCTCCCTGAAGCACTTGCCCACGGTTCTGGCAGCCGCCCCCCACGAGCAACACCACACCTGGATTTTCCCCGCCCCAAGCCTGGCTTCCGCCGGTACCCTCGCCCACGCTACCTACGATGCGGATCACGACGGCGTGGTGCGCACCATTTCCGCCACCAAGCAGTTGGGAACCCGCGCCTTGCCAGCCCTTTCTCTCGCCGCCGCCGCCCTGGTTACTCCCCAGCCCCTGCCGGTGGGGAAAGCCCTTCGCCCGGATTTCCTCAACCGCGCCCAGGACATCGCCACACTTTCGGTGGCCGACCTTTTGGCCAAAGGCGAGCTGCAAACCGGCCTGACCCAAAGGGTGGTTTTCCTAGGAGCAACTGCGGCCGGTTTAGGCGACCGGGTCACGACCCCCACATCGCGACCGGGAAACCCGGACCCCGGCGTATTGGTTCAGGCAGCCATAACCGAGTGTATTTTGCACCGCGGGCTCCTTTACCGCCTTCCCCCCTGGCTGGCAGCCGCGGTGTCGGCGTTGGCTGTTTTTGGGCTGGAAGAGGCCCGCCGCTCGGGCAGCCTTTCCCTTTGGCAAGCTTTGAGCGTGGCGGTTTTGCTTCCGGTCCTTGCCGGTGCGGCGGCCCTGTTTTTCCTCCGGATAGAGACCCCTTTGCTCACCTGGGACCTTACCCTCGCCACGTTCATGGGGTTTTCCGGTTTGCGCTGGGCCCGCCGGATAGAGACCGTCCTGGAGGAAGCGTCGAGCACGGCGGACGGTGCCGTAACAGAGCCTTTCCGCACACCGGAAGCGCGGATTGCCCAGCTTTTGGAGCTGGCCAAAACAGCGACCCAGCTCGAGCACGAGAGGAAGGTCCAAAGCCGGCTCCTAGCCCACGAGCTCAAAACCCCTTTGGCCGGGTTGGCGGGGCTCGGCCAGGTTCTCGCAGCGTACGAGCTCTCCGCCGAAGAACGCCAGAGGGTTGCCCAGCTCTTGGCCACGGAAGCTACCCGCCTTTCCCAGCTGGTGGATACCTTGCTGCAGTTGGAAAACTTGAGCCTGCGCCCCTTCCCCCCAGACGCGCCTACAATCGACCTGGCCGCTCTCGTGTCGGAGCGGGTGGAGCTCGCGGCTGCCCGTTGGACCAGGCCTCTGATCCTGAGCGCCCCGGGCCCCGTTCCGGTAAAAGGGCTGGCAAGTCTTTTGGCCCAAGTCGTGGACAACCTCTTGAGCAACGCCCACAAGTTCTCGCCGCCGGGGATTCCGGTATGGGTGCGGGTTTTTGCCAGCCAACACGGGAAAGCTACGGTGGAAGTGGAGGACCGCGGTCCTGGCGTCCCTCCAGAAGAAAGGGATGCCGTCTTCAAACGCTTTTTTCGCGGTAAAAGCGCCGGAGAAAACCCTGGGCTGGGTTTGGGGCTTTCGGTGGTCCGCGAGGTTGTAACATGGCACGGGGGGGAAGCGAGCGTGGGTGAAGCCCCGGAAGGCGGCAGCGTTTTTAGGATTTCGCTTCCCCTTGCTACCGGGTAATCCCGTGGCGCGTATCTTGGTGGTCGACGACGATCCGGCCATCCGCGAGGTGGCAGCCTTGAGCTTGGAAAAGGCCGGACACAGCGTGGTCCGCGCTCCCTCGCTGACCGCCGCCCGCCGAGCCCTAAAACAGCAAGCTTTTTCCGTTGTCCTCTGCGACATTTACTTCCCGGGGGAAACCGGGTTGGAGCTTTTGGAGGAACTGGCAGGCCTTCCTCAGGCCCCCAAGGTCGTCGTGATGACGGCCCGGGGGAGCCTGGAAACCGCCACGGAGGCCACCCGCCTCGGGGCCTGGGAGTACCTAGCCAAGCCCTTTTCCGTGCAGGAGCTGGTGGCCTTAGTGGAAAAGCTCCTCCAACCCGCCCCACCCCCCGTCGAGGCCTCCCCTCCCCCGGCCAGTTTGTTCGTGGGCTCCCACCCCTCCATGGTGGAGGTGTACAAGGCCATCGCCAAGGTGGCGCCGCTGCCGGTGCCTGTCCTGGTGTTGGGAGAAACGGGTACCGGCAAGGAGCTGGTGGCGAAGGCCCTGCACCAGTACTCGCCTTTTTCTTCCGGTCCTTTTGTGGCGGTAAACTGCGGTGCCATTCCTGACTCGCTCCTGGAAAGCGAGCTTTTCGGCCACAAAAAGGGGGCTTTTACCGACGCCCACGCTGACCGCAAAGGGGCGCTCGCCAGCGCCGACGGGGGAACGGTTTTCCTGGACGAAATCGGGGAGGTCTCCCCAGCGTTTCAGGTCAAGCTCCTGCGCTTCTTGCAGGACGGGCTGATACGCCCTCTGGGAAGCGACAAACCCATACCGGTGCGGGTGCGGGTCGTGGCCGCCACGAACCGCGACTTGGGAGAGCTGGTGCACCAGGGTTGCTTTCGCGCTGACCTTTACTTTCGGCTAGCCGCCTACGAAATCCGCCTCCCGCCCCTGCGCCATCGGGCCTCGGATATTCCGGAGCTGGTGGAGCACTTTCGCCGCAAAATCGCCGCCGAGCTCGGCCTAGAACGTACAGGAAGCGCCACCCCCGAGGTGCTGGCCATCCTTTCCGCCCACCCGTGGCCAGGGAACGTACGGGAATTAGAACAGGTGGTGCGTCGCATGATCATCAACACCAAGGGGTTGGCTGACGCCGACGAGCTGCGCCGGCTCCTGCAAACGTCCCCTTCCCCAGAGAGGCCCGCATCCCCACAACCCCTCACCTCCCTGGAGGAAGCCGAGCGCCAACATATTTTGGCAGTGCTTTCCCAGGTGAGCGGTAACCGCAGTCGGGCCGCTCAGCTTCTGGGCATAGACCGCAAAACCCTGGCCCGAAAGCTCAAGCGGTTTGGCATAAAACTTGAAAGACAAAACGGCGAGGAGGATAAGCCATGAGGAACCTGGCTGGCTTAGCCCTGGTGCTGGCAGCTGCCCAAGGGGATGCCCCGCTGGAGTACCGCTTCGAGCAGGTGAAGGGCAAGGTGGTCGTGACCAGTGGCCAACAGGAACGGCGGGCCACCACGGGCGCGGCAGCCTTCGGGGGCGACAAGGTGCGCACTGGCCTCTTCGGCCACGCGCTGCTTTCGGTTCCTACCCACGGATGTCGCTTCGAGCTGTTCCCCCTGACGCGGGCGGTGCTGACCAGTGACCAACCGGGGGTTTTGTTGGAGCTGCAAAAAGGCAAGCTGTGGGCGGTGTTCGACGCCCTTGTGGGAAACCAAGAGCGGCTCGTGGCCACACCGGGAGCTACCCTGGCCGTCCGCGGCACCGCCTACGGCGTGGAGGTTAAAAGTCAAGGTGAAACGTTCTTGGCGGTCTTCGAAGGAACGGTGGAGGTGCGTTCCCACCTCCCCGAGGTGCCACCGGTTCTGGTGCCCGCCGGACACATGTGCAGCTTTTCGCCCACGCAACGACCCTTCTCCCGTCCCATGCCCCACGGTATGAGCCCCGAAACCTGGCGCCAGCGAGGCGCCATGGGTGGCATGGTCCCTAGGGACATGGACGGGCACGGAGAAGGCGGTATGGGCGGCACCACTCGCCGTCCCCCTTCGGGAATGGGGCCCCATCGGCATTGAGGAGATCAGGGGGCGGTTTGCCCCACCCATGAGGCGAAAAGCCCCAACCACCCAACCGCCGGGACGCCACCGGCTGTGAGGGTTGTGGCACGAAAGTTGCTCATGTCTCCAGTGGGCCTGAAAGGCCCAGAAAGGGAGGAAAGAACGATGAAAAAAATCGCAACGGCATTATTTCTCCTGCTTGCTTTTTCCGCTGCTAGCTTTGCCCAAATGGGGATGGGAGGGGGGATGGACGGCATGGCGCCGGTGGTGGCCCCCACCGGCGAGGTTCTGGTGGTGCGCCCCACCCTCAACCAGCAACAGCTCCCCAACGGCATGGAGCTGGTGGTCCTCTCCCCTGTGGGTCAGGTTCTTTGGACTTGGCGGGCAGAAGCTGGCCTGGGAGAGGTCGTGGTGGTGGGCCAGACGGTGTTGGTCGCTGTGGGTGCGGGCTTTTTCACCCCCGGGGGGACCACCGGTAACGCCCAGCTCGTGGCCTTGCACCTCGCCAACGGCGTGGAGCTGTGGCGGCTGAACCTGCCCGCCATGGTTCACGGCCTCACCCCCGCCGGCGACCGGGTGTACGCTTTTGTGGGTGGAGGCTCCGCCTTTGGTTCCCAAAATTCGGGAAATCAAGGCGGCATGGGTCGAGGCCACATGGGCGGATCCCGCGGCAACGGCGGCATGAATCCAGGGCAAGGGTCTTGGAATCACTCCCTGGTGGCCATTTCCCTCAGCGGTCAAATCCTCTGGGCGTTTCCCCCGCTCAGCTAGCAAGCGCTGAAAGCACAAAAGAAAAAAAAGGGGCGCTGCTGCGCCCCTTTTTCTTTGGTGGACCGTGCCTCGATGGTGAAGCAAGAGGCATTCAGGGCGAGGCGCGGCTCTTTGGCACCCCCGCATGCCGCTGACCCGACACCTCCGGCAAAAGAGCCAAAAAACCCAAACCCGGGAGCTCCGGGTGGCGCCGAGCTTCCCCCTGGGCCCAGCAGACACGGGCACTCAGGACATCATTGGCCTTCGGCCAAACGACCACGGGCGAACCCGAGGATCGCCCGGGCCTGGCGGAGAGCCTCCTGAGGAAGCGCCGAAAGCCTAGCTCTTTCGGGACGTTTTGGCGTAAAAGGCGGAAAAAGCGCGCTCGACCTTTTCCGACTTGCACTCAGGGCAGGTTACCTTGAGTTTTTCCCGCTCTTCCAGGCTCGCGCGAACCTCGAACCGCTTGCCGCACCCCTGGCAGGTGTACTCGTACACGGGCATAGACACCTCCCGGTCGGCCACCCACCGACCTTCTCCATAAAAAATGCGGATGTCGCCGGCCTTTGGCAAGCCCAAAACCTATTTCCAGGATAACGGGGTTGCCTCGCCTCCACCGAAAGCTCCCGTTGCGCCCAAGGCCTCGGACGGCGCCGGCGGGCTTGACAAGAGAGAGAGAGAGAATACCCGCAAAAGGTCGCCGCGCCGCAAGCGCGGTGGGAAAGGAGGTCATTATGACGAGGGCAGCGCACTTTCGGCCCTTCCCACGCCAACGGTGGGCGAGTGGTCACCGGGCTGCAGCATCGCCTCGGCAGAGGCTTTTCGGGGCGCTGGGCTTGGCGCTCGCCCTGCTCCTCGGCCTTACCGCTCTTCCGGCCCCGGTGCAAGCAAGCTTGTGTTACGACCGCGCCTTCGTGGAGGTCTATGTCTGCGTTACCATCCAGGGCGTGCGGGAGTGTTGGTATGAGCCGCGACAGGTGTGCGTGGGTGGCCTGCCCCAAGGGTGGGCTGGGTGCCAACAAACACCCGAGGGCTGCGAGATGGTCTTCTACCACTGCCGAATCGTCACCGTGTGAAGGTCACAGGGCGACAAAGCACCCGTAGAGGAGGAACACGTGAGTCTGGCAGTGTTTGCCCTCGCCGCTTTCACCCTAAGCCTCGATGCGACGCCAGCTCCGGGGTTTCCCGACGCGCCGAGGCCACCCGCCGTGACCGTGCGGTGGGTGGCCCGCCCCCTTGCTGGAGGCGAGACCCGGGAGGGCACGACCCAGGTGGCTTACCCCGGGCGCGCAACGCTGACCGTAGATGAACCGAGCCAGGTGGAGGTCCGGGTGGAGGCCCCAGGCCTCTGGTTCCCGGAGCTCCGCCTCGTGGTCCAAAGTGAAGGGGCCTCGCAGGTGGTTCAAGGCCGCCCGTTGCGGCCCCTGCGCGGTCGTGCCCAGCCCAGCCTTTCCGGTGAGCTCCAGATCTTCTTCCGTGAGCCGCTGACGGAAGAGCACGGGGCCATGGTGCAGGGTGAGCTGACGGTCAAACCCGAAACCGATGGCCGCTTCCAGGCCTTTCTTCCGGCTGGTGTTTGGGACCTGCGCCTTTCCGCGCCGGGTCGCGCGCCACACTACTTTTGGGATGCCAATGTGACCTCGCCTTCGGGGTTGGACCTGGGAGCTGTGAATCTCCCCGAGGGTGCCAGCCTTTCGGGCTTCGTGGTGGACGAGGATCGGCGACCGCTGGCAGGGGTCGAGCTGCTCCTCGAGCCCTCCGTGGAAACCCGATTCCTCCATGAGCGCGATGCCCAGCGCCTTTCGGTCCAGCGGCGCAGGACTCGGTCCAACGACCGCGGGTTCTTTCAGCTTTTCCCGCTGTCCGGGGGACGGTACCGGCTCGTGGCCCGCGCCGAGGGGGTCGCTCCCGAAACCCTAGAGCCAATCCTTGTGGAGGAACGCGCGGAAACCCAACTCACCGAGCCTCTCGTGCTCCGTCGTCCCGTCCCTGTGGAGATTACGGTGGCTCCCACGGCTGACCCCTGGGGCTCACCGTTTCGAGTGGAAATTGACCGGGGCTTGCCAACCCTTGGCGGCACATTCAAGACCAAAGTTGCCGAGCAGGTGGTGGACTCTTCCGGGGTGTGCACGACCGCCCTGGCACCGGGGAGCTACCGCTTGGTCGTGAGCTCCGAGCCCGATCGGACGTGGCTGGAAGAGGACCTGGAGGTTAGCGCTCCGGTGACGCGGAAAGTCGTGGAGCTGCGGTTCGTGACGGTAGAAGGGCGCCTCCGCATCGGGGACCGAGTAATCTCGGGGGAGGTGTGCCTTGTTCACACGGCCAAGGCAAGCCGGATATGCGGGGCCAGCGACGAGAGCGGCCGTTTCGGGCTCTTCCTTCCCCAAGCTGGCGAATGGAGCGTAACCGTCCGCCTCGGTCAGGAAATCGTGCCGTGCGAACCTTTGGAGGTCCCAGAAGGTAAGAGCAGGCTCCAATGGGAGCTGGTGATCCCCGACACTCGCTTGGAAGGCACCGTGGCCAATGACGAGGGGGCCGCCGTCGAAGGAGCCACGGTTTGGGCCCTGCGCCTCGGTGCCAACGGCAAGAAGCGCTCCCAGGCCGAAGCCATTACCGGCAAGGATGGGATTTTCGTGCTTCGGGGTCTA
>JBAMMG010000093.1:0-766 GCA_039793905.1 Thermoanaerobaculum sp. | reverse complement strand
ACACCGGGGCCGTGGCTCCTTTCCGCTCGGGCCCTCGATGCCGAAAGCGACGGGCAGGTCGTGGACATTCCGGAGCGTGGGGAAGCGCCCAAGGTCCGCTTGGTCGTAACCGAACGCGTCCTCGTACGCGGCCAGGTTCGCTACCGGGGCCAGCCCGTTGCGGGTGCCACAGTGATCCTGAAACCCGCCTGCTTTTCCCGTGGTGCCACACAAATGGTGAGCTTTCCGGCACGCACCGATATTCACGGAACCTTCGAGACTCACGTGCGCCTCCCGTGCCCCCAGCTCAACGCCCTGGTTTCCGCGCCCGGGTTTCCCCTCCTCCTCCGCCGAGCCACCACCGGCGGCCAACGCCAGCTCATGTTCAACCTGGAGGATGAGGGTGGCACCCTCACCATCACCGGCAAGGCCAGGCCGGCTGCCGGCTCTTGGGTTCTCGTCCACCGCGGGGCCTACGCCCCCTTGCCGTCCCTCTTGCCCTTGGCTCGAGGCAAGGGGAAAGAAACGACAGGCCTCGAGCTGGAAAACCTCGAGCCCGGCACGTGGGCTTTGTGCCCGGCAAGCTCGATTCCGCTCCTTGAAACGCTGCCCCCGGAAGCCGAGCTCCTCCCGGAAGGCTGCTCGAGTGCCAGGCTACTCCCGGGCGGGTCGGCACAACTCGGGTTTCCGGCTCAACCCACTCCGTGAACCCCCCGGGCGTTGCCGCACCCTTGGCAGGTGTACTCGTACACGGGCATAGACACCTCCCGGTCGGCCACCCACCGAC
>JBAMMG010000092.1:0-16738 GCA_039793905.1 Thermoanaerobaculum sp. | reverse complement strand
CCCGGGAACTAGGGGTCCCGCCCTTGGTGGAGGAGCTCCCCCTCCAACCGGGGGATGTCCCCATCACCTTCGCCGACGTTTCCAAGGCCAAAAGGCTCTGGGGATGGGAGCCGCAGGTGCCCATCGAGGAAGGGATCGCCCGCTTCGTGCGCTGGTTTAGGGCTCACAGGTTGCGGTGAGATGACCCCGCACGCTCGCCGACGGCTTTTGTCGACCATCGGCCTAGCGGCGGGTGCTTTGGCCCTGGCGATCTTGCCGTTTCTCCCCGCTGGCTGGGACATTTACGTGCACGTCCTCTGGCCCCAGCAGGTGGCTCGCTGCCTCACCGAAGGCGAGCTACCCCTGTGGCTCCCGGACCTCAATGCCGGTTTCGGCAGCCCCGGCATCCGCCTCTACAGCCCCGGTGGGCCCGTGCTCGTGGGTATGGCCGGGGCCATCCTCGGCAACGTGGGCCGAGCGCTGCGCCTGGCGTGGTTCGTGTCCCTGGCCGCCCTCTTCTTGGTCGCGCGCCGTTGGCACCCCGAAGTCAAGAAGCCCTGGGCTTTGGTTTGGTGCGCGAGCCCCGTGGTTCCGTTCCTCCTTTTCCATCGAGCCGCGTCCTCGGAGCTTTTGGCCCTGCCCTTGAGTCTTTGGCTTTTGGAAGCAGCTATCCGAGACGAAAATTCTCCCAAGCTGGAAGCCGTCCTGTGGGCCGCGCTGTGGCTCATCCACGCCCCCAGCTTTGCCATGACCGCTGTCCTCGTCACCCTTGCCAGCACGGGCTTCAAGCCGTTCCCCGAGCGGACCTTCCATCGCCTCGTACCGGTGGCTCTCGGCTTGGGGCTCGTGGCGTGGCACTGGCTTCCCCTTTATGCCGAAGCCAAGCTCGTACCGTTCAAGGAGGGCCTCACCGAGGGGATTTACGTGGCAACCAAGAACTTCCTCTTTGCCCCCGACCCCCACAACAGCGCTGCCGTAAGGCGGCTCGAGGTGCTGGCTATTTTTTGGGCTGCAGCCGCGGTGCTGGCGTGGAAGCACCAGCGCCGGCGAGCCGCCTTGACCCTGGCTACCATCCTCCTGGCCACGCCCCTGAGCTATCCCATTTGGATTGCGTTTCGGCCTCTCGAGTTTCTTCAGTTTCCGTGGCGGCTCTTGACACCTGCCTCGCTCCTTCTGGCCGGCCTCATCCCCTCCCTCGGAACGTGGAAGAAAACCGCGGCCCTCGCCCTTTTCCTTTTGCCCCATCTTTGGATGCCGTCCCCTGCCGTGGCCCGGGATCCTGGCTTTAACGGCCGGGAGGAGTGGGTTGAACTCGGGCAAAAGATCTTTCGCGCTTTCGGTGGGAACCCGTTAGTGGTGGACGTGGACGAACACCGCGGCCCAGCTTACACCCATCTAGCTGAAAACCTGGCCCGATTCGGGCGCCAGGAACGCATTCTGGTCAACGGCTGGACCCAAGTGATGGAGTGGAAGCCGTTGGCTCGCCGCATTGTTGTGAATTCTCTCGATCCTGGTTTGGTTTGGTTCCGCCTTTTGGCGTACCCCTTCTGGAGCGCCCGCGTGGACGGCCAACCCGTAGCACCGAGGTTTGCCGAAGGCGTGCTCGCGGTCGCGGTTCCTCAGGGGCGGCACGAGGTGGCGGTGGAATGGGCCGGAAACCCCCTCACTCCCTGGGGTTGGGTGATAGCCCTGGGGTGCCTTGCGGCCCTTGGGTGGCGGCCCCGCACCGGTAAATCCTGATGGTGTGCCCAACCTCCCCCACTTTGGGACAGAGACTTACGACACCGAGCAGAGACCGCAGAAAACGGGCGTTTTCCCGAAGGCCAAAGTACTCGAAGTACGCTGGACCCACGGCCGCCGCCCAAGACGAAACCGCCACGAAGCCGTGCTCGGGGAAACGGCCGGTTAAAAGCAGGTTCTCCACTGGCGTACCGTACGCTGAAGCGTCATCGGGACCGAGGTAAACGGCAAAGAGCGGACGCCACCCCCGTTCCCGCGCGAGCATAGCCACCCTGGCCCAGTCCTGACCCCAGTCCAGGTTCGAGTCGTTGAGGATCCTCTCCCCTCCCCGCGCTCCCCCTGCAAGCATCGAAAAATGGGCAATGTAATGGGGGAAGACCACCACCGGCGCCGCCACGAGCGCGGCGATTGCAGCCACACGGAGCGGCTTTCCGAGCCGCAGTAGACCCCAACCGGCGGGAACCGCTAGAAAAGCTGCCGCCGGCATGAGGTGGCGGGCACCAATGTTGAAGGCCGAGCCGAGGCTTGCTAGCAGGTAGAGCGCCACGTAAACGCCGAGCCAACGGGCCAAACGGGGAAGCGTTCGCCAGCTTACGACCGCTGCCACCCAGAGAGCCGTGAAAGGAAGGCTGAGTTTGATCAAAAGAGCCACCGGGAAGTAAAGGGCAAAACCGTAGGGGGAGAGCTGGCCCCAAAAAAAGTTGACCCCCTGGCCGTGGGTGCTGTTCCAAACCACGAAAGCCAGGCCCAAGAACCAATGGCAACATGCCTTGCAAAGCGCCGCCAGGGGGAGAAAAACCGGTGAAACCCAACTCCATGGGGAAAGCTTTTCGGAAACGAGCCTGACCAGCTCCTGCTCCTCCCCTACACTCACGTGGCGCAGGGTCCAGGAGGTCAAAGCCAAAACCAAAAGCCAACTTCCGAGAAAAGCTCCTGCAAGCCATCGCCAAGGAATTGCCTGACCTCGCAAGCGCGCCACCAGCAGGCGCACGGCCAAAAGCAGGATCAAGAGAACAGCCGAGTGTTTGGCAGCCAGGGCCAAACCCAACCACAACCCGGTCCCCATCCACGCCCACGGGACCCCCGAAAGCGCCCGCTCCACCATCACGACGACCCAAACCCAGCAAGCCGCCGCTGGGACGTCGGTGTGCACCACGAAGGCGTGCCCCAAAACCAAGGGCTGGCAGGCGAGGGCCAGAGCGGCCGCCAAGCCCACCTTCGGGCCGCCCACGAGCTCCCCGAGGCGGAAAACGCCCCACAGCAAGAGCGGCAAGAACGCCAGCATCCCCAGCCGCGCCACCCGCAGGATGTGAAGCCCAGGAACGGTGTTTCGGTGGAGGAAGCGGTGGATGGTTGTAGGCAAATCGTGAAACGCCGCGCCCCTGCCTTCGTCTGAGGACCTGAGGGGCAAAAAATGAAGCGACAGACCAGCAAAGAGCTTGTAAAGGGGTGGGTGCTCGACGACAAAAATCCCTTTCCCCTCAAAAGCCGCATAAGCCCCCAGGGTGAAGTACGGCTCGTCGTTGGTGGCGGAGTTGTTCCAACCCGCAGCTGCTGAGACCAGGCAGGCGACGAGGCAGAGGAGGATCAGCAACCGGTGCTCGCGCTTCATGGGTTTTTCCTCCCGGGAGCCCAAAGCTCGCCCCCTGGCACCACGAGCACCCGCCGCCACCCGAGAGCCTGGGCCTGGTGCTGCAGCGCCCGGGCTTCGGCAAGCCCCGGGGTCACCAGCAGCGCCGCTTCTCGCCCTTCCCTTTCGGCCCGGGAGAGGCTCTCGAAGACACTGGCAACCTCAGCTTCGGAAACGGGTTCCCTTCCGGGGGCGAACCACCCAGGGTGTACGAGAGCAGCGGCCGGGACGTGCCGAACGGCCCAAGAGGGCGGCAGGTGGTACCGCATTCCGAGCCACCACCAGCCGGTGGTGACCAAAACTCCGGCTGGCGCCCCTCTCAGGAAGGTAGCAACCCGCTCCTCGGGTCGAGGTGGCGACGCCCGGAGGTACCCCACGGCCCACACGCTACCGGCAGCTCCAAAGGCCACCAAAAGCCACCCTGCAACCTGCCGGCGGAAGGTTTCCAAACCCGAAACCACGAGCAGCGCAAAAGCCGGAAGCACGATAGCTTCGCCCCGACCGGGGTAATACACAGGAACGCCCAAGAGCCCACCAGCCGTGAGGCCGGCTGCCGGCAAACCCGCCAGAAACCAGGGCCAGCCCCGGGCCCATACCAGCACGCTAACCGTGAGGAACGCGGCGCCAAGCTGGAGCGCCGCCGGCGGAGTGGGGGCTTCGAGGGTCAACCCCCAACCCGCCATTGGCGGCAGTAGCCGCCAAGCCCCCAGCCACCGAGTCCACGAGGGGAGCTCAGCCAGCGACCAAACCATCCACGCCACGGCTTCCGGCGGCTGCTGGGCGGTCACTGGAACCCACGGCAAAAAGGCCGCAAGAGCCGCCCCTGCCGCGCAGATGGCAGGTTTTTCGCGCCGTACAACCCCGTACAGAAAAACAACCAAAAGCCACGCCAAGCCGAGGGCGTGGGTGTAAACCCCGGCCGTCAAAAACAGGGCGAGCCACAGCCACCGGCGGCGATCCGGCGAAGGCAGGCTGCACACCCAGAGCGTTGCCGCTACCCACAGGCCCAACAACCCGTACGCCCGGCCCTCCGCCGACCAAAGCACCGCTAGCGGATGGAACGCCAAGAGCCACGAAGCCAAGGCCCCTTGGGTTTTTCCGAAGGCACCGCGAGCGGCAAGGCCGACGAAAATCACGGCCGCAGTTCCCGATACCACCGAAACCCCCCGGGCTGCCCACAGGGGGGGAATCCCCGCGAGGGAAAGCAGCTTGGCCAAAACGTAGGGCAAGGGCGGACCCGAGTCCCAGCCTAGGGCCGCAACCATCTCGCCCCAGGGGAGGCTACTCGCCCATGCGGTGAAGTACTCGTCGTGCCAGGGGCGAAGGGAAAAGGCGGCGGCCACGCGAACCCCGAAAGCCGCGAGGGCCGCTGGAACCCACCAGGGGAAACGGAAGCCCACGGCCCATTGTAGAAAACCCACGGCAGCTCGCTACAATCGCCCGGGAGGTGAACCGTGAGGCTGAGGACCCACGCCTTGCTTTTCGTTTTCCTTTCCGTTTCTCCCCTCACCTGGGCGAAGGAAAAGCTGACCCTCAAAGCAATTTTCGCTGGCGACCCCCTGGAGGGAGTGCCCCCACGGGTGACGTTTCTCCCCGACGGTAGCGGGCTTCTCCTCCTCCAGACCGAGGGCCAGGACAAGGTGCTGGTGGAGGAGAACTGGGAAGGCAAGCGAAGAGAAATCCTGCGGCAAAGCGAGCTGATAGCCGAGGAGCACGCCGGAACCCAGCTTCCCTTGAGCTCCTTTCAGGTTTCCCCGGATGGGCGCTTGCTTCTCCTCACCCACGAGGGGGATTTGTTCACGGTGGATCTCCACACCAAGGCCGTGCGCCGCCTCACCCGAACCCCGGAAGAGGAAGAGCTGGCCTCCTTTTCGCCCAACGGCCAATGGGTCAGCTTCGTGCGGGGAAACGACCTTTACGTGCTGGAGCTCGCGTCCGGCACCGAGCACCGTCTCACCTCCGACGGCAGCGAAACCAGGCTCAACGGCAAGCTGGATTGGGTCTACACCGAGGAGCTCTACAACCGCAACGAAAAGGCTTACGCCTGGTCCCCGGACAGCCGCTTTTTCCTCTACCTTTCCTTCGACCTCGCCTCGGTTCCCACGTACCCCCTCGTGGATTTGAGCGCAACCCATCCCACCGTGACTCTTTTGCGGTACCCCAAAGCCGGGGACCCCAACGCCGCGGTGACCGTGACCGTAACGTCCCTTCCCGACGGGGGAAAGGCACCTCCAGAAAGCCTCAAACTTTCCTTTTCCGGTCCCCGGCGGGAGTACGTGGCGCGCTTCGGGTGGCTACCGGCAGGCCAAGGCTTCTGGCTCCTGCTGTTGGACCGGGGCCAGCAAAACGCCGAGCTCGTGACCTTCGATTGGCCGTGGGGAGCGAGCCGCCTGGTGCTCGCCGAGCACGATGAGGCGTGGCTCAACGTCGAGGATGACATCCTGTGGACCCAGGGTGGGGTGTTGCTCTTCGGCTCCGAGCGCTCCGGGTTCCGCCACCTCTACCGCCTGGACCCCTCCTCCCGGGAACCTGTGGCCTTGACCTCGGGCCCTTGGGAGGTCACGGAGGTCCTGGGCCTTTCCAAGGATGAGCGCTTCGTGTACTTCACGGCCACCGAAGCTTCCCCCCTCGAACGCCACCTCTACCGCGTACCCGTAGCCGGCGGCACCATCGAGCGGTTGACCCGCGAGCGCGGAACCCACGCCCTACGGGCAGCCCCCGGGTGCTCGGCCTTCCTGGACACCTACTCCACCGCTACACGCCTTCCCGAGTTCCGCCTCCTTGGAAAGGAGGGGCAGCTGCTGCGATCGCTCGCCTACGAAAAGCCTCCCCAGCTCGACCGCTACCAGCTTGGGAGCGTGGACTTTCTGACCCTCGCTGCCGAAGACGGCACGCCCCTTTACGCCTCGCTTGTGAAGCCTGCCACCTTCAACCCCAAACGCCGCTACCCGGTGGTGGTTTACGTGTACGGCGGTCCGCACGCCCAGGTGGTGCGGGACGGCTGGGGTGGCCGCACCGCGCTCTTCCACCACTTCCTCGCCGAGCAGGGTTTTCTGGTCTTTTCCCTCGACAACCGCGGCTCTGCCGGCCGGGGCCGAGCCTTCGAGCGGGCCCTTTTGCGACGGTTTGGGCGGGTGGAGCTGGCCGACCAGCTTGCCGGCGTCGCGTGGCTCGCCCAGCAGCCGTTCGTGGACCCTTCGCGCGTGGGCATTTGGGGCTGGTCCTACGGTGGCTTCATGACCCTTTACGCCCTCACCCACAGCACCGCCTTTCGGGCCGGCGCGGCGGTAGCACCGGTGACCGACTGGCGCCTTTACGACACCATTTACACCGAGCGCTACTTGAAGCTGCCCGCAGAAAATCCCGAAGGCTACAGGGACTCCTCCCCCCTTTCTGCCGCGGGCAAGCTTGCCGCTCCCCTTTTCATTGCTCACGGGACCGGCGACGACAACGTCCACTGGCAAAACACCCTCAACTTCATTGGCGAGCTCACCAAAGCCCAAAAACCGTACCTCCTGCACCTCTACCCCAACAGGAACCACGGCATTCCCGGGAAAGAAGAGCGATTCCACCTCTTTACCGCCATCTACGAGCACTTTCGCAAGCACCTCCAGGCTGGCGCTGCCACCCACTGAGCCCGCAAGCGCTAGAATGCCGGCGGAGCGTTTGCAAAGGGAGGGTTTATGCACATTGCGGTGGTGGGAAGCGGGTACGTGGGTTTGGTGACTGGGGCGTGCCTTTCGGACTTCGGCATGGACGTCACCTGCGTGGACAAGGATGAGCGCAAAATCGCCATGCTCCAGCGGGGCGAGGTGCCCATTTACGAGCCCGGCCTCGACGCCCTCATCGCCAAGAACACCAAAGCTGGGCGCTTGCGCTTCACCACGAACGTGGCTGAAGCCGTGGAGCGGGCGCTGGTCGTGTTTATCGCCGTTGGCACCCCGCCACGGGAGGATGGCTCCGCCGATCTTTCCTACGTCATGGAGGTGGCGGAAACCATTGCCGCCCACCTCAACGGCTACAAGGTGGTGGTTACCAAATCCACTGTCCCCATCGGCACCGGCCAGCTCATCGAGCACATCATCAGGGAGAAAAGCAGCGGGCGCTTTCCGTTTTCTGTGGTTTCCAACCCAGAGTTCCTGCGGGAAGGCTCGGCCATCGAGGACTTCATGCGTCCGGACCGGGTGGTCATCGGCGCTCGCGATCCCCAAGCCATTGCCATCATGAAGGACATTTACGCGCCGCTTTACCTCATCGAAACACCGTTCGTGATCACCAACGTGGAGTCTGCGGAGCTCATCAAGTACGCATCCAACGCCTTTCTGGCCACCAAGATCACCTTCATCAACGAGGTTGCAGTGCTTTGCGAAAAGCTAGGGGCCGACGTCCACCACGTGGCCAAAGGCATGGGCCTCGACCGGCGCATTGGCCCCAAGTTCCTGCACCCCGGCCCCGGGTACGGGGGCTCGTGCTTCCCCAAGGACACCCGCGCCCTCACGGACATTGCCCGCCAAGCGGGGTACCGCTTTGGCATCGTGGAAACGGTGGTGGAGGTGAACGAAAAGATCAAAGCCCGCATGGTGGACAAGATTCGAGCCGCCTGCGGGGGCAGCGTTTCCGGCTTGACCATCGGCGTCTTGGGGCTTTCCTTCAAGCCGGAAACCGACGACATGCGGGAATCGCCCGCCATCCCCATCGTCACCGCGTTGGTGCGGGAGGGAGCCAAGGTTCGGGCCTATGACCCTGCCGCCATGGAAAACGCGAGGGAACTTCTGCCTCCCGAGGTGACCTATTGCCAGGACGCCTACGACGCGGCCACGGGTGCCCACTGCCTGGTCATCATCACCGAGTGGAACCAGTTCCGCTCCCTGGATTTGGAGCGGCTCAAGGGGTGCCTCGCCCGGCCGCTGGTGGTGGACCTGCGCAACGTGTACGAGCCGGAAAAGATGCGGGATGCCGGGTTCACCTACGACTGCGTGGGGCGGGCCGCCACCGACCTCCCCAAAGGCTAATCGCCCCCTCCCACCGGTCCCAGGCGGGAGGTATGGGCCGAGTAATCGGGTACCAGGCGCGGGTACGCCTCTGCGAGAAGCGGCGAGGAAATCAGAAAATCCGCGGTGGCGCGGTTGCACGCCACGGGGATGTTCCACAACACCGAAATGCGCAGGAGGGCCTTGACGTCGGGATCGTGAGGGAGGGGCTCCAGGGGGTCCCAAAAGAAAACCAGGATGTCAATGAGCCCGTCGGCAATCATGGCCCCCATTTGCTGGTCGCCCCCCAAGGGACCCGATTTGAGCAGCGTGACGGGAAGCCCCAACTCCCGCGCCAGGAGGGAGCCGGTCGTGCCGGTGGCGTAAAGGTCGTGTTGGGCCAGGGTTCCGCGATTGAAGCGGGCCCACTCGACGAGGTCGCGCTTCTTGTTGTCGTGAGCCACGAGGCCAATGCGCTTGCGGGCTGGAAGCACGCTCACGGCGGTTTCGTTGGGCTTCGTCATCGGCGCCTCCCTCCGCTGCCGGCATGGACAAAACCGGCAAGCTCGTTGAGAATAGCAGGGGAGGTGCTCATGGCTGTTTGGGTTTGCGGTAAGTGTAAAAAAGAGGTGGAGGGACGGTGCCGGCCCGCTCGCTGCCCCAACTGCGGCGCTGGCAAGGAAAGCTTCGCAAAGAAATAGGAGCTGCCAAAAAAACAGCCCCCGGTGGTCCAGGGGCCCGTGTTTGCTCGGCCGCAAGACCTTCTGTATATCCGGCAAAGCACACGCGAATCGGGGCTTTCAGCCAGCCGAGGGTTCGAAGTCGGCCACCAAGGCTTCCATGTGCTCCCAAATGTGGGCCACGTCGTTGGCCAGGATCACCAGGTCACGCTTTTTCCCCGAAAGGTCCCGAACATGACCCTTGAGGGTGGCCTCCCGGTGGAAACCCAGCCGCTCGAAGGCCCGCAACGCCCCCACCTGGTCCTCCACCACCTCCGCCACCAGCTTGTCCAAGGCCAAACCCTGGGCCTCTCGCACGAGCTCTTTCAAAATGGCCGTTCCCAAACCCCGGCGCTGAAAGCTTCTGGCCACCACCAGCCGCACCCTCCCCACATGGGTGCTCCAACCGAAAAGCGGGCGGTAGAGGGCGCCGTACCCCACGATCTCGCCCCCAGCTTCGGCCACCACAGCGTGGGCCTCCCCGCGGGCTTGTTCCTGGAGGAGCTGCTGCACGAACGCGGGCTTGGTGACGTCGTCTTCCAAAAACAACCGGTCCTCTTCCGGAAGAGCCACAAAAAAACGGTGGAGCGCCTCGGCGTCCCCCTCGGTCATAGGCCGAAGGGTAACCGAGCTGCCGTCTCGCAAAACCACTTTCCCCCTGGCTTCAGGCCACACGGCTTCCCTCCCCGGAAACGAGCTCCTGACCGTAGGAAAACCCCGCTTCGAAGGCCTTGAGGTTGAGCTCTTCCGTGCCCTTGGGAACCGAATCCAGCACAGCCTTGCGCGCCGCCTCGTAGGACACGAGTTTGGTGGTGGCGGTGAAAAATCCGACCATCACGATGTTCATGACCAACCGGCGCCCAAGCTCCTCAGCCAGGCGCGTGGCCGGTACACCCAGGGCCCTGGTGCCCGAAGGGAGCCGGTCGCTGGGAACGACCAAGTCGCTCTCGTAAAGGAGCGTGCCCCCTTCCTTGAGGGTGGGGATGAACGTGGTGTAGGCATCGGGGGACATGACCACCAGCACGTCGGGACGGCGCACGTAAGGGTACCCGATGGGCTCATCGGAAAGCGTGACCTGGGCCGAAGCGGCGCTGCCCCTGGCTTCGGGGCCAAAAGCCTGAATCAAGGTAGCGTGTTTGCCGTCGAAAATGGATGCCGCCTTGCCGATGATCATCCCGCAGAGGATGACCCCCTGGCCGCCGAGACCCCCTACGCGAATCTCAGTCCTCATGGTGCACCCCGTAAGGTTGGAAACGTCCGCCGAACCTCTGGGCGAAATGCTCGTTCATGGCCTCGAGCCACGTGGGCCGCTCCCGGTCCACGAACTTACCCACCACGATTTCCCCCTGGAAGGAAAGCCCCACCTCGCGGGTATCGGCGCCGTTTTTCACCACCGACTTTTCCTTGTAGTACTTGAGCTGCTCCACCCCATCCCCCAAGCGGTTGCGGCGCGAGTACAGGGTCGGGCATGGGGAAAGGACCTCCAAGAACACAAACCCCTTCTTGCTCAACCCTTCCTTGAAGGCGCGGGTAAGCTGCCGGACGTGGTACACGGTCCACCGGGCCACGTACACGGCGCCGCAACAATCGGCAAGGTACGGGAGGTTGAAGGGGGGCTCGAAGTTGCCGTAAGGCATGGTCGTTTGCGTGGCCCCGGTGGGGGTCGTGGGGGCTACCTGCCCCCCCGTCATGCCGTAGGTGAAGTTGTTGATGCACACCACGAAAAGGTCCATGTTGCGACGCGCTGCGTGGATGAAGTGGTTGCCGCCGATGGCAAAAAGATCCCCGTCCCCGGAGTACACCACCACCTTGAGGTCGGGGTTGCCCAGCTTCAACCCCGTGGCGAAGGGGATGGCTCGCCCGTGGGTGGTGTGGAAGGAATCCACGTTGAGGTAACCGGCGACGCGGCCGGTGCAGCCAATCCCCGAAACCACCGCCAGCTTGTCAAGGTTGAACTGCATTTCGTCCAGGGCACGAATGAAGGCGTTCAAGGAGGTCCCAATCCCACACCCAGGGCACCAAATGTGGGGGATGCGGTCTTGCCGCAGGTACGGCATCAAAGGGTTCTGCACCTGGGGAAGCTCGACAACGGCTGCGCTCATCGTGCCACCTCCACAATGCGGGCGAGGATATCCTCCACCTGGTGCACGGTGCCACCGGCGTGGGGCACCGAAACCACCTGGGCTTTCCCGGCCACAGCTCGCTCCACCTCCCGCACCATTTGCCCCAGGTTCAGCTCGGGCACCACGAACGCCTTGATCCGGCTTGCCAGCTCCGCCACCAGCTGCTCGGGGAACGGCCACACAATCACAAGCCGCAGGTGACCAACCTTGAAACCGGCGTGACGGGCTTCCTCCACGGCGGCCGCGGCAATGCGGGAGGTAATACCATAGGAGATCACCACCACCTCGGCATCTTCGAGGTTTTCCTGGCGCACGTCCACGAGCTTGTGGGCGTTTTTGCGGATCTTGTCCACGAGCCGGCGCACCAGCTTGTCCTGCGCCTGGGGGTTCATGGCCGGGTAACCGCGTTCGTCGTGGGTCAAGCCCGTGACATGGATCCTGTACCCGTCCCCGGCCTTCACCATTTCCGGCACCAGGTCCTCTCCAGGCTCGTAGGCTTTGTACTCCCCCGGCTTGCGGCTCGTCCAGCGGCGGGGAACCACCTCGATCTCCTCAGCTTTCGGGATGGCCACCCGCTCGGTCATGTGCCCCACCACCTCGTCCATCATGAAAAACACCGGAGTGCGGTAGAGCTCTGCCAGGTTGAAAGCTTTGATCATCAAATCGAAGCACTCCTGAGGGGAGTTGGGGGAAAGGGCAATGATGCCGTAGTCCCCGTGGGAGCCCCACCGTACCTGCATCATGTCCGCTTGCGCCGGCAGGGTCGGCAGGCCGGTGGACGGTCCGCCCCTCTGAACATCCACGAAAACGCAAGGGGTTTCGGTCATGGCGGCGTAGCCAATGTGCTCCATCATGAGGGAGAGCCCGGGCCCGGAAGTCACGGTCATGACCTTTTGCCCAGCCCACGCCGCCCCGAGCATGGCAATGGAAGAGGCGATCTCGTCCTCCATTTGGATGAACACCCCGCCCACCAGGGGGATGCGGGCGGCAAAGCGCTCCACCACCTCGGTGGAGGGGGTGATGGGGTAGCCGGCGGCAAACCGGCACCCGGCGGCAATGGCCCCCTCGCAAGCAGCGTGGTCCCCATCAATGAAGTGCAGGCCGGTAAGGACTCCCTTTGGATCCGCGTGCACCTTTTTGCCTCCCAGCTTTACGCCGCTGGCGCGGCGAGCTTTTCCAGGTCTTTGAACTTCACACCGAAAATAGCGTAGTCAGGGCAGTACAGGCCGCAGAGGTCGCAGCCCGTGCAATCCTCGGGCCGCGCCAGCACCGGGTAGTGGTACCCCTTGCGGTTGAAGTCCTTGGAGAACTCCAGGCAGTGGGTGGGGCAAAAATCAATGCAAAAGGAGCACCCCTTGCAGATTTCCTTGTTCAGGATGATGGTGCCTTTGGCTTTCTTGGCTGGTTCTTCCGCCATGGCTCGGCTCCCCCCTCCGCGTTCCATACTACGCCCCCATCCCGGTTTTTGCAAGGTCAGATTTGCAAATGAGACGCCATCTCTTGTCTTTGTCATTCCTCACCGCAAGGGGAGGAGCTTGAGAAAAGGTGTACTATTGCAAGGGGAGGGACGCCCGTGTGGCAGGAAGCTGAGCTCACCGAAAAGTTCGTGGACATCATTGCCCGTGCTTCCACCCAGCTCCCGCCGGACGTGGTGGCGGCCTTGCGGAGGGCCAGGGACCAGGAGGAACCCGGATCCCTTGCCCAGAAGGCTCTCGACACCATGCTCCGCAACGTGGAGCTGGCCGGGGGAGCGTGGCAACCCATTTGCCAGGACACCGGCACGCCGTTGGTGTGGATCCACCACCCCATGGGGGTTTCCACCCGCATGCTCACCCGCGCGTTTACGGAAGCCGTGAAAAAGGCCACCGCCCGGCAGCTCTTGCGCCCCAACGCCGTGGACCCCCTCACGGAAAAGAACACCGGCAACGGCGCAGCACCGGGTATCCCGACGGTGCACTGCGAGGAGTGGGATGAGAACGCCCTCGAGGTGCGCCTCATTTTGAAAGGCGGCGGGTGCGAAAACGTGGGCGCCCAGTACTCCTTGCCCAACGCTGCCCTTGGGGCCGACCGCAACCTGGAAGGGGTGCGGCGGTGCGTGCTGGACGCGGTTCACAAAGCCCAGGGCAAGGGGTGTGCTCCGGGGATCCTTGGGGTTTGTTTCGGTGGGGATCGCGGCTCCGGATTCGTGGAGTCCAAAAGGCAGCTCCTCCGCCGTTTGGACGACCGCAACCCCATCCCCGAGCTGGACGAGCTGGAGCAGCGCCTTCTCAAAGAAAGCAACGAGCTGGGGATCGGGCCCATGGGTTTTGGGGGCAAAACCACGATTCTCGGCGTGAAGATCGGCTACCTGGGACGCCTTCCGGCGTCGTACTTCGTTTCTGTATCCTACATGTGCTGGGCCAACCGGCGGGCCGGGGCGCGCATCAGCCCCGAGGGGGAAATCACATGGCTCGACTGACGCTTCCCACCGACGAGGCCACCATCCGCTCCCTGCGGGTCGGTGATTTCGTGGAGCTTTCCGGGCGGGTGATCACCGGCCGGGACGCCGCCCACCATTGGCTGGTCAAGGGGTTTAGGAGCGAAGTGGCACCGTACCTCAAAGACTCGGTGATTTACCACGTGGGGCCGGTGGTGCGGAAGAATCCAGACGGAACCTACACCTTCGTGGCCGCTGGCCCGACCACGTCGGCGCGGGAAGAGCCGTACCAAGCTGACGTCATCGGCACCTACGGGTTACGGGGCGTCATTGGCAAGGGCGGCATGGGCCCCAAGACCCTGGAGGGTCTCAAAAAGTACGGCGCCGTGTACTTCCATGCCGTGGGCGGGGCCGCCCAGGTCCTGGCCCGGTGCGTGAAAAGCGTGGAAACCGTGTTCATGCTCGAGGAGTTTGGGGTGCCCGAGGCCCTGTGGGTCATCGAGGTTGAGGATTTCCCAGTCGTGGTGACCATGGACGCCCACGGCAACTCCCTCCACAAGGAGATCGAAGGGCAAAGCCAAGAAAAGCTCAAGAGGCTACTGGGGCTTACCGCCTAAAGGCGCGGCCAAAGAGCCCAGGATCTCCAACGTCCGGCTTGGCTCAATGGTGCCGCCGGAGGACAAAATTGGCCCGCCCGGCCAACGGGGCACGCCGTAGCAGCTTTCCAAGCCAAGCACGGGAGGCACGTTTCTTGTAGCATTCCCATCCGATGGGCTGGTGGAGGGACCGCCGCTTCCGCCTGGCGCTGGAGATCTCGGCTCTCCTGCACCTTCTGCTGCTGCTCGTTCCCGAACGCCTCCCCATGGTGCACCCGGTAGCAGCCAAAGCGGTGGTCCAGCCTCAAGACCAGGAGCGCCCGGTGCGCTTCGAGCTGGTGGAGCTTCCGGACCAGCGGGAGGAGTCCCCCAGCCGGGCCGACGCCCCTGGCTCCGACCTTTCCCGCCGTGCCCACGGGGGCCAAGGGGAAAAGGCGGTGCGGCCGGGCCTGGCCGGGTCCAGCCCCGAGCTGCGATTGGCGCCACCTGGGGCAGGGCAAACCCCCCAGAGTGCCCTGTCTTCGCCCCCCAACCCTCGCCAGGAACCGGCTCCTTCAGACCAAAAGCAAGCTCCACCTACCGAAAGGGAGGGCGCCGCGGTTTTGGCCCAGCCCAGGGAACAGACCTTTCCACCCCAACCGCCGTCGCCGCCCCAGCCAACCCTTCGCGGCTTGACCCCCTTTTCCGCCCCTTCCCTCGGGATCGTACCCGACCGCAAAGGCGGACAGGTGGATCTGGGGCCTCTTTCCTTCGATACCCAGTGGTACGACTGGGGGCCGTACGCAGCGGAAATGCTGAGGCGCATCCGTTACCACTGGAACATTCCGGAGCTAGCGCGTCTCGGCGTACCAGGGGTGGTTCGGATCCGCTTTTTCATTGAAAAGGACGGGAGGGTCACAGGGCTTTCCATCCTCAAGGAGTCCTCCCACCCACCCATGGACTTTGCAGCTCGCGATGCGATCCTCAACGCCTCGCCCCTCCCACCTCTGCCCAAGGAGGTGGGTGTGGAGCGGGAAGGTGTGGTGATCACCTTCTACTACAACGTCCGTCCCCCTGAGGACAGCTAAGGAGGTCCTAAGTGTTCGAATGGTTTCTCCGCGGTGGTCCGGTCATGTACCCGCTTTTGGCCCTCTCCCTTTTGGGCGTGGCCATTGTCGTGGAGCGGCTGCTGGTGCTTCGCGAAAAGAACTTCCTGGACCCGGCGCAGCTCGCGGTTTTGGGGGAGCTTTTGGCTTCGGGGGAATTTGCCCGCGCCCGGGAGTACTGCTCCGGACATCCGGGCCCCCTTTCGGTGTTGGTGTGCACGCTCCTGGACAACCGCACGGCCCCTTACGACGAGCTCAAGGAGCTGTTGGAGGACACCGGCCGCCATCAGCTTCGGTTCTTGGAGCGGGGGCTCGGCGCGCTGGCCACGGTGGTGGCGGCAGCGCCGCTTTTGGGCCTTTTGGGTACGGTGTTGGGCATGATCCAGGTGTTCGAAGCGGTGTCCCTTGCCGGAACCGTACGGGGCGAGCAGCTTTCCGCCGGCATCGCCCAGGCCCTCATCACCACCGCCGCCGGGCTCATCATTGCCATTCCCTTGCTTTTCCTCCACGCTTACCTGGACGGGAAAGCGCAGGGGTTGGCCCAAGCCATCGAAGCCAGGACCCTGGAGTTCCTGCACCTGGTGCGGCGGCCGCGGCATGAGGGTTGAGCCATGCGTTTTGCCCGCTCCCGCTCTCGCTCCCCGCGCATTGACATTTCCCCGCTCATTGACGTGGTTTTTCAGCTCCTGCTCTTTTACGCCGTCACCACCCAGTTCGTGACCCCGGAGCGGCTCAAGCTCCAGCTTCCCGAGGCCAAGACCGCCGAAACCGCCAAAAGCACGCGGCCGGAGGAAGCGGAAATTCTCGTCACGGCAACGGGCGAGGTGCTCGTTGGGGGGCGCAAGGTGGCCGAGGAGCGCTTGCAGGCAGAGCTCGCCGCGCTCCTCAAGGGCAACCCCGAGCGCTCCCTCACCATTCGCGGCGACCGGGGGGCCCCCTACGGCACGGTCATGAAGGTTTTGGATACCGCCCGCCTGGTGGGGGCCAAGAACATCAACTTGGTGGCGGTCAAGCCAAGGCAGGAAACACCTGAAGGGCCCTGAAGCTCGTACCGCCTGGGCCCCGGTTCAGGCGACCCGCCCGCAGCTCCAGCTGCTTTCGGCCCACAGGCTTCACGGGGAAGGCGCTCCAGCAAGAGGCGAAAGAGGCGGCGCCAGGTAGGCCAGTCATGACCGCCAGGGATGTGCACCACCTGACCCTGGGGGAGCCTTGCCGCCAGGTAGCGGTGGGCGAGGGCGTAGGGGTCGTTGTCGCCGAAGCCCAGCCACACGCGGTTGGCAGCCGAAGAGGATGCTAACCACGCCTCGAGCTGGCCAGCAAAAGGATTCCCGCCCCCTAAGGTTGGCGTGCCTTCCCGAAGCTTTTTGGCACCGGCCTTGGGGCTGCCGAGGTAGGGAGCGAGGAGCACGATCTTCCACGGCCCTGGATGGGCGCTGTCGGCAATAATGGCGCCCATACCACCCATGGAAATGCCCACCAC
>JBAMMG010000091.1:0-16969 GCA_039793905.1 Thermoanaerobaculum sp. | reverse complement strand
GGAACGCCCTCAATTCCGGCTTCTTGTTCGTCATTGACACCAACTACGAGCTCGGCACCAAGCGCTTGCACCCTGGGTTGAACACCATTGATATTTGGGTACACCGCCGGGACCCCGTGACCCCAGCGGAAAAAGTGGCCACCCGCCAGGTGTTGGTCGTTTGCGACACCAACGGCAACGTTCCCACCATTGGGGATCTCGATGCCCCCGGATGGCTTGAGCCCGTCAAAGGGCTTTACACCGTCAAGGGTTGGGCCGTAGACACCAACGCCTCGGCCGGAAACTTCGGCATTACCCGCCTGAACTTCTACGTGGACGGGATCTTGGACGGTTCCTTGGTGGTGGGCGACCCCACCTTGGCCATGCCCAGCCCCAAGGTGAAGGACCGCTTCCCCTGGCTTCCTTCCCCCTACGCTGACAACGCCGGTTTCGAGTACGTCCTCGACACCAGCAAGTACACCGACGGCATCCACACCATCACCATCGAGGCCGTGGACGGCCAGTCTTTCAGGGGGCGGTTCATCCAGCGGCAGGTGATTTTCGATAACGTGAATTAGGACCTGGCCCCGAGAGCTCGGAGCGCCCCGCGCCTGCGGGGCGTTTTTTCTTGGGGTTTTGGCGAAACTCCGCGGGGGAGGGCAAACCGGGGGCCCGCGGGGTTTTCTCGTGCCAATTTGGCGCTACAATCCTCGCTGGAGGGTGGAGCATGCGCGCCGTGTATTTCGAGGAGCATGGTGGTTTCGAGAACTTGAAGGTGGGTCAGCGACCTGAGCCCAAAGCTGGCCCGGGTGAGGTCGTGGTCAAGGTTGTGGCGGCAGCGTTCAACCACCTGGACCTCTTCGTTTTGCGTGGCTTGCCGGGGATCCCCATACCGCTGCCCCACATCGGTGGCGCCGACGGGGCCGGGGTGGTGGTGGAGGTGGGGGAAGGCGTGACGAACGTGAAGGAAGGGGACGAAGTGGTGTTCAACCCCGGGATTTGGTGCGGGAACTGCGAGTTTTGCCGCAGGGGGGAGCACTCCCTTTGCGTTTCTTACGGCATCGTCGGCGAGCACACCGACGGCACCTTTGCCGAATACGTCAAGGTTCGCGCCCAGGCGTGCTTCCCCAAGCCTGCCCACATGAGCTGGGCAGAAGCCGCCGCTTTCCCCCTCACGTTCCTCACCGCCTGGCGCATGCTTTTCACCCGGGCTCGCCTTCAAGCCGGGGAAACGGTGCTCATCCACGGCATTGGGGGAGGCGTGGCGCAGGCGGCAACGCTCCTTGCCCGCCAGGCCCAGGCGGCGGTCATCGTTACCTCTTCCGACGATGCCAAGCTGGAAAAGGCCAAAACCCTGGGGGCGCACATGGGCATCAACTACACCCGCGACGACGTGGCCCGCAAGGTGCGGGAGCTCACGGGCAAGCGGGGAGTGGACGTGGTGGTGGAAACGGTGGGCAAGGCCACCTGGATGACCAGTTTGCGATCGGCGGCAAAAGGGGGAAGGATCGTGACCTGCGGCGCCACCACCGGTCCCGATCCAGCCGAGGAAATAAGGCTCATTTTTTGGAACCAGCTCTCCATCCTCGGCTCCACCATGGGCAACCAGCGGGAGTTCGCCGACATGCTGGCCACGGTCAACGACAAGAAACTCAAGCCCCTGGTGGACAAGGTCTTTCCTTTGGAAGAGGGTGTGGCTGCGTACCGTTACCTGGCGGAGGGGAAGCAGTTCGGCAAAGTCGTCCTGGCGATCGGGGACGGGGTGTGAGCGGGAGCGTGGCCCACCTACCGGCTGGACATCGCGTGCCGAGGATTCTCTCCCGGGCGGAGCATCCCATTTCCCGCAGCTTGCTTTCCCCCAACACCTTGAAGGTGTTGTACCGCCTGCACCGGGCGGGGTTCTTGGCGTACCTGGTGGGGGGCGCCGTGCGGGACCTCATGCTGGGGACAACGCCCAAGGATTTCGACGTGGGCACCAACGCTCGTCCCCACCAAGTGCGGCAGCTTTTCCGCAACGCCCGCATCGTCGGCCGCCGCTTCCGCATCGTGCGGGTGCTTTTCGGCGACGAGGTGGTGGAGGTTTCCACGTTTCGCCGCAGCCCTGCAGCTGAAGAACCCAACGGCGATGAAGGCGGTGATGCCCTCGCGCCGGAACCCACCGACGAAGAGGAGTACGGTACCCCGGAAGAGGACGCCTTTCGCCGCGACTTTACGGTCAACGGCTTGTTTTACAACATTGCCGATTTCACGGTCATTGACTACGTGGGAGGGCTCGAGGATCTCCAGCGGCGGGTGATTCGGTCCATCGGGAATCCTCGGGAGCGCTTCGTGGAGGACCCCGTACGCATGATGCGGGCGGTGGAGTACGCGGTGCGCCTGGGTTTTTCCCTCGAGCCGGAAACAGCGGCGGCCATCCGCGAGCACTTCCGGGAAATCCGGCGGGCGGCGCCGGCGCGCCTGGCTTACGAGCTTGCAGAAAGCCTCAAGAGCGGGTACGCCGCGGGCATCTTCCGCGGCCTCTGGGAGTTTGGGCTCCTGGCCGAGGTGTTGCCTTTTGCCGCCACCTACGACAGCCAAAAGCAGGACATGCTCTTTCGGCTGCTGGCCCAGGCCGATGCCCTCAAGCCCCGGCGGGCACTGGGGGAAGAGGCTCTCTTTGCCCTCGTGGTTTGGCCGTGGCTGGCCCAGCCCTTGGCCGATGCGGCGGCGGGGAACCTTCCCTGGGGGCAGCTCGAGGAGGAAATCAAAGCCAAGGTCGGGGAAATGGCACAGCTGCTTGCGTTTTCCCACTTCCGGGGACACCTGATCCGCTACGGCCTTCTTGACCTCGCCCGCCTTTCCCAGGAGCCCCGCTCCCCCCGGCGGGCGGTTCGCCTGGTGCGGCACGAGGCGTTTCCTGTGGCTATGGATCTTCTCGCCGTTCAAGCGGTTGCCCATGGCGATGCGGCCAAAACCCTGGCCCGGTGGCGCGACATCAAGGCCCGGGTGGAGGCGGGGCAGACGCCGCTCCCGGAGCACCGAGGCTCTCCCGGACGGCGGCGCTCTCCCCGGCGGCGGAGGGCACGGTCATGAACGACGTGAGGGAACGGATGGAGTGGCTGCGGCGGGAGATCCGCCGTCACGAGTACCTGTACTACGTTCTGGCGAAACCGGAGATTTCCGACTTCGAGTTTGACCAGCTCATGGCTGAGCTCAAAGCCCTGGAGGCCGCTCACCCCGAGCTCGTCACCCCCGACTCCCCCACCCAGCGGGTGGGGGGCGCGGTTTTGGACGAGCTGCCGCAAGTAAGGCACGACATCCCCATGCTTTCCTTGGACAACTCCTACAACGAAGGGGAGCTGGCCGAGTGGTACGGGCGGGTTTTGAGAGCTTTGGGGAAAGCCCCCGACCACCTGGTGGCCGAGCTCAAGATTGATGGGGTGTCTTTGAGCTTGATTTACGAAAACGGGGTTTTGGCCCGCGCTGTGACCCGCGGCAACGGCGAGGTGGGGGAGGAGGTTACGACCAACGCCAGGACCATCCCCACGATCCCCTTGCGGTTGCCGGAAGAGCTCCCGCTGGTGGAGGTGCGGGGCGAGGTGTACATGCCCCGGGAGGTGTTTCTCGAGCTCAACCGCCGCCGCCGGGAAGAGGGTGAAGAGCCCTTTGCCAACCCTCGAAACGCCACCGCCGGTTCCATCAGGCTTCTGGACTCGGGGGAGTGTGCCCGGCGGGGGTTGCGGTTTTTTGCGTACCAAATTCCCCGAGTTTCCGGGCGCAACCTCGCGTACCACAGCGAGGCCCTGGAGCTTTTGGCCCAGTGGGGTTTTGCCACCAACCCTGGGTGGCGGCGCTGCCCTTCCTTGCCCTGCGTTCACGAGTTCATTGTCGAGTGGGAGCAAAAGCGCAAGTCCCTGCCCTTCGATATTGACGGGGTGGTCGTCAAGGTGGACAACCTGGCGGAGCAACACGCCTTGGGGGCTACCTCCAAGTTTCCGCGCTGGGCTGTCGCCTACAAGTACCCTCCCGAAGGGGAGCGCACCAAGGTCAAAAACATCGTGGTGCAGGTGGGGCGAACCGGGACCCTCACACCCGTGGCGGAGCTGGAGCCCGTACGCTTGGCTGGGACCACCGTGACCCGAGCCACCCTCCACAACGCCGACGAGGTGGCCCGCTTGGACGTGCGGGTGGGGGACACGGTATGGGTGGAGAAAGGGGGAGACGTGATCCCCAAAGTGGTGGCGGTGGACGTGGCGGCGCGCGCCGAGGGCACCGAGCCGTTCGTGATGCCCCAGCGCTGCCCGGTGTGTGGGACGGAGGTGGTGCGGGAGCCGGGGGAGGTGGCCATTCGCTGCCCGAACCCCTCCTGCCCGGCGGTCCAAAAGGCGCGGCTCTTGCACTTTTGCTCGCGGGCTGGGCTCGATATCCAGGGGCTTGGGGAGCAGCGGGTGGAGCAGCTTTTGGCCGAGGGCATGGTTTCCGACCCGGCGTCCCTCTGGGACTTGGATTGGGAAAAACTTGCCGCCCTTCCCGGTTGGGGTAAAAAGTCGGCGGAAAACCTGCGCCGGCAGCTGGATGAAGCCAAGAAACGTCCCCTTTGGCGGCTTTTGGTGGCTCTCGGCATCCGCCACGTTGGGGAAAGGGCTGCCAAGCTTTTGGCGGCCCGATTCGGCTCCTTGGAAGCTCTGGGACGGGCCACCCGCGAGGAGCTGGAAGCCATCGAGGGGGTCGGGCCCACCATCGCTGAGTCGGTGGTGCGCTTTTTTGCTTCTCGCGAAGGTTCGGAGCTGGTGTCGCGGCTGCGGGCGCGGGGGCTCGATCCCCGGGAAGAAGCGCAAGCCCAAGGGCCCAAGCCTCTTTCTGGTTTGGCTTTCGTCATCACCGGCACGCTTTCCCGCCCGCGAGAGCAGGTAGCGGCGCTTTTGGAAGCGGCGGGGGCCCAGGTTTCCGACTCGGTTTCGCGCAAAACGAGCTTTTTGATCGTGGGGGAAAACCCGGGCTCCAAGCTCGAAAAGGCCAGGTCCCTGGGGGTCCCGACCCTCGACGAGGCGCAGTTGCGGCAGCTTTTGTCGGAGAAAGGGGTAGCGTGGTGAAGGCGCTCTTGCTTTTGGTGGACGACGACGACGGCTCCCGGGAAGCCATGGCCTCGGGGCTGCGCAAGTCCGGGTACGAGGTGGTAGCCTTTGACGGCGCCGAGGCCGCACTTGCCTACCTCCAGGAAGGCAAGCCCGCCGACGCCCTCATTACCGACGTGCGCATGCCGGGGATGGACGGCTACGCGCTTTTGGCGGCGGCACGCCGGGAGCGGCCGGAGCTGGCGATCCTCATGGTCACCGCCTTCGGTGACGTGGACGGGGCCGTGCAAGCCCTCAAGATGGGTGCCGACGACTACCTCCAAAAACCCGTGAACTTGCTGGAGCTGCGCAAGCGCGTGGAAATGCAGTTGGAGCGCCGCATCCTCGCCCGGGAGCGGGAAGAGCTCAAAGAGCGCTTGGACCGCTACTACTCCTTCGAAAACATCGTTGGGCGCTCGGCCGCCATGAGGCAGGTGTTCGAGCGGGTCAAGGTGGTGGCGCCGGCACCGTCTACGGTCCTTATCCTGGGGGAATCGGGGACCGGCAAGGAGCTCATCGCCAACGCCATCCACCAGCACTCCCCCCGGGCCGCCAGGCGCTTCGTGGCCTTGAACTGCGGGGCCATTCCCGGCGACATCCTGGAAGCCGAGCTTTTCGGCCACGAAAAAGGGGCCTTTACCGGTGCCCATCAGCGGCGCATCGGGAAAATCGAGCTAGCCCATGGAGGAACGCTGTTTCTCGACGAAATCTCCGAGCTTTCTCCGGACCTTCAGGTCAAACTGCTGCGGGTTTTGGAGCAGCGGGTGATTACCAGGGTCGGGGGCAACGATGAAATCCCGGTGGATTTCCGTCTCATTGCCGCCACCAACCGCGACTTGGAAAAGGAGGTCAGGGAAGGGCGCTTTCGCCAGGACCTTTACTTCCGCCTCAAGGTCGTGACCGTGGAGCTGCCGCCGCTGCGAGCACGACCCGAAGATATCCCCCTCTTGGTCCAGCACTTCGTGAACCACTTCAACGCCCAGCTGGGGCGCAACGTCAAGCGCGTTTCACCCAGCCTTGTGGATGCCTTGCGGGCTTATCCGTGGCCGGGCAACGTGCGGGAGCTCAAAAACGTGGTGGAAAACATGGTGCTTTTTGCCCGGGGGGAAGAGCTCACTTTGGACGATTTACCAGCGGAAATTCGCCAGGGAAAGCCATCGCAAACCGGAACCTCGGCGACGGTGTCGTGGGTGCCTCGGCCCATGGAGGACATCGAACGGGAAGCGATCCTGAAAACCCTCGAATTCACCTCGGGGCACCGGGCGCGGGCGGCGGAGCTCTTGGGGATCGGCCTCCGCACCCTTCAACGCAAGCTCAAGGAGTACAACCTCAAGGTGCCGCCCGGCGGGCGAGGCTAAAATAGCCACGGAGGCAAAGCCATGGACCTTCCGGCCAAGGTTTTGGTTTACAACCAGCTTTTGAACCTCAACGCCACTGTGGGCACGCTCATGGCCGTTCGCCCCGAGGGGTTTTACGAGGTGCGCCTCACCAGCCAAGGAAAGCTCCATCGGGTCCTCCTGCCGGTGGCCGCAACCGCCATCGTCTTTGCGGAACCCGAGCCGGAGGTCCTCCCCGAAGGCCTCATCGAGCGCTAGCCGGCGTGCTTCCGGGGCGGATTCCGGCCTCGGCGAGAATCTGGGCGTGGTCGAAGGCGAGGAGGACGCCTTCGAGGGAAGGAAAAAAACGGGCAGCGGCGGCGTCGTCGCCTCCCCGCACTTGGCCTCCTCCCACCCGGCATTGGTAGACGACGGAAACGGTATGGCCGCGGGGATCGCGCCCGGGTTGGGAATAGACCCCCAAAAGGGCCACGACCTCCACGGTAAGCCCCGTTTCCTCCCCCACTTCCCGAACCACCGCTTCTTCACAGCTTTCCCCTTCCTCCACGAACCCACCGGGAAGGGCCCAAAACCCCGCAAACGGCGGATGCTTGCGCTGCACCAAAAGCACGCCGCGGTGGGGGTCCACGATGAGGGCGTCTACGGTCAACCTGGGTCCGGTCATGGCAGCTCCGTAGGCAAAGCGGGGTTTTGGGCCAGGCGCGCCAGCTTGCCGGCAAGGGACGAGGTCGCCCCAAAGACTTCGGGCCGGGCCCAACGCCAGCCGTTTGCCGTTTCGCGGGCCGCAAACACCGCCGGCACGCGAAAGAGCGCCACGGTGATGCGGCGGTGGGTAATGTGGTGGCGGACGCTGCCCCATGGGGTGGGCTCGCCGGAAAGACCGGCAGCGAGGGTCAACGCCTGGGCACGGGCGAGAATTTCCCCCTCCCCTCTATCCAAGGGAGGAAGCCACAGCCCGGCCAGGGGCGGGTCCTGGATTTGGCGCAGGAGGACCTCGCCCCGCGGGTTTTCCACCCACAGGGCCACCCATGTGATGGCTTCCGGTGGCCGCCGGGGCTTGGGGCGGGGAAAGGCCGTGGGGGTCCCGCGGGCGAGGGCCTGGCAGGAAGGAGCCAAGGGGCAGACCGGGCATTGGGGCCTTCGGGGGGTGCACACGGTGGCGCCGAGCTCCATGAGGGCCTCGAAGATTTCAGGGGTGCCCGCCTGGGTGGCGAGGTCGGCAGCAAACGCGGCCGCCTGCCGTTTGAGGGGCGGGCTGCCGACGGGCAGGTCCAAGGCCAAGACCCGGGCGGCAATGCGGGCGAGGTTGCCGTCCACCGGCGGCGAGAGCTTTCCAAAGGAAAAGGCAGCCACGGCTGCGGCGGTATACGGCCCCAAGCCGGGAAGCTTGGCCAAAGTCTCGGGTTCCTGCGGCCAGCCGTCTTTGCCCACGGCCCTTGCCAGGCGGTGCAGGAGCCTGGCCCGGCGGTAGTACCCGAGGCCAGCAAACGCGGCTACTACCTCCTCTTCCGGCGCGGAAGCCAGCGCTTCGAGGGTGGGGAAGCGGGCGAGGAATGCCGGAAGAAACTCCGCCACCCGCGCCGCTTGGGTTTGCTGGAGCATGACCTCCGAAACCACCACCAGGTACGGATCGCGGGGAAAGGGGGTGCGCCAGGGGAAAGGCCTCCTGCGGTGCCAAAACCAGGTGACAAGGGCTTCCGCGCCCACGGGCCCATGGTAGCGCTAGAATGGCGCCGTGAGCCGAAAGCTCGAGGAAACCTGCGAGCAGTGCGGGGGTACGGGGTGGGTGCTTGTGGAACGGGAGAGCCGCGTGGTGGGGGTCGTCTGCTCCTGCCGGATGAATCGGGCTTTGGAAGCCCTCTTGCGGGAGGCGCACATCCCCGAGCGTTTCCGCCACTGCACGTTGGAGGGTTTCAAGCTCTGGAACCCCAAAGACCCCACCTTGGGCCAAGCCAAGCGCCGGACGCGAGAGTTCGTAGAGGCTTTCCCCTTGGTGCAAAAGGGCCTGCTGTTCATGGGCCGGTGCGGCACGGGCAAGACCCACCTGGCGGTAGCAGCTCTTGCCGAGCTCATCCGTCGCCACCGCATTCGCGGGCTGTACGTGAACTTCACCGACCTCGTCATGCAGTTGCAGATGTCCTTCGATGGCTCGGGACCCAGCCGCGCGGAAATCCTGGAGCCGGTGGCCAGCGCCGACCTCCTCGTCTTGGACGAGCTGGGGGCGGCCCGCCCCACGCCCTGGGTCATGGACATCCTCTACTACGTGCTGAACACGCGCTACATGACCAAGCGCTTGACCCTTTGCACCACCAACTACACCGACTCCGCCGAGCGGGGGGAGGAAACTCTGGCTGACCGGCTTTCGGTTCCGGTGCGCTCTCGCCTTTAC
Source organism: Thermoanaerobaculum sp. (assembly GCA_039793905.1). Classification (GTDB taxonomy): domain Bacteria; phylum Acidobacteriota; class Thermoanaerobaculia; order Thermoanaerobaculales; family Thermoanaerobaculaceae; genus Thermoanaerobaculum. The sequence goes on along the minus strand of JBAMMG010000091.1, from coordinate 8,171 downwards.
GAGATGTGCGAGGAAGTGCGCCTTTTGGGCGATGACTTTCGCGAGCACGCGGCCAGGCGCCGGTGGTAGGTGGGGTGTGAGGTTGGGTCCGGCGCTTTTGCTCGGTTTGGGCCTCGCCGCTGCGGCTTCCTCCTCCGATTCTCCAGGCCCGGTTTTGAAGGTGGGGTTGGCCGTTTCCGGGGCGCCCCAGTTCCCGGAGCCCGGGCGCCGTTTTTTGGTGAAAAGCGGGGCGGGGGAAGAGCTTCTGCGGGGCCCCCTGTCGGTGCGGAGTAGCCCACCGGAGTTGGCGGCCCAGGTCGGGGCCTTTGCCAGCGAAAAAAACGCCCGCGCCTCCCTCGTCCGCCTGCAGGCCTTGGGGTTTGCCCCCGAGCTCAAGACCTCCGAAGGAACGTTTCGGGTCCTGGTCCCGGTTCCGGAAGCTTTGAGCCGCGGAGAACTGGCCACGCGCTTGCAAAAGGCGGGCTTCGCGGTCACCTGGGTCCAGCGCCGGGCGGGGACCGTGGAGGTTTTGGGCGGTGAGGGTGGCGCCGTGCGTGGCGAGGTGGTGGCTGTGAGGCCCCTGGATCCGCCCCCGGTGGCGGTGGGGAGCCGGCACTACCGCGGCAGCTTCCTCTGTCTTGCCCGGGATGAGGGACCGGTGGTGGTGAACGTGGTGTCTCTGGAGGACTACCTCCTGGGGGTGGTTCCCGGGGAGATGGGTCCCTCGAATTTTCCTCACCTCGAAGCCCTCAAAGCGCAAGCGGTGGCTGCCCGCAGTTACGCGCTGGCCCAACTGGGGGCGCACGGCGCCTTTGACCTCTGCGATCAGGAGCACTGCCAGGTGTACTTGGGTGCGGATGCCGAGGACCCCCTGGCGAGCCAAGCGGTGGCCGAAACCCGGGGGGAAGTGCTGGTCTTTGGGGGCAAGGTGGTGCGGGCCTACTTTCACTCCACCTGCGGCGGGCACACGGAAGCCGCGGCGGTGGTTTTTCCCAAGGAGCCTGGCCCCTACCTGCGGGGGGTGCCCTGCTTTGGCGAAACCGTGCGCCTGGCGGCGGGGGCTGCGCGAAGTACCCTGGATCCCTGGGCGCGCTGGCGTTTCCTGGCCCGAGCGCTGGGGGGCGGGGAGGTGGGTTCTCCTCTAGCCTTTGCCCAGGCCCTGGGGGAAAGCACGGGAGCGAGCTTGGAAGGAGCCCTGGAGTTACCGGACCTTGGATCGCTCCTCGGCCCCGGGACAAGCTTGATGAAGGCTTTGTGGCAGTTCCGGGCCAGTCCCCGGGAAAGCGATCCCTGGGCTGTGGCCCTGGCCGCCGCCAGGCTGGCGGGGAAAGTCCAGGTGCGGGAAGGGGTGGTGGTTCCTGGCGAGGGGGAACCGGAGTTTCGCGCCAACGCCGGTGGGGAGGGCGTGGCCATTGGGCGCACGGCAGTCCTGTGGCGGGCAGGCGGAGAGCTCGCCACAGGGGAAGGGGAAACCCTGGCTGGCAGCCGGGCCTGGCTGTGGTGCCGGAACGATGGTTGCCCGGCGGTGGAGGTGGAGGTCTCCAATGCCGCCGACGTTCGGTCGGCCTTTCGCGGCTGGGTTCGGGAATGGGATGGAGCGGCGCTGGCGGCGCGGCTTTCGCTGCCGGGGGTCGAGGACGTGGCGGTGAGCGAGCGCACGACAAGTGGCCGCGCCGCTTCCGTGCGGGTTGCTGGTCCTTGGGGTACGAAGGTGCTTGGCGGTGTCGAGTTTCGCCGTCTCCTGGGCCTGCCCTCCACGTGGTTCGTGGTGGGGAAAGGCCAACAGGTCCCCGCTCGTTCCTTTCGCTTTTACGGCAAAGGGTGGGGGCACGGCGTGGGGCTTTGCCAAAACGGGGCGTACGGTTTGGCTTTGGGGGGGTGGAACTACCGCCGCATCTTGGCGCACTATTACCCAGGCACGAACCTGGCGAGGTTGGACTCGCTGGATTGGAGGGGAGGACCATGACTGTTCAGGAAACGGGCCTTTCGGTGGAGGAGCTGCGGGAGCTCGTGCGGGACTTTGCCCAGCGGGAAATTGCCCCTCACGTTCGCCGCTGGGACGAAGCTTCGGTGTTCCCGACCGAGGTGTTCGCCAAGCTCGGCGAGATGGGGCTTTTGGGGATCATGGTGCCGGAAGCTTACGGTGGGGCAGGGCTTACGTACCGGCACGCCGTTGCCGCCATCGAGGAGCTGGCGGCCGTAGAGCCCGGCATTGCCTTGTCGGTGGCAGCTCACAACTCCCTTTGTACGGGCCACATTTTGGCCTTTGGCAGCGAAGCCCAAAAGCAGGAATGGCTTCCCCGGTTGGCCACGGGCCAAACCATGGGGGCGTGGGCCCTGACTGAGCCGGAGTCGGGCTCAGATGCTGCGTCCCTCCGCACCCGGGCGCGAAAGGTGGAAGGGGGTTGGGTGCTTTCCGGTGCCAAGGCCTTTACCACCCACGCTTCGGTGGCCGAGGTGGCGGTGGTTATGGCCCGCTCCCGCGACGTGGAGGGCCCGGCGGGCATTTCTGCGTTCCTCGTCCCTCTGGAAAGCCCAGGTGTGGTGCGGGGGAAAAAGGAAGACAAGCTGGGAATGCGAACCTCGGACACGGCGTCGTTGGTGTTCGAGGAATGCTTCGTGGGGGAGGGGGCCCTCATGGGCAAGGAGGGGGAAGGGTACGCCCAGGCCATGGCGGTGCTGGAAGGGGGGAGAGTGGGTATTGCCGCGTTGAGCGTAGGAATTGCCCGCGCGGCTTTACACGCCGCTCTCGCCTACGCAAAGACCCGCAAGCAGTTCGGTCTACCCCTCACGGCCTTCGAAGCCATCCGCTTCAAGCTCGCGGATATGGCCATGCACTTGGACGCCGCCCGCCTCCTCACCGAAAAGGCCGCCGAGCTCAAGGACCGCGGGGTTAGCTGCCTGCGTTTGGCGTGCGAGGCCAAGCTCTTTGCCTCGGAGGTGGCGGTCAAAGCTGCCGAGGAAGCCATCCAAATTCACGGCGGTTACGGCTACACCCGTGACTACCCGGTGGAAAAGCTGTGGCGCGACGCCAAGCTGTGCACCATCGGCGAGGGCACCAGCGAGATCCAGAGGCTCGTCATTTCCAAGGAGCTCATTGCCGGTGTGGGAGCTTGAGGAGCTCGTGGCCGGGGTGACGGCCGGCTCGCCCCGAGCCTTGGGGCGGGCCCTGAGCTTGGTGGAAAACGGTACCGATGCGGGGCGGGAGCTTCTCAAGCTTTTGCCCCGACGCCGGGGCTGGCTCCCCACGGTGGGGTTCACCGGCCCGCCGGGGGCCGGCAAAAGCACGCTCATCGAGAAGGTGGGGCTCGCCCTCGCGGAGCGGGGGGAGCGGGTGGCGGTGCTGGCGGTGGACCCGTCGAGCCCCTTCAGCGGCGGGGCCCTTTTGGCCGACCGGCTGCGCATGGCCCGTCTTGCCGCCGCGGGCGGTTTCGTGCGCTCGGCAGCTACGCGGGGAGCCCTGGGAGGGCTGGCCGCGGCCTGCGCCGACCTTTTGGAGGTGCTGCGGGCCGCACCGTTCACGTGGGTGCTGGTGGAAACCGTGGGGGTGGGTCAGGACGAGGTGGACGTGGCGGGGCTGGTGGACACGGTGGTGCTGCTCCAGGTCCCGGGGCTTGGAGACGACGTGCAGCTGGCCAAAGCCGGGGTCATGGAGATTGCCCACGTTTTTGCCGTCAACAAGAAGGACCGGCCAGGGGCGGCGGAGCTTGCCCAAACCCTCACGAGCTTGCTTCCCCACGAAGCCCCCAGCGGGTGGCTGCCGCCGGTCGTCACCGTGGCGGCCATCACCGGGGAAGGCGTGGAGGAGCTGATGGCCGCGGTGGAGGCCCACCAGCGTTTTCTTGGGGAGCACGGGAGGAGGCCACTTTTAGCCCGGGAACGGGCGGAGCGGCGGCTTGCGGCCCTCCTTTCCGACCTGGTGGTGCGCCGCGCCCGGGAGGGGCGCAAGATCTGGGAGGATGCGGTGGCGGCGGTTGCCTCGGGACAAATTGACCCCTTTTCGGCCGCCGAAAGGCTCCTACAATGCCTTGGAAGGGAGGCGCGGTGATCCGCTACCTGCACCACGTGGGCGTGGCTGTGGGCAACCTCGAGGAAGCCGCCAAGGCGTACCAGGCCTTGGGGCTTTCGGTGACAAAGGTCGAAACCGTTCCCAGCGAAGAGGTGCGGGTGGCCTTCATCCCGGTTGGGGAGACCCACATTGAGCTTTTGGAGCCCACCTCCCCCCACTCACCCATCGCCCGTTTTTTGGAGAAGCGGGGTCCCGGGGTTCATCACCTTTGCCTGGCGGTGGGGGACCTCGCTCACCTCATGGACCGCGCCCGGGCTGGGGGGCTCAAGCTTCTTGACGAAACCCCCCGCGTGGGGGCTTCCGGCTCTCGAGTATGCTTTATCCACCCCAAGAGCGTGGGGGGAGTGCTCGTGGAGCTCTGGCAGGACGACCATGCATGAAGGCTCGCTGGTGGTGGTTTCCCTGGCTTCTCCCCGAGAAAAGTTCTGGGGGGTTTTGCTTTCCCTCTCGGCGTCCGGCGTGACCCTCCGGGGCTTGCCCCTCGAAGGCTTCGAGGACTTTCTGCTCCAGTGCGCCCCCGGAGCTAAGACCGCTCCCAACGCCCGCCTCGGCGCCACCACGGTGTTTTTCCCCGCTCACCGCATCGAACGCATCGAGCTGGACGAATCGGCGGGGGCGGTGGAGGGGTTTGCCGACCGCTTCCGCCGCCTGGTAGGGCGGGATCCGCAGGTGGACCTCCTCGGCGAGCAGGAGCAACCGCTCGAGCGCCCGCGAATGTGAGCTAGCGAACGTCCACTCCCCAAACACGCCGGGCGAGAAAGGCAATGTGCGCTGCAAGGGCGTGGAGGATCTTGACCTCCCTCCCCGATGGAAGGCCCCGTCCCACCACCCGCCGGATTTGGTCGAAGACCCGCCGGGGGTTGTGGGGGTCCAGGAACTTGCTGGCCAAGAGCACCTCTTGGAGATGGCTCAAGGCTTTCTCGACCTCTTCTCGGGTGGCGGGAAGGTCTTCGGCCAGGCGCGGCGCGGGCGGCTGGAAGCTTTTTCGCGACAGGACCGCCAAAGCTACCGCTGCCGCTTGCGCCAGGTTCATGACCGGGAACTGGGGGTTGGTGGGAATCGTGGCGAGGTGGGAGCACGAGGCCAGCTCGTCCCGGGAAAGACCCCCCCGCTCGGGGCCAAAGACCAGCGCCACGGGCCCGGGAACACCTTCCAAAAGCTCGGGTAGCTCCCATAGGGAAACCACGCCCCGGGGATCGCGCTCCCGCAGGGAGGTAAACCCTACGGCCACGGGGAAGGGGGCTAAGGCTTTGTCGAGGCTTTCCTCCGTGGCAATGGTCACGACCTTTTCCGCGCCCATGGCCATGCGCACCAGCTCCACGTCGGAAAGATCGGCCATGGGCGCAACGACGACCATCTGGGTGGCCCCGAAATTGAGGGCGGCGCGGGCGACGGCACCGACGTTCCCGGCGTAGCGGGGGCGAAGGAGCACAGGCACAAGCTCCCAGCTCACCAGCTGGCCTCCACGCGTTCCTCCTCGAGCTCCTCCAAGGCAAGGAGCTCTCCCCACCGCTGGCCTTCCGCCGCAAGCTCTTCGGGCGCGCCCTCTTCCACCACCTGGCCTTGCTCCAGGATCACGACCCAGTCGGCAGTCTTGGCCACGGAAACGCGGTGGGTGGCGAAAAGCACGGTGGCTCGGGGGAGGCGCTGGAGGATGGCGGCTTCGGTGCTTCGGTCCACCGCCGACAGGCAGTCGTCCAAAAGCAACACGGCCGGCTTGCACAGCAAAGCCCTGGCCAAAGCCACCCGCTGGCGCTGCCCTCCCGAAAGGGTCACCCCGCGCTCCCCGACCACCGTATCGAGCCCGCGGGGGAGAGCGGCCACGTCAGGGGCAAGGCCAGCAGCGTGGATCGCTTCCCAAATAGCCTCCTCGCTGGCGTCGGGCCTTCCCATGGCCACGTTTTCCCGCAACGTCGCGGAAAACAGGAACGCCGTTTGCGGCACGAGAACCACCGTCTGACGGAGGGTGTCCAGCTCCCACAGGAGGACGTCCCGCCCGCCCACCAAGACGGTACCCGGGGGTGGGTTCAAGAGCCGGGGGACGAGCTGCAAAAGCGTGCTCTTGCCGCTTCCCACCTCGCCCACAATGACCACGCGCGCACCGGGCGGGACCCGCAGGTTGACCCCTTGGAGAGCTGGGCGCTGGGCGCCCGGGTAGGCAAAGCTTACGTTTCGGAACTCAAGGGGCAGAGGGCCCGAGGTTTTCGAGGTCCCTTCCGAAGCGGCGACCAGCGGCACCTCCGGCGGGATGCGGAAGAGCTCCTCAAGCCGGGCCATGGAGGCCGACCCCCGCTGCCAGAGGTTGGCGACCCAGCCCACAGCAATCATGGGCCAGATGAGGCGGGCAAGGTACAGGTTGAATTCCACGAACTGTCCCAAGCTGAGTTGCTTTACGACCACCTTGTAGCCGCCCAGCCCCAACACCACCACGAACCCCAAGCCGATGAGGAACTGCAACAGGGGGTAAAAAAGCGCTTGCACCCTCACGAGGCGTTGGGATGCTCGGAAATACCTCATGTTGAGCTCGGAAAACGCTTTCTTCTCGTGCTCCTCGCAGGCAAAAGCGCGCAGGACCCGCAACCCCACCAGGTGCTCCTGGAGCCGGGCCGTAAAGCGCGAGAGCTCCTCCTGGGCGGCGTTCCAGCGCCGGTAAATGCCGGAGCCAAAAAACTTGGTGGTCAAAGCCACGGCCGGAGCCATGCTGAGGCTGGCGAGCGTCAGCCACGGGTCAATGCGGAGCATGAGCGCCACAGCCGTAACTAGGATCGTGGAGGTGGAAGCCACGTACATGAGGGCTGGGCCCATGGCCATGCGCACCGCCCCCACGTCGCTGGAAAGCCGCGTCAAGAGGTCTCCCACCCGCTGGGAGGAAAACCAACTGGCAGGAAGCTGCAGGAGGTGGGCAAAGGCTTCGGTGCGCAGCTCGTGCTCCAGGTGGCGGGAAATCCCTACCAGGAGCATGCGCTGGGCAAACATCAAAAACCCCGATATTGCCGCAATGCCCACGATTCCAAGGGCGTAGGGGAGGGCTTTTCCCGGGCCGGAGCCTGCCGCCAGCACGTCCACGGCTCGCCGCACGAGGGAGGGGACCATGAGGGACACGAGAGGGGAAGCCACCGCTGCGGCGAAGCCCAGAGCCGTTGTCCACGGCCTTTTCCGGTACGCACGCCACACGCGTCCGAAGCGTCCCCCCATGGTGGCAACTTACCGGAACTCCCGTCTCCTGCCAAGCGGGAGAATTTTGGGGGAGCGGGGGTTAGCTGCTAAAAAGCAATGAGTTGCAGAATCTGGTAAGCTGACTGTCGTGTCGGAGATGGAAGCCGTACCCCCATTCGAGTTGTACCTCTTCTTTTACGGACGCCAATGGCTCCTCCGTGGAGATGAAGCGGGAGTGGATGGTTTCGTGGTGGACTGGGAGATCCGGGGCAAGGCGGAACGGCAGGTGGGCTACGACACGGAAATCAACACCCATACCGTGGGCGAGCTCGAAGAGGTTCGCGCCGCCACTGCCCGAAGGGTCTTGTGCCGACTCAACCCCGTGGGCCCGTGGACCCCGGGGGAAATCGAGGCGGCGGTGGGCGCCGGAGCTGACGAGGTTCTCGTCCCAATGGTCCGCAGTGCCGCCGAGGTTGCCACCGTGTTGGACTTTGCCGGCGGGCGTTGCGGCGTGGGGATCCTGGTGGAGACCCAGGAGGCCGTGGCGGCGGCCGAGGAGCTGGCAGCTTTACCCCTCTCCCGCGTTTACGTGGGGTTACAGGACCTGGCCATTGCCCGGCGCAGCACCAACCCTTTCCTTTCGGTGAGTGACGGGACCGTGGAGCAGGTGAGAGGGTTTTTTTCGGTGCCGTTCGGTTTCGCTGGGCTTACCGTGCCCGAGGGTGGTTTCCCCATACCCAGTCGCCTTTTGGCTGCAGAAATGGTTCGATTGCGCTGTAACTTCACGTTCCTTCGGCGGTCGTTCTATCGGGACGTGGCTGGCAAGGACATGGGCGCCGCCATAGGTAGCATCCGCCAAGCTCTCGCCGAGGCATCCTCGTGGCCGCAAGAGAGACTCGAGGCTGAGCACCGCGCTGAGAAGGGCTTGAACGTCGAAGGCTTGGAGCTTTCGCCGTTTCTTGCCGAG
>JBAMMG010000090.1:0-17189 GCA_039793905.1 Thermoanaerobaculum sp. | reverse complement strand
GCGGGGCGGGTGCGGGAGGTGCGGGTGGCCCCAGGGGCCACGGTGGAGGCGGGCCAGGTCCTGGCGGTGGTGGGGTAGTGTTCGGTCATCCGAACATTTCTTCGGTACGTCGAACGCATGGGGTTCCGGCGTGCGAGCTAACATCTTGTAGATACGGAGCTTGAAACTTGTGGCTCGCTGGCATGCTTCTTGCTTATAACTTGCACGCCGGTTCGGGGTACTTGAACCCTATGGTATGATTCCGCCGGTGAAACGCTTTTGCAGAAAGGAGGGCCGAGCCAGGAGAGGAAGGAACGAGGTTTTGGAGAGACAACTTAGAAAAGGCAACAAAACCTGAAAGAAAGGAGGGAGTATGAGGAAAGTAGGCTGGTATTTCTTGGCGTTTTTGGCGATGGGCCTGTTCGTGACGGGCGCCTTCGCTCAGACCACCGGCTCCATCGAGGGCGTGGTGGTGGATGAAAACAACGCGCCTTTGCCCGGCGTGACCGTGGAGGCCACTTCCCCGGCATTGCAGGGCACCAAGGTGGCGGTGACCGACACCCAGGGGAAGTTCCGCTTGGTGCTTCTGCCCCCCGGGACCTACACGGTGAAGTTCACCCTTTCCGGCTTTGCTCCCGCCGAGCACACCGATATCAAGGTCGGGTTGGGCCGGGTGGTCACCTTGGACGTTCAGATGAGCTATGCGTTCAAGGAAGAGGTCATTGTTTCCGGTGCAGCCCCCACGGTGGATGTCAAGAGCGCCGAGGTGGGCGTAAACCTCGATAAGGACTTCTTCACCAACCTCCCCATCGGCCGTAACTACGCCTCGGTGGTGCGGGTAGCTCCGGGCACCGGCAGCGATGCTTCCGGCATTACCGTGTACGGCTCCACCGGTGCGGAAAACGCCTACTACATTGACGGTATCAACACCACCGGCGTGGAGCTGGGCACCCAGGGCAAGGTCCTGAACTTCGAGTTCGTCCAGGAAGTTCAGGTGAAGACTGCGGGTTACCAGGCCGAGTTTGGCCGTACCACCGGCGGGATGATCAACGTCATCACCAAGTCCGGCGGTAACGAGTTCCACGGCGATGTGTTCGGTTACTACGATTCCGACAGCTTCCAGGCCAAGACCGCGGCGGACGTGAACTACTGGGCTTCCCGGCTTTCCCGGTCGTACATCGTGGACGGCTACACCCGCAAGGACTTCGGCTTCGGCCTGGGCGGGTACTTCATCAAGGACACCCTGTGGTTTTACGGCTCCTACGACTACGTGAAGAACGACGAGGACCGCAAGGTCATCCAGGACTTCAAGGCCCTGGCGCGGCAGTACAACGCCCACGACTACGGGTTCCCGGCTTTCGGCTCGATTTTCACCAACTCCACGACCCGCGACCTGTGGTCGGCCAAGTTCACCTACCGCTTGAGCCAGAACCACTCCTTCATCTTTTCCGGGTTTGGCGACCCCAGCACCACGGACGGGCCCATCCGGGGCTTGGCCGGCAACCCTGACTCCTTCATGGGCACGGTAGACGAGGGCGGCACTGACCTGGTGGCCAAGTACGAAGGCGTGTTCGGCCAGAACTGGGTCGTGAACGTCCTTGCCGGCAAGCACAAGGAGCGGTCCAACGAGGGTGGCCGCGGCTTGAAGCAGGTGGCGTTCATCGAGTACGCCAACCCCATTTACGCCCAGACCGGCGTGGTCCCCGTGTGGGACGGGTTCGGCTTTGCCCAGCGCCAGGAGTTTGGCCGGGACGTGTACAAGGGCGACGTTTCCTACTTCCTCAACAACTTCTTGGGCGACCACGAGTTCAAGTTCGGCGCCGAGGGTGAGCACATCACCGTGGACAACAAGAACTACAACACCGGTGGCCAGCGGATTTACGCTCTTTGCCGCGGCGGCTACACCGGCGATGGCAACCACCCCTGCGGGCGCGAGGTTTACTACCGCCACCGCTTCTTCATGAGCCATTTCCCGTCCTCGGTCTTCGACGTCACCAACGCCGATATCCTGGTGCCGTTGGTGGTGAACTCCAAGTCCAACAACTTCGCCTTGTACGCCCAGGACACTTGGCGCCTGGCCCCCAACTTGACCCTCAACATCGGCGTGCGCTGGGAGCAGCAGAAGCTGTACAACTCCGAAGGCGGGGTCAACGCCAAGCTCAACGACGAGTGGGCCCCCCGCGTGGGCGTCATTTGGGACTTCAAGGGCGACGGCACCTCCAAGGTCTTTGCCCACTTTGGCCGGTTCTACGAAACCATCCCCATGGACATGGTGATCCGCTCTTTCGGGAAGGAAATCACGGCGTTCACCTACAACTACCACGGCGCTCGCGAGGAGGACCCCGCTACCCGCTACAACGTGGCGTGCGATCCGAATGTGCACAAGTTCCGTCGCTGCTCCATCCTCGGCCATGAGTTCACGCCGGTGGATCCCAACCTCCAGGGCCAGTACATTGACGAGGTCGTGGTGGGCGGCGAGTACGAGGTCATGAAGGACCTGGCGGTGGGGGCCAAGTACATTTGGCGCGATTTGGGCCGCATCATCGAGGACTCCCTGGGCTTCGATCAGGGCTACTACATCGGCAACCCCGGCCGCGGCTTGCTCCGGTCTTCCTGGGACATGAGCTACACCTACCAGTTCCCGGTGCCCGAACCCAAGCGCACCTTCAAGGGCGTGGAGCTGGTGGCTCGCAAGCGCTTTTCCAACAACTGGGGGATGATCGCGTCCTACCTGTGGTCCAAGCTCGAGGGGAACTACGACGGCACCTTCCAGGTTTCCACCGGCCAGCTGGACCCCAACCTGAACTCGGCCTTCGACTACGCCGAGTTCCAGGTGAACAACAAGGGCTACCTCTCCAACGACCGCCGGCACCAGTTCAAGGTGGACGGCTACTACGTGTTCCCCTTCAACCTCACCGTGGGTCTTTCCGCCTTCTACCGCACCGGTGTGCCCGTCACCGCCATGGGCTACTCCACCGCGTACCAGAACTGGGAGTTCTACCTCTCCAAGCGCGGTGCCTTCGGCCGCACCGACGACGAGTGGGAAGCGGACCTGCACTTGGATTACCCGGTGAAACTCGCCGGCGTGCAGGTGAGGTTCCTGGCTGACGTGTTCAACCTCTTCAACCGCCAGGGCGAGGTGGGCCGCAACATGCGCTACGACCTGGGCGAGGATTACGAGGTCATTGACTACGACACCGGCCAGGTGCTGCCGCCCATCAAGCCGGGCGACACCTCCCGCCCGCCCACGAACCCTGCCTTCAACACCCCCAACGCTTGGCAGAGCCCCCGCTCCTTGCGGCTTGGCGTGCGCATCAGCTTCTAACTCCTGCGGTTCGCGATTCTGGAGGGGGGCCGCAAGGCCCCCCTTTTCTTGCTTGCTATCCTTGGTTCCCATGAAAAGACTCCTTGCCCTGGTGTTTTTCCTCGCCCTGGTGGGTTTGGCCCTTTTCCGCCCGGTAGGGCCGGGGCGGGGGGTGTGGAGCCCCAAAACCGGAAGCTACAGGGTGCCGAGGGGCTGGACCGTGGTGGGGCGCTGGACCACGAAGGTGACGTCCTCGCCAGCTCTTGCGGCTTCGGTTACCCTTTCGACGCCTGAAGGGGCTGCGGTGGCGGCTTCCCTCCGCCTGGAGTTGCCTTCCGGTTCCCGCGCGATCCTGGCCCCGGCCCCCAGCGCCGAACAGGGGCTTTCGATCACCGCCAACCGCCTGGCCCCGCCCCTGACCCTGAATTGCTTGGCCCAGGAAGCGTGCCGGAGCGAGCAGCAGCGGGCGCTGGCTGCCAGCCTCGAGGCCCTCGTCCACGGGCGAGGGATCGCCACGGTGGAGCTTGCCCCCGACCCCACGGCCCTTTCGGCATGGCGCCGGCAGGAGCTCCGGCGCCTGGTGGGGGCACCGCCGCGACGGGTGCTGGTGGTGGGGTGGGATGGAGCCGACTGGGAGCTCCTCTCGCAGCTGGTCGCTCGGGGGCTCATGCCCACCCTCCAGCGTCTCATGCTCTTGGGAACCTACGGCGAGCTGGCTTCCATTACCCCGCTCCTTTCCCCCCTCATTTGGACCACCATGGCCACAGGGGAGCCCCCGGAGGTTCACGGTGTCTTGGATTTCCTGGAGGCCGATCCGGCAACCGGGGCGCGGGTGCCGGTGACCAGCCGCAAACGCCAGGTTCCGGCCCTGTGGAACATGGCTTCCGCCGCCAGCCTTTCGGTGGGGGTTTCCGGGTGGTGGGCCAGCTGGCCAGCAGAAGCGGTCAACGGGGTTTTGGTTTCCGATCGCCTCTTCTTTTTGCTTTCGGATGCACCAGGGGACGCCCCTCCGGGCACGGTGGTGTTTCCGCCCGAAAGGGAAAGCGAGTTCCGGGTTTTGGCCGAGCGCGCCAAAGCCGAAACCGATGCCCGCACCCTCCAGGCGTTCCTGCCGCTGCCGCTCCCGCGAATTGAAGCGTCTCTGGCGGCAGGGCGGGGCATGGCCGACCCCGTGGACGGGTTTCGCCGTATTTTGGTGGGGACGAGGGTGTACATGGGCGCAGCTTTGAAGATGGCGGAAGCCAAGCCCCACCTCCTCATGGCGTACCTCATCGGCACGGACGAAATCGGCCACCTCTTGGGGCCCTACCTGCCGGAGGCCGTTCCGCAGGCCGATCCGGCGCTCGTGGCGGTGGCCAAGACCGCGGTGGAGCGTTACTTTTCGGTGGTGGATCGGTGGCTGGGCCGTCTGCTCGCGACCTGCCCGCTGTCCGAGTGTGCGGTGCTCGTCGTTTCCGACCATGGTTTCAAGTGGGGCGCCGACCGCCCCCGGGAGTTTTCCGGGGTGGCTGCCGCCACCGCTGCCCTCTGGCACCGGCCGCGGGGGATTTTTGTTCTCGCCGGCAGCGGCGTAGAGCCTTTGGGACGGGTTTCCCAGGTCCCCTCGGTTTACGACGTGGCCCCCACGGTGGCCGCCCTTCTCGGGCTTCCCCTCGGCACCACCTGGAAAGGGACAACGCTCCCCGGGGTTGCTGTCGGTGCCGGCGAGCGGGTGGTGTGGAGCGAGCTCGTGCCCCCGGAAACCTACCGTCCCCAGCTTCACGGCTCCAAGCCCTCCCCGGAGTACGTGGCCCAGCTCAAGGCCTTGGGCTACCTGGAAGGTGGCGAGGCTCAGGGGAGCGGCGCCAGCACCGAGGGGGAGCTCAACAACCTGGGCCTTTTGCACTTGGAAGCGGGAAGGCTCGAGCAAGCTGAGGCGGCTTTCAAGAAAGCCGTTGCCGCAAACCCCTCCTACGCCTCGCCCCACTACAACTTGCGCCGCCTTTACTTTCAGCAAGGGCGCTACGACGAGGCCGACCGCGAGCTTCTCGAGGCCCTCCGGTTGGGGCTTCGGGACGGCCGCGGCGCTCTCCAACGTGCCGTGGCCGATTACGAGCGCCGAGGCTTGGGCGAGCGGGCGCTCCGCCTGGCGGCGGCGGGGGTGGAGCTTTTCCCCAGCGACCCGCTGGTGCGAGCCGCGCAGGTACGGCTTTTAGTGCAGCTCAACCGCTGCGGCGAGGCCTTTGCCGTTGCCAAGAAAGCGGTGGCGACCTTCCCGGAAAACCCTCCGGTGCTGGCGTTTTCCGGGCTGGCGGCGGGGTGCGCAGGGGAGCTGGCTTTGGCCCGGGAGTGGATGGAGAAATCCTTGACGCTGGACCCCAACCAGCCGGAGCTGAGGCAAGCCCTGGAAACCTTGAAGTAGGGGATTGGTGGAGCCGAGGAGGATCGAACTCCCGACCTCCAGAGTGCGATTCTGGCGCTCTCCCAGCTGAGCTACGGCCCCACCAGGCAAGCGCTATCCTAGCACGGGGGGCGTGGCCCCTCAAGGGGAGGTGTGGTGGTGAAACTCAACCCGTGCGAGCTGGAAATCGAGCTTTTCTGCCGTGGTCTGCGCATTGACCCCACCTGCACCCTGGAGGAGGACGCCCGGGGTTTTCGCCGGACGCGGGCAGGCCTGGGCTCGGGGCTGGAACTGGTCATTCCCGGAAAGCTCAAGGACGTGTGGTGCAACGTCCCGGTTTTCGAGCACTTCTGCGCCTCCTCCCCGTTTCTCCTCAAAAAGGAACACGATCGCTACCTGGTGGTGGATACCCGAAGCGACGAGGCGTACCCCGTGGTCGTTCCCCCCGAGCCCGCCTGGTACCGGCGGAAGACCTCCCGGGGTCACGAGATGGCCAGCATCGGGGTCCTTCAAGGGACGTACCTCGGGGTTTACATTTCCGAGACCTGCCGTTTTTGGGACCCTGGCAACGACCGCCATTGCCATTTTTGCACCTCCGGCCTTAACGTGGGGAAAGCCGAGGTCCTTCGCAAAACGGTGGACGAGGTGGTGGAGGTTTCCCGAGCGGCGAAGGAAGAATCGGGGGTGACGTTTTTTCATTTCAACGCCGGATACCAGCGGGAGGATCGGCCCGACGCCACCCGTTTCCACGGCCTCAATTTGGCGGCCCCATACGTCAAGGCCATCCGCGAGCAGGTTGGGGGGTTCATCGGTGTGCAAGTAGCCCCCGTCCTCGAGCACGACTTTTGGAAGTACGACTGGCTCATCGCTCTCGGTACCGATCACTTTTCCTTTTGCTACGAGTTTCACAACCCCCTGTACTTCGAGCGCTACTGTCCCGGCAAGTGCGGCAGCCTCGGGCAAAAGGCCTTTTTTGCCGCCATGGAGTACACCGCTGACAAGCTCGGCAAAGGCGCCGTTTCCGGGGAAATCATTGCTGGCGTGGAGCCCGTGGAGGATACCCTGGCGGCCATCGAGTACATCACCTCCGTAGGTGCGTTTCCCACCGTGTGCATTTTCCGGCCCCTGGAAGGCTCCCTCATGGAAGGTTACCCTTCCCCTGACCCCGAAGCCATGAAGCGGGTTTTTGCCCACGTTTGGGAGTGCTGCGTGAAGTACGGGATCCCGAGCGACGTGATCCCCAACATCCAAGTTTCCCTCGTGGTCCAACCCGGGGACACCGTCTACCTTTCCCGGGGAAAGCTGCGGGACCGCCTTTACCGGGCCAAGATGGCGGCCCTGCGGGTGGTGGGCAAGCCGTTCTTTGCGGCTAAGATGAAGCCGCGGCCCGTGAGGGTTTCCGCCGAGGACCCCCCGGGACCCGGGTTTTCCTTCGCCCGCAAGCCCCTTCTCACCTGATACAGGACGAGGCGCTCCTTGCGCCCCTTGGCCAAGTTCCAGCCGGAAAACACGGCGACCGGCTCCAGCTCCCTCGCCACGCTGGACGGGAGCTTGCCCTGCTCCCCTGGACGGAGCAAAAAGGCCGCACACGGCTCGGCGGCGGTGATGACCCGAAGCTTTTCCCCAGCGTAAAACCGCAGGCTGGGTTCGTGGGGGGAAAAGGCGCAGGTAGGGGCGGAAAAGGCGCGGAGAGCTGCGGCGGCGTCTCGGTAGGGGGTGTGAGCCGCCGCCCCGGCCACGACAAGGGCGGCGGCCGCGCTTGCAATGCTGGCGGCCGCTTGCTGTCGTGCCGCCGGGCGCGCTGCGGCCACCACCAGCGGGACGGCGGGGAGGATGTAGTGGGGAAGCTTGGTGGCGGCCAGGGTCAAAACGAGCAGAGGCGCGCCAACTCCCCAGACCACTGTTCGCCACACCTGCGGGCGGGGCTCCCCTTCTCGGCGAAGGAAGCGAAGGAAACCCCCGGCCAAGGGGAAGCTCGCCAGAGCCAAGCTGGCGGCGTAAAAAGGGGGGCCTGCGAGCACGCCAAAAAACCCGCTCACGCCGTGACTTTCCAAAGGCACCATGGCCCGCCGGACGATGTGCTTGCCCAGGGCCAGGCGCCCCAGCTCCCAGGACGTGGCGAGGTTGGCGGGTACGAACCACAGGGCCACCAAGCCTGAGGCCAAAACCGGCCCCCACCAGGGGAGGATCGTGCGCCAGGCCGTCCTGTCCTTCCCGCAGTACCCGGCCACCGCGGGCAGCGCGAAAAGCGGCGTCACCGGGCCTTTGGCCAGGATGCCCAAACCCATGAGGCCCCAGCCCAGAGCTACCCAACGCCTCGAAGCCAGACGCACCGCCCGCAGGAAAGCCACGAGGCACCCCGTTGTCAGGGCCCCCACCACCGCGTCAGGGGTAGCGAAAATGCCAGCCACGGCCATCCCTGGAACCAAGGCCCAGGCAGGATCCCCCGTAAGCTCGCGGGAGAAAAGCGCGCAACACCTAAGCCAGACCACGAGGGCGAGCAAGGACGGCAGGCGAAAGGCAAGCTCCCGTTCCCCCAAAACCGCGGTAGCGGCCAACTGCAGCCAGTAAACGAGGATCGGCTTGTCCGGCCGCAGGACCCCAAAGTTGCGGGGGATCATGAGGTCGCCCGTTTGCCGCATTTCGCGAACGGCTTGAGCGTAGCGGGGCTCGTCCCGATCCACGAGGGGGGCCCGGGCCGCCACCGCCACCATCACGGCAAATGCCACGGCGGTCAGAGCTCGCGGAGGGCTCACGGCTCGACCCCCTTTCCCAACTCTACAGCAGCTCGATACGCCCGCTGGTGGTGGTCACGAAAACCCGAACGCTTTCCCCGGAAAGGATGAGCTTGCCCCCCTTGCCCGGGGTTTGACCGGGGTAGGCGGAGCGGATTTCGCCCTTCACCGAGGACACCTCGCCGCCGGGCTTGCTTCCCGGCGGCAATGTGAGCCGCACTCGGCCGGAAGCGGAGGTCACGCGCACCTCGCTCCCCTCGGGGAGGGCGTCGAAGGCGAGGGAAACATCCCCGGAAGTGGTGGCCACACCGGCGGGCCCCAAAAGCCCAGTGGCGCGCAGCTCCCCCGAGGAGCTGTCGGCGCGCAGGAGCTTGACCCCACCCGAGACCTCCACGTCTCCGGAAGCGGTACGCACAAGGAGGGATTCCACGGGGCGGGAAAAGCGCAGGCGGATATCCCCGGACGTGGTGCGGGCCTCCACCTCGGGGGCAAAGCCCACGAACTCCACATCGCCGCTTGCGGACCGCAAACGCAAAGGCCGAGCCTTGGGCAGCTCTCCTTCGAGCTGGAGATTGCCGCTGGTGGAGGAGACGTCCACCTGCACGTACGGGGGAACCACGAAACTCATCCGCGCCCGGGTCACCACCACGCCCTGGAAGAACGCTGACTCGGAAGGCCGCACCATCACCTTGAAGGCCTCGGGGCCTTCGGAAAACTCGGGGCGGTGGGAGCTCAGCCAGGCGTCCACGGCTTTTTCCGAAAAGCTTCCGGCGGCTAGCTCCACCTCGACCCGAACCTCGTCGATGGCCGAAACCCGTAAGGCCACGTCCAGGGAACCCGCTTCCACCTGTACGAGCATTCCTTCTGCCGCTTTGGCTTGCTTGACGATGGTTTCGTTGCGCTCGGCGGCGCTCACGCCGACGGCGACAAGCAGCAGCACCGAAAGCCTCTTGCCCATACACGCCTCCTGGCGCCATCCTAGCAAACGCCGCCGGTGCCTTGACGGACGACGGGGTTGGCGGTACAGTAATGCTCCCGGCAGATGCCGGGAGAGTGTTCTTTGCCAAGTTTGGGGACGAGGACAGGCAGCGAAGGGCTTGACGCCCGCCTGTCGGCAGCCCGCGGAGCAGGCGCGTAGCTCAGATGGTTAGAGCGCTACCTTGACACGGTAGAGGTCAGCGGTTCAAGTCCGCTCGCGCCTACCACGATTTTTTGCTCCGCTTGCCAGGGAAAGTTTGTAGGCGCGTAGCTCAGTTGGTAGAGCGCATCCCTCACACGGATGAGGTCTGCGGTTCGAGCCCGCACGCGCCTACCACGCCGCCGTCCCCGGCTTGGACGGCTTTTTTTGTTTCGGAAGGAAAGGCATGGCGAACACCATTGTGCTCGAGCTTGAAAGCGGTCAAACCCGGGAGGTTCCGGTGGGCACCACGCCCCTGGACCTCGCGCCGGAGCTCCTCGGGGAGGAGGCCAAAGAAGCCGTCGTGGGGCTTTTGGACGGCGCCTTCGTGGACCTCCGCGCCCCCATCCCCCACTCGGGACCCTTCCGCATCCTTACCGTTCGCGACCCTGAAGCCGGCGACGTCATTCGCCACTCCGCCGAGCACGTGCTGGCGGACGCCGTGGAGCGTCTTTTTCCGGGAACCATCATTGACGCTGGCCGCCAAGACCATTCGGAAAAGTTCCAGTACGACTTCCGCCACCCGCGGCCCTTTACCCCCGAGGACTTGGAAAGAATCGAAAAGGAGATGGCGCGTATCATTGCCGAGGACCTGCCCTTCACTCGGGAGGTGGTCACCCGGGAACAGGCCGCTCGTCTCTTTGAGGCCCGGGGGGAAGAGCTCAAGCTCGTGCGCCTGGCCGAAATCCCCGAAGGGGAAGAAATCACGCTGTTTCGCCACGGCAACTTCGTGGACCTGTGCCGCGGGCCGCACGTCCAGCGCACCGGGCAAATTGGCGCCTTCAAGCTTTTGGAAACCTCCGGCGCTTACTTCAAAGGCGACGAGCGCAACGAGATGCTCCAGCGCATTTACGGCACCGCCTTTGCCACCAAGGAGGAGCTCGACGCCTACTTCGCCCGCATCGAGGAGGCTAAAAGGCGGGACCACCGGCGCCTGGGGAAGGAGCTGGACCTCTTTTTCTTCCACCCCCTGGCTCCCGCATCGCCGTTTTTCCATCCCAAAGGCGCCATCGTCTACAACGAGCTGGTGGCGCTCATGCGCGAGCTTTACCAGCGTTACGGCTACCAGGAGGTCATCACCCCCCAGCTCTTCGACGCTGAACTCTGGAAGGTTTCCGGGCACTGGGAGGCCTATCGGGAAAACATGTTCCTCACCGAGGTGGAGGGCCGAGAGTTTTCCTTCAAGCCCATGAACTGCCCCTCCCACTGCTTGATCTACAAGTCCTCGGCCCGCTCCTACCGGGATCTGCCGTTGCGCTTCGCGGACTTTGGCCGCCTGCACCGCTTCGAGCGCTCGGGGGTGGTCCAGGGCTTGACCCGGGTCCGCTCCTTTTCCCAGGACGACGCCCACATCTTTTGCTTGCCGGAGCACATTGGACCCGAAATTGACCGGCTTTTCGACCTCATGTTCGAGGTTTACGAGCTTTTCCGGTTCGAAAAGCCCAACATTTACCTTTCCACCAAGCCGGAAAAGGCCATTGGCGAACCGGAGCTTTGGGAGCAGGCGGAGGCAACCCTGGAATCGTGCTTGAAAGCGCGGGGGGTTGCGTACACCGTCAACCCCGGGGAAGGGGCGTTTTACGGCCCCAAGATTGACTTCGTCGTGCACGACGCCATTGGCCGTGAGTGGCAGTTGGGGACCATCCAGCTGGACTTCAACCTCCCCCGCCGTTTCGAGCTCACCTACGCCGCGGCCGACGGTTCCGAAAAGACCCCGGTCATGATTCACCGCGCGGTTTTGGGCTCCATCGAGCGCTTCTTTGGCGTCATGCTGGAGCACTTTGCCGGCGATTTGCCGTTTTGGCTTGCCCCCGAGCAGGTACGGGTGCTCCCGGTTTCCGACAAGTTCCTCGCTGGGGCCCAGGAGGTGGCCGAGCGCTTCCGCAAGGAAGGGTTGCGGGCAGCTGTAGACAGCCGCAACGAAAAGCTAGGGGCCAAAATTCGGGACGGGGAGCTCGCCAAGGTTCCCGTGCTTTTGGTGGTGGGGGGCAAGGAGCTGGAGTCGGGGACGGTTGCCGTGCGACTTCGCCACCGGGGAGACTTGGGTTCCTTCCCGGTTTCTGTGGTGATCGAGCGCTTGCGCGAGGCCAAGCTCGCCCGCAAGCTGGAGTTTTGGGAAGAAAACTGAAAAAGGAGGCACCATGCCGAAACTCAAGACGTTGAAAGCGGCAGCGAAGAGGTTCAAGCGCACGGGAACGGGGAAGTTCCTGCGGCACCGCGCCTACCACAGCCACCTTTTGACCGGCAAGCCCGCCAAGAGGCGGCGCCGGCTACGGCAGGGGACTGTGGTTTCGGGGGCGGATCGGGCAACGGTGGAGCGCATGCTCCCCTATGCCCGGTGAGGAGGCGTTACCATGAGGATCAAAAGGGGTAACCATCGCGTTCAGCGGCGCAAGAAAATCCTGAAGCTCGCCAAGGGGTACTACCTGACCCGGCGCAACGCCCACCGCATCGCCAAGCTGCAGGTGGAGCGGTCGCTGGCCTACGCTTATCGGGACCGGCGCCAGCGCAAGCGGCAGATGCGGGCCCTGTGGATCGTGCGCATCAACGCCGCCGCCCGCCTTTACGACCTTTCCTACTCCCAGTTCATCGCCGGGCTCAAGGCGGCGGGGGCCGAGGTTAACCGCAAAATGCTGGCTGACCTGGCCGTGCGTGACACCGGAGCGTTCGAGGAGTTGGTGAAGGTCGCCAAGAAAGGTTTGGCTTCCAAGGTCACGGGGTGATGCTCCCGGAGCTCGAGCGCATCAGGGACGACTTCGACCGCGCCTTGGAAGCGGCCGGCAGCGACCCCAAGAAGCTTGAGGACGTGCGGGTCCGTTTTGCCGGCCGCAAGTCGGGGGTTTTGCGCAAGCTCGAGGAGCAGCTGGCCAGCCTCCCCAAGGAGGAGAAACCCGCCTTTGGCAAAAGCCTCAACGAGCTCAAACGCCACATCGAGGGGGCGCTGGAGGCGGCTTTGGCACAAGCCCGTACCGGAAAGGTGCGGGGGGAAGAGGTGGACGTCACCCTCCCGGGGCGCAAACCAGCCTTGGGTGCCCTTCACCCGGTGACCTTGGTGCGGCGCCGCATCGAGGAGATCTTTCTGCGCATGGGGTACTCGGTGGCCGACGGGCCGGAGGTGGAGGACGACTGGCACAACTTCGAAGCTCTCAACATCCCCCCCGACCATCCGGCGCGGGATACCCAGGACACCTTTTACCTCCCCGGCGGCCTCCTCCTCCGCACCCATACCTCGCCGGTGCAAATCCGCACCATGGAGGCTTTCCGCCCGCCCATCCGGGTGATCATTCCTGGCCGCGTGTATCGGCGGGATTCGGACCTCCGCCACTCCCCCATGTTTCACCAGGTGGAGGGGCTGGTGGTGGACGAAGGGGTTTCCTTTGCCCACCTCAAGGCCACCCTGGAAGCGTTCGTCCACCGCCTCTTCGATCCTTCCCTCAAGGTGCGCCTGCGGCCGAGCTTTTTCCCCTTCACCGAGCCTTCGGCAGAGGTGGACATCACCTGCGTGCTGTGCCGGGGAGCGGGGTGCGGGGTATGCTCAGGCTCCGGGTGGGTGGAGATTCTCGGGGCGGGGATGGTGGATCCCCGGGTTTTTCGGGCCGTAGGTATTGACCCCGCCCGCTACACCGGCTTTGCGTTCGGCTTGGGCCTGGATCGGGTGGCCATGCTCGCCTACCGCATCCCCGACCTGCGGCTTCTTTTTTCCGGCGACGAGCGCATGTTGCGGCAGTTTCCGGGAGGGCTTGCGCGGTGAAGGTTCTCTACTCTTGGCTTTGCCAGCATCTCGTCGAGCCTGCTGAAACGGCGGAAATGGCCGAGCGGCTCACGGCTTGCGGCCTCAACGTGGAGCTCCGCACGGCCCTGGAGGGCGACGAGGTTTGGGACGTGGACGTCACCACCAACCGCCCCGACTGCCTCGCCCACCGGGGAATGGCCCGGGAAGCGGCGGCGGCCGGTGCCGGGCGTCTCGCCCCCCTTTCCGTACGGCTGGTGGAATCAGGTCCTCCGGTGGCGGAGCTGGCGGCGGTGAGCGTGGAAGACCCTCAGGGGTGCCCCCGGTACTGCGCCCGGGTCATCCGCGGCGTGAAGGTTGGGCCTTCCCCCCAGTGGCTGCAGAAAAGACTCGCCGCGTGCGGGATTCGCCCCATCAACAACGTGGTGGACGCCACGAACTACGTGCTCTTGGACCTCGGGCACCCCCTCCATGCCTTTGATCTCGAAAGGATCGAGGGGCGGCGCATCCGCGTGCGCCGCGCCCGCCCGGGAGAGCGGCTTGTGACCCTGGACGGGGTGGAGCGCGAGCTTCTCACCGAAGATTTGGTGATTGCTGACCACGTCAAGCCCGTGGCCTTGGCGGGGATCATGGGGGGCGCTTTCTCGGAAATCACCGAAACCACCCGGGACGTGCTTTTGGAGTCGGCGTACTTTGCACCGGCTCTGGTACGCCGGACCCGCAAGCGCTTGGGCTTGGACACGGAAGCCTCCCGGCGTTTCGAGCGGGGGGCGGACCGGGCCATGGCCCGGCAAGCCGTAGATGCGGTGGCGGCTCTGATCCTGGAGCTGGCTGGCGGGGAGGTCGCTTCTGGGGTCCTGGATTCGTGTCCGGAGCTCCCGCCCGCAGCCGTGATCCCCTTAGACCTTCACCGCCTTGCCGCCTTTGCCGGTTGCCCCATCCCCGAAGAATTCGTCCGCACCCTTCTTGCGGCCCTGGAAATCCCCTTCGAGGTGGAAGGGCAGGTGTTCCGCTGCCGCGTTCCCTCCCACCGGGTGGATCTGGAGCTTCCCGAGGACTTGTACGAGGAGGTGCTGCGCCATTGGGGGTACGACCGCATCCCGTCGCTGTTGCCTCCCCTCCACACCGGTCCGGGGGAGCGGCGGGGAAGTTTCCCGGTGACCGACCGCGCCCGGGATCTGGCGGCGGCTTTAGGGCTCGCCGAAGCCGTGACCTACGCCTTCGTCCCCGAGGAGGTGGAAAACGTCTTCGAGGCTTCGCCTCTCGCGGCGCGCGGCCAGCTCGTGCGCTTGGAAAACCCCCTTTCGGCGCGGGCTGCGGTCATGCGGCGAACCCTGTGGTCAGGTTTGGTCGAGGCCGCCGCCAACAACCTCCGGCGGGGGGCCCAGCGGGTGGCGCTCTTCGAGGTTGGGCGGGCGTTTTTTGCCGATGGCACCGGCGTGCGGGAGGAGGAGCGGTTGGCAGTGATCCTGGCCGGGGAGGTGGGGAGTTGGGACAGCCGCCGCCCCGTGGACTTTTTGGACCTCAAGGGGATTGCCGAGGCCCTGGCGGAAGGGTTGGGCCTGGGAGACGTGAGCTACGTGCCCCTGGGTGCTCCGTTCGCGCCGGGTTCCGGCGCTCGCATGGGCCGGGGCGACGAGGTCATCGGGGTTTTGGGCAAGCTTTCGGAAGCGGCCCAAGCGCTCTACGACGCTCCCCGGCCCTTGTGGGCTCTGGAGCTGGCTTTGGCCCCGGAAGGAGCGGAGCGAGCCCCGATTT
The DNA here is from genome assembly GCA_039793905.1 of Thermoanaerobaculum sp. GTDB lineage: Bacteria > Acidobacteriota > Thermoanaerobaculia > Thermoanaerobaculales > Thermoanaerobaculaceae > Thermoanaerobaculum. The sequence goes on along the minus strand of JBAMMG010000090.1, from coordinate 2,126 downwards.
TCGTGGAGCTGTCCCGCTTTCCGGCGGTGGTGGCGGACCTCACCGTGCGCCACCCCGTGTCCCTGCCCTACGGGGAGCTGGTGGGGGTCCTTTGGTCCTTTGCCCCGGAAATCCTGGAAAGCGTGGAGCCGGTGGTGCGCTACCGCGGCGACAAGGTGGGCCCCGATGAGGTGAAAACGACCCTGCGTCTCACCTACCGCCACCGCGAGCGCTCCCTCACCCAGGAAGAGGTCAACGCCGCACATTTTGCCCTCATGGAAAAGCTCGCCAGCACGCTTCCCGTTGCCTTCGGCTGAGGAGGAGCCATGGAAAGCCTGGACATCCTGGAAGAGCGTATTGACCGCCTCATTGCCGCGTACTCGCAGCTCAAAGCACGGGTACGGGAGCTGGAGGAGGAAAACCAGCGGCTGCGGGAGGGAAGTTCCGAGGTGGCCGAGCTCCAGCGAGAGTTGGCCGCCCTCAAGGAAGAGCGGGAAAAGCTGCGTCAGCGCCTCTCTCGCCTCCTTTCTCAGCTCGAAGGGCTGGGGGTGTGATGGGCGCAAGGGAGCTTGCCGCCGCGACCCCGCCGGACGGGACGGAGTGGCCCGCCGACCTCCGGGACATCACGCCCAAGCGCATCTTTGCCGCCCTTTCCCAGGGGGTCCTGGGGCAAGAAAAAGCCCTGGAGTTCGTGGCGGTTTCGGTCTACAAGCACGCCACCGGCACCCTTCCTGGCAACCTCCTGCTCATCGGCAACTCGGGCACCGGCAAGACCACCATCATGAACCAAATCCAGCGCCTTTACCACGATGTGCCGGCGTTTCGCTCCCTTCGCGCCATGACCATCATCAACGCCAATCTCTTGGTGGACTCTGACCGCTTGGAGTTCCGGCCGGAGCGCTTGCTGTCGGCGGTGGAGCAACGGGCGCGGGCGGTCATCGGCCATCCCCCCACGGCGCGGGAGCTTGCCGAGCTCATGGAGCGGGCCACCGTGTGCGTAGATGAAATTGACAAGATGTCCTCGGTGGTGGCGGGAAAGCCCAACCCCATTGGTGTGGTTTTGCAGCAGGGGCTTTTGACGCTCATGGAAGGGGAGGTCGTCCCGTACCGCACGTACGTGGTGGAAGACGGGGAGGAAAAGCCCAAGGTTTTGGACATCAACACCAAGGGCATGATGTTCATTTGCGGGGGCGCCTTCGAGGGGCTCTACGACCAGGTTTTTTACCGGGTCACGAGCCCCGGCTCGGGAGAAAAGCTCAAGAGCACCGCCATCCGCACCGCCGACGGCCAGGTGCGCATCGAAACCCGCTTTACCCTTTCGGATTTCTTCCGCCTCGAGGACCTCTTCACCTACGGCATGGTGCCGCAGTTCGTGGCCCGCTTCGACAACGTGGTGATCCTCAACGACCTCTCGGTGGACGTTTTGAAGGCCATCCTTCTTCACGCCGCTGACTCACCGTTGGTGCGCACCAGAAGGTACCTGGCCCTTTTCGGCATCGAGCTGGAGGTGGAGGAGCTGGCGGCGGCCCTCATTGCCGAGCAGGCGGAGCGCCAAACCCGCACCGGCGCCCGGGCGCTGCGGGGGATTTGGGGGAAGATCATGAACCCTATCGAGTTCGACCCCTTCGGCTCGGGCCTCGTTCACCCCAAACCGGAAGGTGGGTTTCGCCTGACCGTGACGGCCGACCTCGTCCGCCGCGCTTTGGGGTTGTAGCTCGGCTGGCGAGGGCCGAGCGGTAGCGGGGCCTACGGAGAGACAACACCCACGAGATGGCTCGCGAGCACCAGAAGCCGTCGGAGCTTTCCCTCGATAACGCGTATTTTGCGGAAAAAAAGCCGGGTTGCGCCGGGTTTGCATTGGGGTTTCTCTTGGGATTTGCCGCCATCTGGCCCTTCGGCGTTTTACTGCACTGGCAAGGAAAGCTCCTTTTGGCCACGGTAGTCGGCCTCGTCGCCGGTTTGGCCGTGTCGCGTTACGGCGACCGGGCGATTCGGTGGCTTTTGGGTTTCCGGCACTGGTGGTAACAGCCGGCCCTTAGCTGTCCCTCGGTCGTCCGCACCGCAGGCGCCCGCGGGTGGATCCGTGGCCCGTTACTGGAGCGCGGCGAGGAGATCGAGGGTCTCCACCGGGGGGAGGAAGAGCTGGC
>JBAMMG010000089.1:3072-17590 GCA_039793905.1 Thermoanaerobaculum sp. | reverse complement strand
CGGTGTGGGCGGGCTGCGCGCGGGCCCCCCGCGTCAGAAGCTGGGCGGGCTGCGCGCGGGCCCCCCGCGTCAGAGGTAACGTTCCGCACCGCTAGGGCAAAATAGGGCGGGGAGCAGGGCTCCCGGGAGGGGTCATGACGCGAGCTTTGGTTTTGCTGCTTGTTCTGGCGCGAGGTGTTCTTGCAGGCAACACTGTGGTGTCCTTGGGTCAGGTGGGGTGGGAGCGGCTGCCCGAGCCTGGAGGTCGAGCTGGTGTCGTGGCTCTCGAGGTTCGCCTCCAGGAGGGCTGGCACGTGAACCCTCCGGTGGTGGCCGACCCCTACATGATCCCCACGAAGGTGGTCTTGGATTTGCCCTCGGGTTGGACTGCCGGCGAGGCTCGGTTTCCCCGGGCGAAAAAGGTGAAGCTCGAGGTTTTCGAGGCGGAGGTCGAGCTTTTGGAAGGCGACTTCTGGGTGCGGCTCCCTGTCACGGCCCCTGCTGGCGCCGCCGGCGTCGCTATCCGCGGTTACCTGGAAGCCCAGGCTTGCAACAACACGAGCTGCCTTCCCCCCACGAAGGTGGCCTTCGAAGTTCCCTGGGGCGGCACCGTGAGCGTACCAGCTGGCGAAAGCGCAGGAGGGAGCGAAGGCGGGGTGGCGGGAAAGACTGACAACGCCGTGAGCGCCCGTTTTGCCGGCGCCTCGCTGCTGCTTCAGTTGGCGTTGGTTTTTCTGGGGGGCCTCGCATTGAACCTCACGCCCTGCGTGTACCCCATCATTCCGGTGACCATCGGCTTTTTCCTCAACCAAACCGGAAACGCCCGGCGGACCGCGGTCCTGGCGTCCTTTTACGTGCTCGGCATGGCTGTGACCTACTCCACCCTCGGGGTCGTGGCCGCCCTCACCGGCAAGCTCTTCGGCGCGGCCCTGCAATCACCGTGGGTCACGGGGGGCATCGTCGTGGTGGTGTTGGCGTTGGCGGCGTCCATGTTCGGGCTGTGGGAAATCCGGGTGCCGGCGTGGCTTGCCGGGGTTTCGGGAGCGCGCCAGGGCGTTCTGGGTTCGCTGGTGATGGGGCTGGTGGTGGGTCTCGTGGCCGCGCCATGCATTGGGCCTTTCGTTCTCGGCCTCCTCGCTTACGTGGGGCAACGGCAAGACGTGGCTCTGGGCTTTGCCCTCTTTTTCACGCTTGCCATGGGTCTCGGCCTGCCCTACCTGGTCCTGGCCCTCTCCACCCGAACCTTGGAAAAGCTCCCCCACTCCGGCGCGTGGATGGAAGGGGTGCGGCAGGTGTTCGGCGTCTTGCTGGTGGCGCTGGCTTTTTACTTTGCCCGCCCCTTGCTTCCGGCAGATTTCGGCGACAAGCTTTTGGCCGCAAGCCTCGTTCTCGGTGGCTTTTACTTAGCGATTTTCGCCCGGCCGGGGCACGAGGTCCCCGCCGTGGACCGCTTCATGCGCGCCGTGACCTTGGCCCTGGCTTTGGCCGGAGCCTGGCTGTGGCCCCAGCCGCGAGGAGCAGCAGGGGGGGAGATGGCCTGGGAGAAGGCCGACGCCCGCATGCTCGCCGACGCCATTGCCAGCGGTACCCCGGTCATCGTGGACTTTTACGCCGACTGGTGCCTGCCGTGCAAGGAGCTGGACGAAAAGACCTTTTCGAACCGAGATGTCCAGGCCAAGCTTGCCGACTTCCGGCGGTTGAAGGTGGATCTGACGCACGTGAGCCCGGAAACGGAGGAGCTGCGCAAGAGCTACGGTGTGGCCGGGGTGCCGACGATCCTCTTTTTCCGGGACGGCAAGGAAGCCCAGGAGCTGCGGTTGACGGGCTTCGAGCCTCCCGAGGCGTTCCTCGAAAGGCTGGCCAAGCTGGGGAAGGGAGGACCCAGCGCGAGCTAGCTTTTGGGCTTTTCGCCCTCGTTTTCCTCGGCACCCTTCCACTCCCAGACTTTTTCGTCTTCATCGAAGGGCGGGAGGTTGGGCATGCGGCCACGGGCGGCGTTGACCCGCCACTCCCAGAGGATGGCCCACTTCAAGTAGGTTCCGAAGGCCTGGAGCATGCAAAAGACCAGGCCTGCCATGCCGTCCAAAAAGCCAAGCTGGAAGACGTACATGCGGATGAAACGCCAGGTGGAGCGGCCAAACACCTCCAAAAAACCGGATTTGCGCCCGGTTTTCCAGCCCTGGGCCGCGCCCCAGAAGCCGTACTTGATGACCCGGGGCAGGTACTGCTCGAAAGACTCGATCATGAAGTGGAGCATGGGGTTTTTGAGCACCGGCGCCGGGCCCCGGGTTTGCATGTCGGCGTGCACCCGGCGGTTGGGGTAGCGGCCCGCGCCGCGCTTGACCAGGCGCACCACGCGGTCGTGCTGCCACCCGGAAAAGCGGATGACCCGGTCCATGAAGTAAACGCGCCGCTTGATGGTGTAGGCCTCGTATTTGGGCCCTGAGGCCAAAAGCCTTTCGATTTCCGCCTGCAGCTCGGGGGTGCAGCGCTCGTCGGCATCGAAAATGAGGATCCATTCGTACTGGGTTTGGTCCATGGCCCAGTTCTTCTGCGACGCGGAGCCGTAGTAGGGCCGCTGGAAGAAGCGCACCTTGTCGTAGGACTTGGCGATTTCCGGCGTGCGGTCGGTGGAAAAGGAGTCTACCACTATGATTTCGTCGCACCACAGGAGCGACTCGATGCAGTCGGCAATGTTGCGTTCCTCGTTGTAGGTGGTGACGACCGCCGAGATTTTGGGCCTTCCCTTTTCGCTCATGGCTGCCTCCGCCCAGAGATAGGCGGGGCGACCTCACCGGTCGCCCCTTGCAACGCTCCTTCGAGTTTACCCGAACGCGGGCGCTTCTACATGCGGGCGACGATGGCCTCGCCGAAGCCCGAGCAGGAAACCAGCGTGGCACCCTCCATTTGCCGGTGCAGGTCGTAGGTCACCTGCTTGTCAGCCACGGCCTTTTCCAGGCCCTTGACCACCAGGTCGGCGGCTTCCGTCCACCCCAGGTAACGCAGCATCATTTCGCCCGAGAGAATGAGGGAGCCGGGGTTGACCTTGTCCTGGCCGGCGTACTTGGGGGCTGTACCATGCGTGGCCTCGAACACCGCGTGCTCGTCCCCTTGGTTGGACCCGGGGGCCATGCCCAGCCCACCCACCTGGGCAGCCAGGGCGTCCGAGAGGTAGTCGCCGTTGAGGTTGGGGGTGGCAATGACCGAATACTCAGAGGGCCGCAGGAGCACTTGCTGGAACATGGAGTCGGCAATGCGGTCCTTGATGACGACCTTCTTGCCTTCGGGTATTTGCCCGTTGTAGGTGCCGTAAAGCTCCTCTTCGGTGATGGCCACGCCGGCGAACTGCTCCTTGGCTACTTGGTACCCCCAATCCCGGAAAGCCCCCTCGGTGTACTTCATGATGTTGCCCTTGTGGACCAGGGTGACCGAGTCGCGGCCGGTGGCTAGGGCGTAGCGGATGGCTTTGGCCACCAGGCGCTTGGAGCCAAAAGGGGAAATGGGCTTGATGCCGATCCCCGACTCGGGGCGGATCTTCTTGCCCAGCTCCCGCTCGATGAAAAGGCGAATCTTTTCCGCTTCCGGCGAGCCCGAGGGCCACTCGATGCCGGCGTAGACGTCCTCGGTGTTTTCCCGGAAAATCACCATGTTCACGTCCTGGGGGCGCTTCACTGGCGAGGGAACACCGGGAATCCAGCGCACGGGGCGCACGCACGCGTAGAGGTCTAGAACCTGTCGTAACGTCACGTTCAACGAGCGGATACCCCCTCCCACCGGGGTCGTGAGGGGGCCCTTGATGGCCACGCGAAAGTACTGGATGGCCTCGACGGTTTCGTCGGGGAGCCAGTTGCCCGTGAGGTTGAACGCCTTTTCCCCCGCCAGGACCTCCACCCACGCGATCCGGCGCTGCCCACCGTAGGCTTTTTCCACCGCCGCGTCCAGGACCCTCTTGGTCGCCCGCCAGATGTCCGGTCCCGTGCCGTCCCCCTCGATGAACGGAATGATGGGCTTGTCGGGGACTGAAATCTTTTGCCCGTCCCATCCGATCCGCTCCCCCCACTCCGGAACTTTGAGATTTTCCAATCCCATGGTGCCCTCCCTGGCAAAACTGCCACCGGGAGGTTACACGCTTGCCAGAGTTTGGTCAAGATTTCACAGGCACAAGCCTGGACGTTCCGGGCGAGCCGCGGTATCGTGAGACCATGGAGCTCGCACCTGTCGTCGTGGCGCAACTCTTGGAGAAAGCTGGCGAAGCCCAAGGCCGGGCTTACGCCCCGTACTCTCGTTTTCCCGTGGGGGCGGCAATCCTTGCCGAGGACGGCCGCATTTTCCAGGGGTGCAACGTGGAAAACGCTTCCTTTGGCCTCACGGTGTGCGCCGAGCGCAACGCCTTGGCGGCGGCGGTTCTCGCCGGCGCTCGACCGGTGGCGGTGGCCATCGTGGGCAACGAGCACGACCTGACCCCCTGTGGCGCCTGCCGCCAAGTCTTGGCCGAGTTCAACCGCGAGCTCGTCATCATCACCCGTCGGGCTGACGGGCACGCGGTGACCCGGTCCCTGAGCGACCTCCTCCCCCAGGCCTTTTCCCTGGGCTCGCCCTGAAAGCCTCACGCCCCCCGGCGACGGCGCAGGTAGCGGTAGTCGGGGATGCTGTACTCCTTGATCTTGGCAATAAGGGCGCCGCGGGAAATTCCCAAAATTCTCGCCGCTTTCGATTGGTTCCCTTTGACCTTGCGCATGACCCGGTCAATGATGAGGTGCTCGACTCTGGGAACCAACTCCTTGAGGTTGTCGGAAAGGAGGAGCTCCGCGCCTTCGACCCCCGTGGTGCGGGCCACGGCCTGACTGACCTGCTCGTCGCAACGCACCATGTCGTTGTCAGCGGTGGCCGTGACCAAGCGGCGCAGCTCCCCGATGAGCTCCGCCATTTGCCCTGGGTACGTGCGGGAAAGGAGGGCGTTGAGGCACTCCACCGTCAAGCCGCGGACGCGCTTGCCCTGCTCTGACGCCACCTGCCGCAGGAGCGAGGCGATGATGAGGGGCAAATCCTCCTTGCGCTCCTCCAGTCTCGGCACCCGCAGCATGCGCTGGGAGAAAAGCATGAACAGGGCGGAGGAAAGCTTGCCTTGCTGCACGAGCGCCAAGGGATCTTCAGCGCAGGTGACGACCCAGCGGATGCTCGAGGAAGAGAGAGGTCGCTGGGCGAGGGTCTTCGCGACACCCACGAGCTCCACTTGGATGGGCTCGGGGAGACGTTCGGCGTTGCGCACGATGAAAAGGCCTCCCTGAGCTTCGCCCAGCAAGCCGCCCATGGTGCCCGTGAAGGTGGGCTTCCCCGAGGGGCCGAAGAGCTCCTGGCGAAGCTGCTCCAGGGAAGCCTGGCGCCCCTCGAACACCACCACCCGTCGGCCAGCAACAGGCCCAAAGGTCGCCAAAAGCCGCGCCGTTTCCGTACGGCCCGAGCCTTCTGCCCCGCAAATGAGCACCGGCTCCACCCCCCGGGCCGCCTGGATGAGCCCGTCGCGAAGCACTTGGATGGCCTGAGACGTGCCGGGGAGCAAGGTTTCCAGCCGCTGGCGGGCCTCCCGCTCCCAGCCCGCGAAGCTGGCATCGGTGCGCTCCACCTGCTCCCAAAAGAGGCCCAAAAGCCGCGCGGCTTCCCCCAGGAGCGCCACCCCTTCATCCCCTAGCGCGCCCACGGGCCGCGCCAGAAGGAGGGCCACAAGGGTCCCGTGGGCCGTGCGAACGCCCACGAACGCGGTCCCCCCGTCCTTGGCCCCGTCTTGGACCACGAACTTGCCCGGAGCCGCCAACTCCCTCAGGATCGGAGCGGTGATGTGGGGCAGCTCCCCGGCCCAAATGGAAGCGAGGACCGCGCCTTCCGCCGCTGGCCCGCCCCCTTCCCGGGGAATGACGAGGGCAAATTCAGCCTCGGGAAAGGCCTCCCGGAGCAGCGCCACGAGCTGATGGGTCCGGTCGGGCTGGTTCTGGGCAAAGAGCTCCATGAGCCGCACGCGAACGTGAGCAAAACCCCCGGGCTCCGGGCGAACCACAACCGCCTCAGCGGCAGGGGGTGCCGGGGCTTTGGCCGGCTTGGGTGGTTCCTCCTGGGCCAACGAAACTTCCCCGCCAACCACGCCCCGAAAAATCAGCGTCACCCCTCCCAGGCGCAGGCGATCGCCGGGGTTCAAGACCCCTCGCGACCGGCGCTCCCCGTTCAAGACCACCGTTTGCCGCTCGCCGGTCACGAACGTCAAGGCATCGCCGCTGCGCTGAATGACCAGGTGCCGCTCCCCTACCCCAGGGCCCACCACCACCACGTCGTTGGTAGGGGCCGAGCCCACGGCAATGCGGGTCTTGTGCAAACGGTAGGTGAGGGTTGCGCCGTTATCCGACTCGACGGAAAGCAAGAGCATTTTGAGGCCCTCCGTTCATCACCGGCTCGCGTTGTAGCATATTCAACCAGCCCTTTGCAAGCCCGGGACAAAATGCACAAGCGTCAAACTCGAGAACGCTCGCTTACGGCTCATTTGTCACAAGCTTGACCAAATCAAACACTCCCTGCGCCGGTGAGACGTAACACTTTTTCGGCCAAACTGGGAAAATGCCGATAAAAACTTACGAAGAACGCCCCTTGCCAGGGAAAAACACGCATTCCCCCTCCCCGCTCCAGGACCCGCAGGAGGGTCCTGGCGACCTTGTCCGGAGACACGATGGGAACCGCCAGTTTGGCCAGGGGGGGAAGCTTGCGGTGGGGGACGCCGTCTACGATCATTCGGGTATCCACCGGTCCCGGGCAAACCCAGCCTACCGTGATGCCGGTTCCTGCAAGCTCCAGGCGCAAGCAAGCCAGGTAGGCGTTGAGGCCGGCTTTGGTGGCGGCATACACGCCCCCCCCGCGGTAGGGGATGAGCCCCGAAAGGGAGCTCACCACCCCGATGGCCCCCGGCCCATTGGCCCGCAAAAATGGGGCAGCGGCAGAAAGGGTGTTCATCACCCCCAGGAGGTTGACCCCCACCACCCTGGCCACCTCGCCCGCGGGGGCCGAAAGGCTCTCGCCGTGGTAGCCCACCCCGGCGTTGGCCACCACCACCCGGAGCTCGCCCAGGAAACTGGCAGCGCTTTCCACCGCATGGGCCATGGCGCCGGGATCGGCCACGTCGGCAGGGAAAGCCGCCACCTCACCCCCCTCTTGCCGGACGGCGGCTGCCACCTCTTCGAGGGCTTCCCGTTGACGGCTCACCAGAGCCAGCCGGCAGCGCCGCCTCGCCAGCTCCAACGCCAAGGCGCGGCCGATGCCGCGGCTGGCACCTGTCAGCAAGACTCCAAGCCCTTGAATACGCACAGGGCATTTTCCCACGAAACGTTTGTTATATTCAACCGCATGCGGATCGGAGCCCTGACCGTTGACCCGCCCTTGATTTTGGCCCCCATGGCCGGGATCACCGACCGGGATTTCCGCCTTTTGATCCGCCGCCTCGGGGGGTGTGGGCTCGTGAGCATGGAGTTCATCTCGGCCCACGGGCTGGTGCGGGAAAAGCCCAGCACCCTGCGCCTGCTTCACTTCGTGGACGAGGAGCGCCCCATCGCCATTCAAATTTACGGCTCCGACCCGGAGATCATGGCCGAAGCGGCTTCCCAGGTGGAAGCCATGGGGGCTGACGTCTGTGACATCAACATGGGGTGCCCGGCCAACAAGGTCCTCAAAGGGTGTGCCGGCGCTGCTCTCACAGGGGATCCGCCCCTCGCCCGCCGCATCGTTCAAGCGGTACGGCGCCGTATCCGCATCCCGCTCACGGTAAAGTACCGACTGGGGCTCCGCGCCGATGCCCTCACGTACCTTGAGCTCGGTCGCATCTTCGAAGGGGAAGGGGTTGACGCCATCACCCTCCACCCCCGCACCGCCAAGCAAATGTTCACGGGTCAGGCGGATTGGGACGCCATCAAGCGCTTGAAGGAAGCCGTTTCCATCCCCGTGATCGGCAACGGCGACGTGAAAACCCCCGAAGACGCCTTGCGCATGTTTCGGGAAACGGGGTGCGATGCGGTCATGATGGGTCGAGCCGCCCTCCTCAACCCCTGGATCTTTCAGCAGACAGCCCAACTCATGGCGGGCCAAAAGCCCCACCAACCCACCCTCGCCGAGCGCTACCACCTCATGCGCCAGCACTTCACCCAGGTTCTGGAGCGCGAGGACGAAAAAACCGCCCTCCACAAGCTTCGGACGTTCGTGGGTTGGACCACCCACGGTCTCCCCCACGGCCGGACCTTGCGCTCTCAGCTCAACAGCTTGACTACGGCCAGAGATGTCCTGGCCGCTGTGGACGCGTTTTTCTCGGGTCAACTGGAGGCAGCGTGAGCTCCTTTCCTCGCCCCATCCCGCGGGAAGCGCTCTGGCCGCTTCTCGGTGACGTGCCCCGGGAAGTCTTCAGCGAGGAGTTCACCGCCGCGTGCGAAGCGCTGGATGTCTTCGTGGGCGACTGCTTGCGGTTTTTGGTGGCGTCCCTTTCCCTAGAGAGGTTTTCAGGAACGCCCGAAACCCTTGCCGAGGTGCGCAGGCTTTCGGGGCACGGACGGTCCCTCGTGCGGTGGCTTTTCGAATGCCTGGAGTTGTACGGCCTGGCCTCGCGCCAGGAACGCGTTTTCTCTGTGAACGTCGAGGGCTGCCCAGTGGACTTGAACCGTGCCCTGGAGGAGGCAGTGGCGGCGAGCCCCGGCGCGGAGGCAGCCTTTGCCGTGCAAAAGCTGGCAACGGAGGCTTTGCCTGGGGTGCTGGCAGGCACAATGACCGGCGAGGAAGCGTTGTTTTCCCTGAGCCAGCTGGATCTCTGGTTCCGCTACTTTGCTAACAGCAACGTCCACTACTCCCCCACCAACCGCTTGGCCGCCCTGGCTTTGAACCGGGCCGTGGCGCGCGGTGCCCGCATCTTGGAGCTGGGAGGCGGGGGTGGAAGCGCCGCAGAGGCGGCCCTCCAGGCCCTGATGGCGGCCGGCAAACCGCCTTCGCTTTACGTCTTTACGGAGATTCATCCGGCGTTCTTGCGGCGGGGAAGCCGGCTCGTGCGTCAGGTGCTGCCAGAAGGGTGCGAGCTTGTGATCCGTTCCTACGACATCAACTTCCCGCCCACGGACCAGGGGTTCGGTGATGAGCTTTTCGATGCCGTGTTTGCCGTCAACGTCCTCCACCTTGCCGACGACCCCGTAGCGGCTTTGGCCCACCTTCGCACCCTCCTGGCCCCTGGCGGGGTGCTGGTGCTGGGCGAGCTGATCCGCCCGGATTTCCTCGCTCCCGTGCACCTGGAGCTGCCGTTTTTGCTCCTCGAAAGCTACCACCGAGCCCGAACCCTCGACGGCATCCGCGCCCGCCCGGGGTTCCTCTGCCTTGCTGGCTGGTACCGGGCCTTGCAAGCCGCGGGGTTTGCCGAAGTCCAGGTGCTGCCGAACGCCCTCGACCGCTGCCTGGAGATGTACCCGGGCTTTTACTGCGCCGCCATGCTGGCGCGCTAGCGCCGCACCCTCACCCTGTAGCTGAGGGTGGCTTGCCCACCGGCCGGCACCGGTACCGAAAAGACCGCCACGAACGCCGAGCGCTTCACGTAAGGGTGGGAATGGGAAAGCATCTCCCAGTCGCCACCGATGCTTTCCTCCACCTCCACGACCACGGGTTCATCCTTGTGGTTGCGCAGGCGCACCTCGAAAGCCGCCTCCGAAACCCTATCGAAGCTGCGAAAATCGGTTTGCACCCGCTCCGCCACCACGTCGAAGGCCGAACCAATTTCCAAATGCACGGTTTCGTCTTTCGGGGTGTGCTCGATGCCGTCCTCACCCATGAACTGCTCTGAGCCCCGGCTGTCCTTCTGGTACACGCGCACAGTTCCCGCCGGGAGGGGAACCCCCAAGCCATTGGCCTGAGTGTTGGCGAGGTCGAGCTTGACCTTTACCGGTTCCTTGTGCACGTCCTGGCGGGTCCAGTAGTAGGAGGGAAATCCGGTCACCACGAAGCGCTTGGAAACCCTTACCGCGGGCGTCTGGAGGAGCGTGACTTGCTTGGTTTGGCGGTCGAGGATGGTGGTGGGGCGATCCAAGGTGTACAGGTGGTACTCCCCCAGGGCTTCTTCGGCCATGGGGGCCTCGGCGGTTTTGGCCCGCATGACGACGGTTTCGGCAAACTCCGGCTTCCGCGCCACATGGAGCTCACCGGCCACCAGCTGCAACGTGGCGTTGGGGTACGAGGTCCCCGACTCGTTGGTGAGGGTGACCCAGCCTGTGAGACTCCCCAGCTCACCCGTGGTGTCCAGGCTCAGGACGTAGTCCGCGTGCCACGAAACCCCTTCCGTAAGGTACGTGGCTTTCACCTGGCGTTGCCCGGCTTTGGTGCTGCGCAAGAGCCACACCAGGGTGGGTTTGTCCCGGAGGTTAGGGGGGACCGTGTCGAAGATCAGCTCACGGTAGGCAGGGTTCGAGACGATGCGGTCGCCAATGCGCCAAACGGTGCCGTTTTCTATGGACAAGAGCCGCCCCCGCAGCTCCTGACGGACAGTGCCGGGGCCATCCATCCGCGGCTCCTCCCGAACGAGGGTGACCTCCTTTCCTAGGAACTTGGCCAAAAGCGTTTTGGGCGACAGCAAGTCGTACTCGTAGTTTTGCTCCAGCACCTGGGTTCCATCGGCAGCAAAAGCCACGGTCTGGGGCATGACCTTGGCGGCAATGTCCCGGTACTCCAGACGCAAAACCCCCTCGGGGAGGACCACCGGGCGGGTGTCCCGCACCAAAGCCCGCCCGACGTTGTAAACCGTGAGGGCCACGCTCTGGCCGCTTTCGGCGGTGGAAACCACCACCGGCACGTTTTCCTGGGCTCCAGCAAGAGCCCCAGCCAGGGCAACAGCAACTTTCGGAAGCGTTTTCATGGCGACCTCCTGCTTGACATTGTAAGCCGGAGGGTCCCCGGGGTGCCGGAAACCACGCGCCCCACAACAGCCGCTTGGGGAAGCTGGACAGCGACGGTACCCGCCGCCTCCTCCGGGACCGCCGCCAAAAGGCCGCCGGAAGTTTGGGGATCGCAGAGAAGCAGCGCCAGCTCTTCCGGGACCGCCTCCCAGCCGGAAACCCGCGCCTCCACCCACCGGCGGTTGGCCACCAAACCTCCGGGGATCGCTTTGGCCTGGGCCGCGGCCAGGGCCCCAGGCAAAAACGGCAAGGCTTCGGGTTCAATCTCCAGACACGCCGAGGAAGCTTCCGCCATTTCCAGGGCGTGGCCCAAAAGGCCGAAGCCTGTGATGTCGGTCAACGCGCGGGCTACCTCCCGCAACACCACGCTTGCCCCGCGGTTGGAAGTCCTCATGCTCGCCACCATTGGGGCCCGAAACTCCTCGGGCAGCTCGCCTTTCTTCAGCCACGTGGAAAGGACCCCGGTGCCCAAAGGTTTCGTGAGGATCAGAAGGTCCCCCTCCCGGGCACCGGCCTTGGTGAGGAAACGACGGGGGTTGACCGTGCCGGTGACCGCCAACCCGTAGGTGAGCTCGGGGGATTTCACCGTGTGGCCACCCAAAAGCGCCACGCCTTCCTGCCCTAAGGCGTCAAGGGCACCGCGGAAGATTTCCCCCAGCACCGAAAGGGGCAGGAAATCCCTGGGAAAACCACACACCGCCAGGGCCGAAAGGGGGTCGGCACCCATGGCGTACAGGTCGGAAAGGGCGTTGAGAGCGGCAATGAAACCAAAATCGGCAGGGTCGTCCACTACGGGAGTGAAAAAATCCACCGTTTGCACGAGGGCCAGCTCGGGGCTTATTTGCATCACCCCGGCGTCATCCATGGACTCCGCCCCCACGAGGACCCGGGGATCCTGGGGAACGCGCAAGCCGGAAAGCGCCGCGTGGAGGTCCGCCGGACCCAGCTTGGAGGCTCAACCGGCGCAGGTGACCAGCTCCGTGAGCTTGAAGATCTCTTCCCGCGTCACGTCCCAATGCTAGCACAGCACCAACGCCCCGGCTTTGGGTTTCGTAAAGCAAACGGAGGTGCCCATGGACGACCGCACCGCTCCCACCCAGGCGCCGGCCCTGGAGCTCATGCTCGTGGCGCTGGTGCTTTTGCTTTTAGCCCGCCTTTTCCTGTGACCGGGCCCGGCCTCCCCTGGGGCTGCTAGCATTCCGGGGGAGGCGGGAATGGAGTTAGCGCAGCTTCGCGACGCCATTGCCGACGTGGACCGGGCGCTTTTGGAGCTCTTGCGCCGGCGCATGGAGCTCGCCGCCCAGGTCGGGCGCATCAAGGCTGCCCAAGGCCTGCCGGTGGTGGTGCGGGATGTGGAGGACCGGGTCCTCACCCGCGCCCGCCAGCACGCCGACGCCTGCGGGGTTTCGCCCGAGGTCATGGAGGCCATCTTTGCAGCGGTGATCCGGGGCTCCGTGGAGCGCCAACACCGCGTGGGGGTCGAGCTCCGCCGTCAGCACGGCCAAAAGGTCCTGGTGATGGGAGGAGCCGGGGCCATGGGCGGGTGGTTCCGGCAGTTTTTGGCCCTCGTGGGCCACCAGGTAGAGGCCCTGGACCCGGCCTGGAGCCCCGTGCCCCCGGCCGAAGGCCTGTACACCCATTTGGATCAGGCCCCCTTGCAGGAGTATGCGTTCATCATTGTGGCGGTGCCTTTAGACCGCACGCCCGCGGTTCTTTCAGAGCTGGCGCGCCGGACACCCCCTGGCCTGATCGTGGAAATCGCCTCCATCAAGTCCCACCTCCGGGAAGCCTTGGAGGAAGCCCAGCGTTTGGGGGTCAAGGTGGCGTGCCTCCACCCCATGTTTGGGCCTGGAAAGTCGCCGTACCAGGCCCTCACGTTTGTCCTGGCCTGCCGGGGCGAAGCTGACGCCGAGCGGCAGGCGGTGCTGCCGCTCCTCCAGCACCCGTACACCCACCTCATCCCCGTGCCGTTTCCCCACCACGATCGGCTCATGGGGTGGCTTTTGGGCCTGGCTCACCTCACGGGCATGCTCTTTGGCCGAGCCCTGGCGGCTTCTGGCCTCGACCCCCGGGAGCTTGCGGCCTGCGCTTCGACGACCTTCCAGCGGCAAGCCGCGACAGCGGCCTCGGTACTTTCCGAAGACCCGGACCTCTACCTCGACATCCAGCGCTTGAACCCCCACCGCCGGGAGGTTTACGACGCCACCCGCAGAAGCCTGGAGGCCATCGTGAGCCTGGTGGAAGCGGGCGATCGGGAAGGGTTTCGCCAGCTCATGCAGGAGGCCCGCCAAGCTCTCCCCGAGGTGGAGGGGCGCTGGTGAAAGCTCGCCACCTCCTGGAGTACGCCGCTTTAAGGCTTCTTTCCGCTTTTTTCCGCCTCTTGCCGCGGCCCTGGGCACTGGCCTTGGGAGCCGCCGTGGGGCAGTTGGGGTGGTGGCTGCGGGTGCGCCGCAAGGTGGTCGTCGCGAACCTCGCCACGGCTTTCCCCAACGTGCCGGAGCGCGAGCGAGCGCGGCTGGCAGCGGCGGCGGCCCGGAACTTTGGGCGCACGGTGGCGGAGTTCGTGCGCTTCGCCGGGCGCGACCGCCGGCACGTGGGGGAGCTGGTAGCCATAGAAGGGCTCGAGGAACTGCGCAAAGCCTTGGGGGAAGGCCGGGGCGCCTTGATCGTCACAGCGCACCTGGGAGCCTGGGCCCTCTACGTCACGGCCCTGGCCGCCAGGGGCATCCCCGCCGCCCTCCTCGTGGGGCGCCAGCACAACCCGTACGTGGACCGCTTCATCCTCGCCATCCCCGGTGGGGCCGTGAAGTTCATTTCCAAGGGGCGGACGGCCCCCCGGGAAATCCTCCGGGCTCTCCAGGAAGGGCGGGCCGTGGTCATGGTGGCGGACCAGGACGCTGGGCCCCGGGGGGCCTTCGCGCCTTTTTTTGGCAAGGTCGTTTCTACCCTACCCCTACCCGGTGCCATTGCCGCCCGTTACCACCCACCCCTCTTCCTCATGGCCGGGCACAGGGTGGGCCGCGGCCGCCACCAGCTCACCCTCCAGAGGCTTCCCCTTCCCGAGGGTGAGAACGAGGACGCCCTCCGCACCGAGGTGGCCGCCCTCTGCAACCGCGCCCTGGAGGACGCCATCCGCACCCACCCCGAACAGTACTTCTGGTACCACCGCCGCTTCCGGGACTACCCGGAAAGCACAGGACCCACAGGCGCGACGCAGTCCGGGGCGTCGTAAGCGGGGTTGTTCACCCGGCGAGAAACGGGAAAGGCCTCGAGCCACGAGTCGGGGGCTGGAACCAGGAGGGGCTGGAGCTCCTCCGCGCCTTTGGGGCCTTCGTCCAACCAGAAGGCGACGGCCGCGAGGGGCAGAATCGCCGGCATCCGGTCGTGGATGGGGGCCATGAAGGCGTTGGCCTCGGTGGTGACGATGGCAAAGCTCTCCAGAACCGGGCCTTCCGGTGGTTGCCAGGTCTCCCAAATCCCCGCCAGGGCCATGGGAAGCCCGCTTTTCAAGCGAATGAAGTAGGGTGTCTTGGCCGCCCCTTCCCGTTTCCACTCGTAAAACCCCGTCACCGGCACCACGCACCGGCGAAGCC
>JBAMMG010000089.1:2259-3062 GCA_039793905.1 Thermoanaerobaculum sp. | reverse complement strand
AAGCCGCAAGGCCCTGCGGAAGGCCGGCTTTTCCGCCAGGGTTTCCGCTCGGGCGTTGATGAGCCGGTTGCCGATGGTGGGGTCTTTGGCCCATGAGGGAACCAACCCCCAGCGGCAAAGGACCAGCGTGCGTCTCCCCTTTTGTTGGCGCACCACAGCCGCGTTCTGGGTAGGGGCCACGTTGTACCGGGGGGCGAGCTGGGGCACTTCCGGCAAACCGAAAACCTCGGCGATGACTTCCCCCGGCGTGGCTTGCACGAACCGCCCGCACATCACCCGCTTGCCCCCCGCACGAATCGGGCCAGGGCATCGGCAGTGGCAATGGGTTTTTCGAGCATGGGGAGATGCCCAGCTTCGGGGATCACCACCAGCTCCCCACGGGCGACCTCAGCCGTGGCCCTCGCTAGGTCCATGGGGATGAGGGCATCGGTTTCCCCCACCACCACGGCCACGGGCACGGTCAAGCCTCGCAAGGTTTCCGTGTGGTCGCGCCGCTCGGCCATGGCGTGGAGGCAGCCCACGAGCACCTCGTCGGGCACGGCTTCGGCCATGAGGCGGACCTCCTCGCCAATCCTGGGGGCGTGCTCCCGGGTCCACGGGGAGATGAGGCGGGCGAGAAAACCTTCCAAAAACTCCCGGCGCTGGCCGCTGCGGATGAGCCGAACTCCCTCCTGGCGCCGGGCTTTGGCTTCCGGCGTGTCGGCCCGCGGGTGGGAGGCCAAAAGCACGAGCCCGGCGAGCGTTTCCGGGACTTGGGCGGCCATTTCCAAGGCCACGTAGCCGCCCATGGAATGCCCAACGAC
>JBAMMG010000089.1:0-2249 GCA_039793905.1 Thermoanaerobaculum sp. | reverse complement strand
AGGCGGAAGCTCCAGGGCTCCAGCTAGTCTCAAAACCTCTTGGGCCATGTCGGCCAAGGAAAAACCGCGGGAAAGGGGTGGGGAGGCCCCGAACCCCGGGAGGTCCACGGCCACCACTCGCCCCACCTCGGCAAGGGCCGGCATGACGGGGGCAAAGAGGTCGCGGCAAAAGGGAAAACCGTGGAGGAGGACCACGGGCAATCCCGTGCCCCGCTCCTCGTAGGCAAGGTTCGTTTCGTCCACCACCGCCACCTCCAGGGCCCAAGGCCCCTGCCATTGTGCCACGCTCCCCCCGTTGGAGCACCGACCGTTTGTTAGCATTTTCCCATGGCCAAACGCCGCGGACGGGTCGTGGCCTTGGGGTGTGGTGCCCTCCTGGGAGCGGCGCTGCTTTTTGCTTTTGGCCTCCTGGCGGCGTGGGAAACTCCGGCCGTACGCCGCTGGGTCCTGGACCGGGCCGCCGCCTTCGTTGGCCAACGTTCAGGGTGGGCCGTGACCGCCACCGACGTGCACCTCAGCCTTCCCCGCGGCCGCATCACCGTGGAGGGCGTGACCGTTGCCGCTCCCGGAGGGCCCCCGCTTCTGCAGGCCAAAAGCCTCACCATTTGCCTGGCCTGGCGCGCCCTCCTGCGCTCCCCCGTGGTGCTGGCCCAAGTCGAGGTGGTGGAGCCCGAGGTGGACCTGGCAGCGCTGCCCTCACCCCGTGCCAAAAAAAGCTCTGACCCCGACGCTCCACTGGAGCTGCCCTTGGAGATCCAAGCCCTTCGCGTTTCAAAAGGACGCGTGGTGGGAGTTCCCGTCCCGAAAGCCGCTGCCCCATGGGTGCGGGGGGTACGCCTGGAGGGCGTGGGTTTCCAAGGGTCGCTGGGCAAGGGAACCCTTTCGGGGACGCTCGCGGTGGCACGTCTCGCCGTGGAAAAAACGATGAGCTCCGAAGCGGTGTTTTCCCTGAAAGCGCAGCTCGAGGCCGGCACCGCCGGTCAGTGGAAGATCGCGACCCTCGAGCTCGAAGGCCCTGGTGTTTTAGCCAGAGCCGCTGACCTCGAACCTGCCCCGGGACCTCTTGGGTTTTCCGGGAGCGCCGAGCTTTCCGCAAGCCTCGAGGAGCTCCTACCCGAATCCGGCCTCCGGGGGCAGGTCGGGGCGCAGCTGGGCCTTCCAGCCGGTGGCCAAGGGGGAAACGTGGCCCTGGAGGTGCGCCGCTTGGCCCTGACACCGGTTGTCCCGGCCGCGCTTTCGGAGGAACTGGGCCTTGCCGGAGCGACTCTGGACCTGGCGGCCAGCGGCGAGTTTTCTTTTGGCCCAGGCCAAGGGGTGGCTGCCACGGGGCACGTTACGGTCCACGCCGTTCAAGGGGGGGAAACACTCCTCACCGCCCGCATCGAGCCGGCCCTGACCGGGGAAAGCCTCGCCGCTCGGGTTGAAGCTGAGCTTTTACCAGCACTTCCGGGGTACCGGCGTCTTTCGGGCAACGTCACCGCTCAGCTTGCCCAGCTCACCTCCCCCGTCCTCCACGACGTGCACCTGGAGCTGGCCACCCCCGACCTGGCCCAAAGCTTTCGGGAGCTTGCCAGCCGCTGGTCCCAATTGCTGCCCGAGCTTCCCCCCAGCCTGCCCCTGGCCGGAAGCCTGGAAGTTGCCGCCACCCTCCACGGCCCCGCCCGCGACCCGGAGCTTGCCTTGCACCTTGCCTTCCACCCCCAGGCCGGTGGCACCGTCGAGCTTCGAGCCCGGGGGCGACCTCCCCGCCGGCAGGGGGAAATCGAAGCGCGAGTGGCCGAGTTGCCCCTGGAGGGCCTCAACCCCCAGGCCAGGGGCAAGCTTTCGGCCCTGCTCCACGCCGAGGGAACGCCCGAAGCCTACGTAGCCAGCTTCCAGGTGGCTGGCGAGGACGTGGGTTTTGGGGCTTTGACGGTGGATGGCTTTTCCGCCCGCGGCCACACCGACGGCCGCCTTGTGGACGTCGAGCATTTCGCAGCCCATCGGGGGAGTACGGTGGTGGAAGGCCAGCTCGCAGCGCCCGTCGCCGCCCCCTGGGACGGGGCAGGGGCCAGCCTCCGCGTCGCGGCCCCCGATTTCGGCGTGGAGGAAGCAATCCTGGACGCCCGGGTGGAGGGCGGCGCCGTCCGTTTGGACGTCACTGGGGTCGCAACCGCTGCGGGACCGCTGTGGCTTTCCGCCTGGGTTCCCCTCGGGGCTTTGGAACCGTGGGCTGGGGACGCCCTTGCCTCCTGGCCCGGAGCCAAGGC
>JBAMMG010000088.1:0-17880 GCA_039793905.1 Thermoanaerobaculum sp. | reverse complement strand
GGCCCTGGCCCTCCGGCGGTCGAGCCCACCGCCAGCAACGGTGCTTTTGGCGGATGCAACCCCGGCACCATCGTCCGCATCGCAACACTCGGGAGCGCAGCCGGAGGAAACTCTCGAGCCCACCTTGACCCCGACTCCCACCCCAACCCCCCGACCCTCCCCCACGCCGGCACCGGTGGTCGTGGCCCAAGCCGCGCCCACGGCCACGCCGACCCCCACGGTGCCCCCGGTGGTCAAGACCTACTTCGGCCGGCACGGAGCCGTGTTCAACGTGGATCCCGAGGAAACGCTGGTGGAAATTGGTGGAAAGGTCATCGGGATCGCCGACGACTGGGACGGCAAAGGTGGGGGCAAGGTGTACGTGTTCCCGGGTCCCGGAACCTACTACGCCAAGCTATCGTTGAGCGGCTATAGAACGGTTTGGGTCGCCATCGTCATCACGCCCACGGCCAAGGATGACGAGGCGGACGTGGATTGGGACATGGAGGAGCTCTAAAAGCCGCGGCGCGCGGCGGGAGGAGGTCGAACCATGGAGCGATTGGAAGATCCGGTACGTTACTTACCCGCGAAACTTCGGGGCAGCGCCACCCGTTTTGTGGTTGTGGCGGCGGTACTTGTTTTGGTCGGGCTTTTTGCCAACCCCTTTGCGGTGGTGCCGGCAGGGCACGTGGGGGTCAAGGACTTTTTCGGCATCGTGTCGCCCACGGTCCTCCAACCCGGGGTGCGGCTGGTGCTGCCTTTTACCCGGGTCGTCAAAATGTCGGTGCGGACCCACGAAATTAAAGAGGTGGCGGAGGTGCCCTCGCGGGAAGGCCTCATTATGAACCTGGAGGTTTCCCTGTTGTACCGCCTCGACGCGACCCGCGCCCCGGAGGTGTACAAAACCGTCGGCGCCAATTATCCCGAGGTGGTGGTGGAGCCGCAGTTCCGGTCGGCCATCCGCGAGATTACCGCCTCCTATGAAGCCAAGGCCCTGTACTCGGCGGAGCGGGAACGCATTGCCCAGGAAATCTTCCAGCTCTTCCGCAAGCTCACGGCCGATCGTGGGGTGGTTGGGGAGCAGGTGCTGTTGCGGAAGATCGGCTTGCCGCCGGTGGTGGCCAACGCCATTCAGGAAAAGTTGCGGCGGGAGCAGGAGGCGGAGCAAATGAAGTTCATCCTCCTCAAGGAGCAGCAGGAGGCCGAGCGCAAGCGCATCGAGGCCCAAGGAATCGCCGATTTCCAAAGGATCGTATCCCAGGGCATTTCCCAGCAGCTTTTGGAGTGGAAAGGGATCGAGGCGACGGAAAAGCTGGCGGCGAGCCAAAACGCCAAGATCGTCATCATCGGCAACCCCAAGACCGGCTTGCCGGTGATCCTCAGTGCCGAAAAGTAGCCGTGGCCGTGCTGAGGTCTCATCATCGGGAAGGCAGGCTGTTCTTCGGCGAGTGCCTGGCGGGTAGCCTCAAACCGGCGAGCTACGTCTTCCGCGACGTTCTCGGCGGCGTCGCGTTCCGCGTGGACCAAATCTCGCCCTGGAGGCTTTGGCACTTCACGAAGATCCGGGGCGCCTTGGCCTTGGAGCTGGGGCTGTTGGAGACCAAAAGCGGCGAGGAGTTCGCGGCGAGACGCCGGGGTCCCTTTTGGAAGCCCCGCTGGGAGGTTCTTGACCCTGGGGGCACGATCCTGTTTTCTTACGTGCCCGCCTCTTTCTGGGGCACCAGCTTGACCGTGACTGCCGCACAAACCGGCGAGGTGGCCGCGGCCCGCGTACCGAACCCCCTCCTGGTGTGGCGACAACGGGCCCTTCTCTCGGGATTGGACGGAGGGGATCTGGCGAGCATGTCGTGGAGCGAGTACTCCTTGAGCCTCGGCTGTCACCGCCGAGTGCGGGTCGAGGTTTTCGAGGCGAGCTGGGAGCTTGCGGCTATTGCCTTGGCTGCGATCCGGTGGTCGGCGCTCCAGCAGCGCTGATCCGGCAGTAAACTCGCCCTATGGGTAAGGGGTGGCCGATCGTTGCCCCAGGGGAAAGGGTGAGCTTTTCGCGGTTCATGGAGCTGGCCCTCTACGACCCCGAGCACGGCTACTACGCCCGCCGCCACCGGCACTACCCGGCCGGCCCGGGGGGGGACTTCGTGACTGCCCCCACGGCCCATCCCGCTTTTGCCGCCACCTTTGCGCGGGTCCTGATGGCCTTAAAGGGGAAGCGGGGCGTGCCTTTCGAGTTTGCGGACCTGGGAGCGGGGGACGGTCGTTTCCTCCGGCACCTGACCGGAGCGCTTCCCGAAGGCGTAGTGGCCCGTTTTTGCGCCGTGGAGGTTTCCCCGGCCGGACGCGAGGTGGTGGCTTTAACCCTTCCCCAGGTGGCGTGCGCCGAGAGTCTTTCGGAACTTCCGCCCCCGGCCGGGCCCTGTGTGGTTTTTGCCAGCGAGCTTTACGATGCGTTGCCGTGCCACGTGGTCGAGGGCCGGGAGGGAGGCATCGTCGAGCTCTACGTCGAGGTCGCCCCTGAAGGGTCGTTGCGTTTCGTGACCGGCCCGCCTTCGACGCCAGAGCTCGAGGCGTACCTCGCCCGGCACGGCATCGCCTTGGAGCCCGGCCAGCGGGCGGAACTCCGGCCGCAAGCCAAAGGCTTCCACGAGGCTGTTTTGGCCTGGGCGGGGGACGACGCGGTGGTTTTTGTTCTGGACTACGGCTACCGGGCCAAGGCCTTGTACAACCCTAAGGCCCGGCGGGGGGGTAGCCTCGTGGGGTACCGGGACCACCAGCCCGTGAGGGATGTGCTGAAAAACCCCGGGGAGGTGGACATCACGGCCCACGTGAACTGGGACGATCTCTTGGCTGCCGGCGCGAGGCTCGGGTTTGCCGCCCGAGGTGTGGAGCCCTTGGGCCTTTTCCTTACCCGTTGGGGCATCCTTGGCGAGGCCGGGCAGGGGTTCACCGTACCTTGGGAGGTCAAGGCGTTGGTCAACCCGGCGGGCATGGGGACGGACCTCAAGGTGTTGGTACAAGGCAAGGGGGGGCTATGGGACTGCTGGCAGGCGGTGGACGACGCGCGGCGGCCGTGAGGGCTTTCGGCGCCCTGATGTTGGCGGGCTTAGCAGCCTTGGCCTGGGCCTCCCAGCGGGCGCAAATCAAAGCCCTCCCCGAGCGCTGGCAGCGGTGGTTGGAGGAGGAGGTCTACCCCCTCATTTCCGAGGAGCAAAAGAAGGCGTTCCTCGAGCTCACCACCGATGCCCAAAGGGAAGAGTTCGTAGACCGGCTGTGGCACATTTGGGGGGAGCAGGTGGGCTTGGGCGCGAGTTTCCGGAGGATTTACGACGATCGCTTGCACATGTGCCGTCAGGAGTTCGGAAACACCACTGAGGACCGGGCGCGGGTCCTCTTGCTCCATGGCCCCCCCACGGCTAGGGTTCCCGTGGATTGCCAGGAGGTTCTTTACCCCTTGGAGTTCTGGCGCTACGCCTATCTGCCGGGAGTTGGGCAAGGGGTGACGGTCCTTTTTTACAAGCCTTACGGCTTGGGGCGCTTCCGCCTTTGGGACCCTTTCGAAACCCGATGGGTGCTCTACACCCCCAACGCCCAGTCCGCCCTCCGCCGCCCCACCGCCAGCCGCTGGGACCGCCCAGAGTTTCGGTGCGGGAACGTGGACGAGCTCTTAAACCTTTTGGCCAGTGCCGAGTACTGGCTTTCGGACCCGGGTGTGCGGCAGCGCCTCGAGCACTTGGTGGTGGAGGCAGGGAAAGCCGGCGTGGAATCGGCAGAGCAGCGCTTTCTGGCGTTTTCCACCCTCGTTTCCAAGGATGCTGAGCCGCTGTCGTTTACCCCCCGAGCGGAAGTCGCAGGGCGGCGGGGCTCCAAGGTGCTGGTGCGCGTGGCGTGCGAAGTGCCACGGGCTGGGCTCGCCACCACTACGGTGGGGGACACGCAGGTCGTGCAGCTCGACGTGGTGGGGGAAATCGCCCGTGGTGGCGAAATGGCGGACCGCTTCCGGTACGCCTTCACGTTTCCAGCCGCAAGTGAGGTGTTGCCGGTGGTCGTGGAGCGGGAGCTGCGTCCCGGCGAGTACACCTTGCGCTTGAAAGTCGCCGATGTCCACGGCAAAAAGGCTTCCGTGGCCGAGCTTCCCTTCACCGTTCGCTTGCCGGTTGAAGCCCCACCGCCGGAGCAGGCCCCGGCGCAAGTTAAAGGCGAGGAAAAGCTCCTGATGCTGGCGGGCCCCCAGGGGGAAGGGGTTTCCGGCGTCCAGCGGTTTACGGCCCTTGCCGATCCCAGCATAGCCAAAGTGGAGTTCCTCCTGGACGGCAAATCTGTGCTCACCAAGAACCGCCCGCCCTTCGAGGTGGAACTGGATTTGGGACCTCTTCCGCGCCTGGCCACCATTTCGGCGGTGGGGTACGACGCCAAGGACCGGGAGGTGGACCGCGCCGAGGTGGTGGTCAACGTGGGCCGCGAGCGCTTTTTCGTTCGCTTGAGCCCCATCACCAAGGCTGACCAGCGACCCGAAGGGCTTGTGGTGAGCGCCACCGTCAACGTACCTTCCGACCGCAAGCTGGAGCGAGTCGAGCTTTACTTCAACGATCAGCTCATGGCCACGGTGTTTTCCCCGCCTTTTTCGGCTGTACTGCCGGTGCGTTTGGGGCGGGAGTTGGGGTACGCCCGCGCTCTGGCCGTCCTGGACGACCAAAGCCAAGCGGAGGACGTGCAGCTCGTGAACGCCCCCCAGTTCGTGTCCACGGTTCGTGTGCAAGCCGTTGAGTTGCCGGTACTGGTTCTGGATAAGGCCAAAAAGCCAGTAGAAGGGCTCAAAAAGGAAGATTTCGAGGTTTTCGACGAGGGGGCACCCCAGGAAATCCTGCACTTTTCCCGGGAGCGCAACCTCCCGGTACGCGTAGGGCTCATCATTGACACCTCGGGCTCCATGGAAAAGACCCTTCCCGAGGTGCAAAAGGTGGTTTTGGGCTTCGTGAAAAACCTCCTTCGGCCGGTGGACAGGGCCTTCGTGGTGGCGTTTTCGGACCGCCCGGCGCTGCTCTCCCCTTTTACCGCCGATGTGGGAAGCCTGGAGCGGGCGCTTTTGACCCTCCGCGCCGAGCGCGAGACGGCTCTGTGGGACGCGGTGATTTACGGGATCTTCCAGTTCTCAGGCGTGCGCGGGCGGCGGGCGCTGGTAGTGCTTACCGACGGCGAGGACAACGCCTCCCGGGCGCCTTTCGACCGCGCCCTGGACTTTGCCCAGCGTTCCGGGGTTACGGTCTACACCGTCGCCATCAACCTGCCGCTGACGGCGATTAAAGCCCGCTCCCAGCTTTCGCGTTTGGCCAAGGCCACGGGCGGGGAAGCTTTTTTTCTCCCAGCGCAGCCCAATCTAGCGCCGGTTTACGAGCAAATCGAGCGCGAGCTGCGCGCCCAGTACCTTTTGGCCTACAGCTCCGCTACCGACGCCCCTGCCGGCACGTTCCGCGCCGTCACCGTCAAGGTCAAAAAGCCAGGCCTCACAGTCCGTACCGTCAGCGGCTACTTCGTGGAGTAGGCGGTGAAAAGCGTTTATGGCCGCGACAAGACGAGTTCGCGGAGAGCGTCGACGATGGCGGGGTCGTAAACGCTGCCGGCGCGTTCGGAAAGGTAGGCTACGGAAGATTCGCGGGTGGTGAGACCGCGGGCGCCCCGGGCCGTGAGCAAAACCGAAAAGGCGTCGGCCACGCTCACCAAGCGGGCGGCGGGGTGAGGGCGGCGGGGCCGCGAAAGGCGAGGGTAGCCGCTGCCGTTGAAGTGGAGGTGGTGCTCCAAGGCCACAATCACGGCCACAGGCGTCAGGTGAGGGACTTTGACGAGGGCCGTGGCCCCCTCGGCGGGGTGGTCCAGGATCAGCTCCAGCTCCGGTCCCGACAGGGCCAGCTCCCGTTGTTGCACTTCTTCCGGGGTGAAGAGCTTGCCCACATCGTGGAGGAGGGCAGCCATCCCGATTTCCCCCACGGGCCCTGGGGACAGGCCGGCCAGCTTCGCCATACCCATGGCAAGGGCGGCGGTGTTGTGGGCATGGACCGCAGGCCAGCGCTCGTCCCCTTCCCAGGGGGCCATGGCATCCATGGGGTGGGGGTTGGTTTCGAGAACGTGGGCAAGAGAATCGGCAATGCGGGTGAGGTTGCCCACGGCCAGAGTCCCGGAGGCGACGAAGTCGGTAAAGGTTTGGGCCAAAAGGGTGATGCGGTCGCGAACGGCGGCCAGATGCCCGCGCCCGGCCCGGCCGTGCTCGCGATCGGGGCCGCCGAGGGCTTCGTCGGCCAGCTCCACCTTGCCCACCACGATGTGGGGATGGGAGCGCACGGGGCGGTCGTCGGTAGCCACCAGTTCCTGGAGGAACGTGGCGATTTCCTGCTCGCTGACCCCTGCCCGGAAGCTCACGTGCTCCACCCCGCGCCGGGACAGCCGGCGCAGAACTGCCGGAGCCTGCCGCCCGGAGCGCGTGAACGGCCGTTCTTGGATGAACAGCTCTTCCCCCAGGACCACGAAGTCGAGGTTGGGTTGGGAGGCCAACAACTCGTCCAGGTAGCCCTTCAAGCGGCGAACGGCTTCCTCCGAGCGGGGGTGGGGAAAACCGTAAAGGGCCGCCGAGGTGAGCCCCGAAGCCAGCTCGGCCAAAACCGCGAGCACCAGCTCTTCCCAGCGGGCGGGGTTCACCCTTCCTCCTCCTCGCGGCTGGCGGCGGCGCTTTGGCCCTGGCGCACGGCTTCCGCGAGCTCGGCGTCCCTACCGGCGGCAATTTCCCTCGCCAGGGCATGGGCTTCAGGGCCCTCGAGCTGGGCAATGGCAAAAGCAGCTTCCCGTCGCAAGGGGGCAACGGAAAAAGGGTAGCGCCACTGCTTGAGCTCGAGGATTTCCCGCAGGACCGGGAGCGCCCGGGGGTCCCGGAGGCGGCCGAGGGCGCGGATGAGGTCGAAGGTTAAAGGTTCCCGAAGTTTCATGCCCGTTTGCTCGGCGAGGCGGTCCGAAAGCAGCCTGACCACCGCCGGGTGGCGGATGCGGGAGGCCACACCCAGGGCCGCCCGCACCCTTTCCTCGTCCTCGCTTTCCAGCTCCCGGCGCAAGAGCGGGAGCCATTCGGGGTCCTCGAAGGCCACGACGGCCTTGAGAATTTCCTCGGCCACCCGCGGATGGGCGGTAGCAAGCAAGCGCTTGATAGCCGGGAGAATAGCCTTGTCACCGAGGCGGCGCAGGCAAAAGACGGCGTTACGGACCACGAACCAGCGGTCGTCTTCCAAAAGCGGCCGCAGATAGGGAACGGCGCGGCTCCCGTAGCGGAGGACCACTTCCAAGAGGCGCTTGCGCACCACCATGCGCTCCTCGTTGGCCAGCGCCTCCAGGATGGCCGGGAGGGCCTTTTCCCCCAACCCGGCCAGGATGGCGGTAAGCGTTGGGTGATGGTGACGGTCGGCGGTGCCCAGGGCCGCGACCACGGACTCCACCGCCCGCGCCATGGCCCGCTCCTGCAGCTGCGGGTTGCGGGAAGCCCCCACCAGGGGCGCCACCCTTTGGGCCGTGGAGTAATCACCGGTCCCTACAGCGTCCACAAAAACCTCCACGAGGCGGGCGGCGGCAGCTTCTCCGGCGGGAGCCCCGGGCCACAACGTGAGCATTTCCCCCAAAACTCTCACGAGGTGGCTGGCCACCTCGGTTTCCACCAAGGCCTGAGACAGCTCCCTGACCCACGGTTTCTGGGCCCAGTCCACGGAAACCCCAGCAGCCCCCTCCGGGATGGGCAGGGTGGGCTCTTCGCCGGGGAGGGGCAAGCGAGCAAGCAGTTGCCGGGAGCGCCGCACGAGCTCGGGCGGAACCTCGAAGCTGGAGGTTTCCTCGGCAGAAGCCATGGCCAGGAGCACCCGCTGGACCGCAGGGGGCACCGGTTCGCCCTCCACGAGGAGCAGCTCCACCCCGTCGAGGAGAGCCTCCAGGGCCAGGAACGGGTCCTGGGGCGACAGAAGCTCGGCCAGCTTGCCCTGGCGGAGAAACGCCGCCACCGCCATCCCTCGCCGGTCCGGCTGGAGCAACCGGGCCAAGTCCGCCAGGAAAACCCGCAATTCGGAAACCAGCAGGGGGCGCTGGGGCTGGGGGGAAGCCTCCAGGGCTTCGGCCACCGAGCGGAAGAGGTAGTCGAAAAGGGGCCCAGGGTCGGGGAGGGAGTTGGCGAGCTCCACCACGGTCCCGGCGTCCAAAAGCCCCTCCTTGAGCTTTCCGGGCCAGGCGAACGCTCCGTCCCTGGCCAGAAGCTTGGCGAGCTGCGGCCATACCAGGCGCGAGCCATCCTTGGCGCTGATCTCTTCCTCGGAAACGACCTGCACGCCCGAGAGGTCCAGGGGAAAAAGCTGGAGACCGGGAAAGGTCGCAGCGGCGTCTAAAAGCTTTTGCCGGTCTTCTTCCCGGGGTTGCTCGCCGAGCCCCGTCAGGTACTCGACGAGGGCCAAAAGGCCTTCTTCCGCCTCCGGGAACGTCATTTGGATCACGGCCAGCCCCAGCTGGAACAGGAGTTGCACCAGGCGGCGGGCCGGCGCTTCGGCGGGGGGAACGACCTCTAACTGGCCCCAAAACACCCGGTCAGGGTTGAGCACTAACCGAACCAGGGGTTCGCTGGTCACGGCGTGGAGGTCCCGCCGGACCCGATCTTTGGCCGGCTCCAGGCCCGGGTGCCCCGGCGGGTACAAGCGTAGGACCCGGCGGTAGGCTTCCAGATCGTTGAGGAGAGCTACGACCTTGGGGGCAAGGGCGTCTTCGGTGGTTGGCATCGGCGCTATCTAGTGTAGCAGGTTGAGGTGGTCGGCCAAGGCCCGCACCTCCCCGACGGCAACCACCTCGAGGCCGGTGTCGTTGCCCAAAGACGCCGTTGGCGCCGTGAAGGCCCGACGAAACCCCAGAGCTTGCGCTTCCCGCAGGCGCGTTTCGGTTCTCCCCACAGCTCGGACCTCCCCCAAAAGGCCCACCTCCCCGAAAAACACGGCATCCTCCGGCAAAGGCACATCGGCAAAGGAGGACAGCGCCGCCGCCACCACGGCAAGGTCGGCGGCTGGTTCTACGACCTCGAGACCTCCAGCCACGTTGACGAACACGTCCCGGTCAGCAAGTCTTACCCCGGCTCGCTTTTCCACCACTGCCAACAGCAGGGACAGGCGGCCACCATCGAACCCCTGGGCCACCCGGCGGGGGTTGAGGAGGGGGGAGCGAGAAACTAAAGCCTGGACTTCGACCAGAAGCGGCGAAAGCCCCTCCATGACCACCGTAACCGCCGAGCCGGCGGCCCCCACTACCCGGTCTCGAAGCAGGGCTTGGGAAGGGTTTTCAATTTCCTCCAGGCCCCGGTCGCCCATGCTCAAAAGGGCAAGCTCGAGGGCGGGGCCAAAGCGGTTCTTGGTGGCCCGGAGGATGCGGTGGGCATGAGCGGTGGACCCGGAAAACTCCAGCACCACATCCACCAGGTGCTCCAGGGACTTGGGGCCGGCAACCGTGCCATCCTTGGTCACGTGCCCCACCATGATGACCGGGGGCCCCCCCTTCTTGACCGCTTCCGCCACCCGCGCCGCCACCTCCCGCACTTGGGTCACGCTGCCAGGGATGGAGGGGAGCTCCTCGGAGCGCATGGCTTGAACGGAATCGAGCACGACCAGCAGCGGTTTTGCCTCTTCGGTCGCAGCGAGGACGGCCTCGATGCTGGACTCCGAAAGGAGGAGCACGTTACCCGAAGTGGTGCCAAGCCTTTTGGCACGCAAAGCCACCTGGGTTTCCGATTCTTCGGCGCTAGCGTAAAGCACCGGCCCCTGGCAGGCCACGTGGTCAGCCACCTGGAGGAGGAGCGTGGACTTTCCAGCCCCCGGCTCCCCGGCGAGAAGGACCAGGGAGCCGGGCACCAGCCCTCCCCCCAGCACCCGGTCGCAGGAGGAAAGGCCGGTGGACAGCCGGGGCAGCCCCTCGCCTTCGATGGCCGAAAGGGGCTTCGGGGAGGGTGCGGAGCGACGATGACGGGGCGCCCGTTCCGGCTGCTGTTCGAAGGTGTTGAAGGCCCCGCACGAGGGGCAACGCCCGTACCACTTGCTGGCGGTTTGTCCGCAGCGGGTGCACTCCCAGCGACTCAAGCTTTCCCCCGTTCCGCTTCCTGCCTCACTTCCCTCCCAGAGAGGCTGCGGTGCCCAAGAGGTACTTGAGGTCCTCGTCGCGCCAGGTGATGCCGGCGCCCACCAAAAACGAGGAGCGGGCGGACCACCGGGGGTCGTCCCAGCCGGCAAAGGCAAAAATGTTGGGGGTGAGGAAGTAGCGCCCCTCCAGGCGGAGGTGGGGCGGCTTGATGTCGCGGTTGAAGTCGTAAGCTTCCAGGGTCAGCTTGAGCTTGTTGGCGAAAAGCCCCTGATCCAGCCCGAACCCACCTTCCGACTCGAAAAGCCCCGCCCGCACCGTGGTGTTCCCTAGGTGGTAGCCAATTTGGGCGTTGAACGTGGCGGCATCGGTGATTTTCTCCTTGGTTTGTACGTAGGTTTCGCGATGGCCGTCGGGGAATGTGGTGGTCACGGTTTCCTGGGTATGGCGAACCCGGCCGTAGGGGGAGTCCACGAGCTCCAAGCGGAAGAACCGGCGATCGGTGGTATGGAGATCGAAGCCGAAGGCCGAGCGGGAATCGTCCACGCTGGGTAAGCTTTCCGTGCGGAGGTTGACATCGAGCTTCCACCGCTCAGCGCGTCCGATGGTGTTCTTCAGGCTTTGCACGCCCGATTCCACGCTTTTCAGCGTGCTGTTGAGGTTGTTGACGGTTTCCTCGTCGTTCACCAGCTTACCGATGCTGCCTTCGCCGCGAGCGATCTTGGTGGTGATTTGGTTGAGGTTGTCGGCCGAGGTGCGAAGGCGCCCCGAAAGGTCTTTGAGGTTGGCGATGGTGTCGGACACGTTGCTGCGGTTTTCCGCCACCACGGCATCCACGTTGTCGGCAAGGCGCTGGAGCTTTTCTGCAAGCTTGGGGAGTTCTTCCCGCAGCGTCGCGGAAAAGGCGCGGAAGTTCTCGATGGTGGCATCCACGTTTTGGCGGTTTTCGGCGACAAGCGCCTTCGTTTCGGCGGTGAGCTTGCGGATGTTGTCCAAAATCTCGTTGAGTTTGGCGGTTCCTTCGTCGCCACCCAAGGCCCGGCGCAGGCTGGCCGTGACTTCCTTGATGTCTCCGCCAATATCGGAAGCGGTCTTCAGAACCTGATCGAAGGCCACCGGGCTTTCGCCCGAAAGCACCACCCCCGGTGCGAGGGGTGGCGCGTCCGCGGGCCCCGGGTGGAGCTCCACGTACTTGTCCCCCAGCATGCCCAGGCTAGTCACCTCCGCCCACGCCCCCTGGTGGAGGCGAACCTCGGGGTCCAAGGACAGGGTCACTCGGGCGCGAGAGCCGGCGAGCTCGATTTTTTCCACGATTCCTACCCGCACGCCGGCAATGCGTACCGGGCTTTTTTCGTCGAGGCCAGCTACCGAAGGAAACTCAGCTTGCACCCGTTGGCGCCCGGCCTTGGCACCGAAGGGGATCTCCTCGATTTTGATGATGAACACCGCCAGGATGACGAGCGCCACAAGCATGAAGGCGCCGACCTTTGCTGTTTGGCTCATGCCACCTCCTCTTCCACCGGTTCTCCAGCTAAAAAGCTTTGAATGTACGGGTCCGGGAGTTTTCGAAACTCTTCCGGCGGAGCTACGGCCAAAATTTGCCCATCGCGCAGCATAGCAATGCGATCGGCAATGCGAAACGCCGAATTCATGTCGTGGGTAATGGTGACCATCGTCACCGGCAAGCGGTCCCGCATCTCGATGATGACGCGATCGATGGCGGCAGCGGTGATGGGGTCGAGGCCGGTGTTGGGCTCGTCGAAGAGTAGGATTTCGGGTTTCAAAGCAATGGCGCGGGCAAACCCCACCCGGCGCCGCATCCCTCCCGAAAGCTCGGACGGCATTTTGTTTTCGATGCCGGAAAGGTGCACCAGGGCCAGGCACTCCCGAACCCTTTCGGCAATTTCCTTCTCGCTCATGGAGGTATGCCGCCGCAACGGGAAAGCAATGTTGTCAAAAACCGTCATGGAATCAAAGAGAGCCCCTTCTTGAAAGGACATCCCGAACTTTCGGCGAATGGCCAAGCAACGCTCCGGCTCCGCGCACGCCAAATCTTCACCATCCACGATGACGTGGCCACGGTCCGGCTGCATGAGGCCGATGAGGTGCTTGAGAAGCACGCTTTTTCCGGCCCCTGACCCGCCCACGATGACCAGGGATTCCCCCGGCGTCACCTCGAGGTTCACGCCTTTGAGGACCTGCTTGCCGGCAAATCCTTTCCACAGGTCAATGACGGCAATTTTGGGCAGGCGCGGGGTGAGTGGGGAGCTTTCCCTTGGCATGGCGCCCCTCAAAACAGGATCTTGGTGAGGAAAAAATCCGAAAGCAGGATCACCAGGGAAGCCATGACCACGGCGGCCGTGGTGGAGCGCCCCACCCCTTCCGCTCCGCCGGTAGTGAAAAACCCCTTGGAGCAGCCCGTGACCGCGAGAATGAGGCCGAACACCGCGGCTTTGATGAGCCCGGAAAAAACGTCGTTGAGGTCCAGGTACTGGAAGGTCTTTTCCCAGTACACCACTGGGTTGGCGCCCATGAGCCCGACCGCGACGCTGTACCCCCCCAAAACCCCAATCCCGTCGGCAAAGGCCACCAGGAACGGGAGCATCACCGTGGCGGCGCCAACCCTGGGGACCACCAAGTACTGGATGGGCTCCACGGCCATGGCGTAGAGGGCGTCAATTTGCTCGGTAACGCGCATGGTCCCCAGCTCGGCGGCAAAGGACGATCCAATGCGACCGGCAATCATGAGGGCGGCCAAAACCGGGGCGAGCTCCCTCGTCAACGACAGGGAAACCACCGAAGCTACGAACCCTTCCGCGTGAAAGCGGGCAAAGCCCCGGTAGGTTTGCAACGCCAGCACCATGCCTGTGAAAAGGGCGGTGAGCCCCACCACCGGCACCGAGTCCACACCCACCCGCACCATTTGCCGCACCCACTCCCGGGCGTCGAAGGGTTTGCGGAAAGCCCACACGAGGCTGCTGTGAAGGACGTAAAAGAAGCGTCCGATCTCCTCGAACGTGGCCACCGCCCGCCGGCCGACGAGCTCAAAAAGCTGGGTAAGCAGCTTCATCGGAAAACTCGGGATCGGCAAAAAGCGTGTAGTCTTCGAGGTACGCGAGCTTGAAGGCATCGGTGGGCCCGTTTCGCTGTTTGGCAATGATGATCTCGGCCATGGGCGACTCCGTTTCCTCCCCAGGTCCTTCCTCGACCCGAGGGACAATCTTACGGTGAATGAAGATCACCACGTCGGCATCCTGCTCGATGGAGCCGGACTCCCGCAGATCGGAAAGCTGGGGGCGGGCATCGGCGCCGCGCCGCTCCGGCTGCCTTGAGAGCTGCGAAAGCGCCAGCAGCGGTACGTTGAGCTGTTTGGCAATGGCTTTTAAGCCCCGGGATACGGCCGAGACCTCCTGGGTGCGGTTTTCGGTTTTGATGCCGGAGCTCACGAGCTGCAGGTAGTCCACGATGATGAGGTCCAAATCTTTTTCGGTCATCACGAGCCGCCGGGCCTTGCCCCGCAACTCGGGGATCGAAAGCATCGCCGAGTCGTCAATCCACAGGGGGGCGTCGGCCCAGCGGTCGGCCGCTTCCACCAACCGCTCGAGATCCGTGGGGCCACGTCCCGGACGGAAGGAAATCCGGCCGCTGATGATCCGCTGGAGGTTAACCTTAGCTTCCGCCGCCAAAAGCCTTCGAACGAGGGCCGACGCCGACATTTCCAGGGAAAAGAACAGGACCTTTTTTTTGAGCTTGAGCGCGACGTGGGAGGCAATGTTGAGGGCAAGGGCGGTTTTCCCTACTCCGGGTCTGGCGGCGAGAATGATGAGTTCCTGGGGCTTGAGGCCGGAGGTGAGCCTGTCCAAGCGGCGGAAACCCGTTTCCAGGCCAATGAAAGGGTGATCCGCCCTCGCCACCTGCTCCAGGTGTTGGAGCTCGGCGCCAACCACCTCGCTCACCCGTCGCGGCCCGGTGGTTATGGCGCGGTCGGCGAGCTCCAGGACCATCGTCTCCACTCGATCCAGGATCTCCAAGGCGCGGCCGCCTTCCTGCGCTGCCTCCGCCATGAGGGTCCCGGAAACCTTGAGGATTTGCCGGCGGATGGCCTTGTCCCGCACGATCTGGGCGTAGTGCTCCACCCCCTCAGGGTCGGGGAGCTCCTGGAGGAGCTGCACCAGGAAAGCCCGGCCACCCACACGCGAGAGGGTGCCGAGCTGCTCCATGGCATCAACGGTGGAGAGGAGGTCAATGGGCCTGTTTTCGTTGGCCAAGTGGCCGAAAGCTGCGAACACTAGTTGGTGCGGCTCCAGGTAGAAATCCTCGGGCTTGAGGGTATCCACGACCCGGAAATAGCAGTTGCCGTCGTTGAGAATGGCTCCGAGCACGGCACGTTCTGCCGCCTCAGAAAACGGCAGCCGGGGTTGGAGGATTTCCGCCCCAGGGGCTTCCCGAGGTGCTGTTGCGCTCACGCCGGTATGCTACCAAAAGTGCGGCCGCGCCCCGAGGCCGGACGTCTACAATGGCAAGGTGCGGGTTTACCTGGACCACAACGCGACCACGTTCCCGTTTCCGGAGGTGTGGAGAAAAACCCGGGAACTGGGGGCCAAGGCTTGGGGCAACCCGTCGAGCCTCCACCAGGAGGGGCGCCTGGCCCGATCGCTCCTGGAAGAGGCCCGCCAGCGGGTGGCTTCGCTTTTGGGAGCGGCCCCCCAGGAGGTGGTTTTTACTTCCAGCGGCACGGAAGCCAACGCCATGGCCCTGTGGGGGCTTTCGCGGCTTTTGGGAGGGCCAGCTGGTGTCCACCTGTACCTCGGGGCCACGGAACACCCCTCGGTGTTTGCCGCTGCCGAGCTCTTGGCAAGCCTCGGGGCGGCAACGGAGGTGTTGCCCGTGGATCGGGACGGCCTCCTCCTCCCCGAAAGCCTGTGGCGCGTAAAGCCGCCGGCGGTGGTGTGCGTGCAGCTCGCCAACCACGAAACGGGAGTTCTCCAGCCGGTCGCCGAGCTGGTGGCCACGCTTTCCGGCCCTGGGATCTTGGTGCACTGCGATGCGGTCCAGGCAGTGGGCAAGGTCCCGCTGGAGTTCCGCCGGTTGGGGGCGCATACGGTAGCCCTTTCCGCTCACAAGATGGGCGGATTTCCTGGAGCCGGGGCGTTGGTGGTTCGCAGCGAGCTGGAACTTCCGGCTTTGGTTCCTGGGGAACAAGAGGAACGGCGGCGAGGGGGGACGGAGCCTCTGGTGGGGGCTTGGGCGATGGGATGGGCGTGCTCGATCCTCGAGACTCGTGCCAGGGAGTGGGCGCGGGTGGGGGAGCTTAGGGACCGCATGGAGGCCCACATCCGCGATCGCTACCCCGAGATTGCCGTTCTCGGAGCAAAGAGCCTGCGGGTTCCCAATACCTCATGTCTTGCTTTGCCGGCTCCCCTGACGGGAAGCGTGGCCGTGGCGGCTTTGGATTTGGAGGGAGTTGCGGTATCCTCGGGACCGGCATGTAGCTCGGGTGCGAGCTTGGAAAGCGCGGTGGTGAAAGCTATGGGTTTTGGTGAGTTGGCGGCACGAACGTTGCGAGTTTCCCTGGGGCTCGAAACCCGCTGGGACGAGGTGGAGTTCTTCCTTTCCGCCCTCGCGAGGGTCCTGCGACGGAGCCGGTGAAGCCATGATCATTACGTGCCCGGCGTGCAAAACCAGCTACCAGTACGACGAGTCCCGCTTCGGTAACGCGGAGGTCAAGCTCGTCAAGTGTGCCCGCTGCGGCAACGTCTTCGAGGTGCGGCGCCCCAGCGGCGTTGCCAACGCCGCAGCGGCCCCAAGCCCGGCCGACCCCGCCGATGCCACCCGGACCCGGGGGGTCGCCCACGAGGAAACCACCAAGCAGGTGGATCTGCGCCAGCTGGGCGTAGCTCCGCAGGAGGACCTGCCCCAGCTTGCACCCCTTCCCCGGGATCGCCGCTACTCCCTGGCCGTGATTCTCGGTGCCGACGCGGGAAAGGTCTTCCGCATCGAAAAGCCACGGGTCGTTCTGGGGCGCGGGGCCGGGTGCGACATCCAGCTCACCGACAGCGAGGTTTCGCGCCGCCACGCCATGCTGGAAATCCGGGGGGACGACGTCACCCTCAAAGACCTAGGCTCCACCAACGGCACCTTCGTGGACGGGGTGCGTGTCAACCAGGCTTCCCTGGCCAGCCAGCAGGAGTTTTCCCTGGGCACGACCACCCTCATGCTCATCGTTACCGAGGCGCGGGATTCAGATTTAGCGTAAAGGTGTTGTTCCAACCGTGCGCGTGATCGTTGCCATGTCCGGGGGCGTGGACTCGGCGGTGGCGTGTGCCCTCCTCGCCCGCCAGGGGTACGAGGTCATCGGGGTCACCCTGCACTTGGCCGACCTTTCCCGGGTTGGTTTGGGAGTTTCCCGCTGCTGTTCCTTGGACGACGTGGCCAACGCCCGGGCGGTGTGCCAAGCCCTGGGGGTGCCTCACTACGTGCTCAACATGGAGCAGGCCTTTCACCGGGAGGTGTTGGGGCTTTTCGTGGAGGGCTACCTCGCGGGCCAAACGCCGGCGCCGTGCGTGCGCTGCAATTCCCGGGGCAAGTTTGGGGAGCTGCTCTCGCTTGCGGCTACGTTTGGTGCCGACGCGGTGGCCTCGGGTCATTACGCCCGGGTGGTTCGTGGCGAAAGCGGTGAGGTGGGGCTCTTTCGCGGCACCGACAGGGAAAAGGACCAGTCGTACTTCCTTTTCGAGCTTCCGCGGGAAAAGCTGTCCCACGTGCTTTTCCCCCTCGGGACCATGACCAAGCGGGAGGTGCGGGCTCTGGCCGCCGAAATGGGTCTTCCCAACGCCCAAAAGCCCGACAGCCAGGAAGTCTGCTTCGTGCCAGAAGGCAAAACCTACCGCGAGGTTTTGGCCCGGCTTGCTGGGGACAGGTTGCCGGGACCGGGAGAGGTGATTGACGAAACGGGCCGGGTTTTGGGCCAGCACGGGGGGTTTGTGGGCTTTACGGTGGGTCAGCGTCGGGGACTCGGCGTGGCTTCCGGACGGCGGCTTTACGTGGTGGCGGTGGATGCGGCCCACAACCGCGTGGTGGTTGGGGGCCAGGAAAGCCTGGCCAAGGCTCACCTGGAGGTGGAGCAGGTGAACTGGCTCGTGGATCCGCCGCAGCAGCTGGAAGCGGACGTGCAGATCCGCTCGCGGCATCGGGCTCAGCCAGCCACCATCGAGGTGAAGGGAAGCTGCGCCATCGTGCACTTTCGCGAGCCGGCCATGGCTCCGGCCCCCGGTCAAGCCGCGGTTTTTTACCAAGGGGAACGGGTGTTGGGGGGCGGTTTCATTGCCGCCGCATGGTGAGCGCTTACATGGCCGGCTCGGGGGGTCCGGCGGGGCCCTGGGGGATTTCGCCAAAGTTGTGCTCGTAAATGGCGATGTTTTCCGAAAGGGCCCGGAGGAGTTGTTTGGCGTGAACTGGGGTCATCACCAGGCGAGCCACGACCTGCACGTCCTCTCGCCCTGGCACGATGCGCCCAAAATCCAGCACGAACTCCGCGAAGTTGTGGACGATGGACGCGAAGTTGGCGTACGTCCCCAAGCTCAAGCTCTCCGGCACGGTGATTTTGATGCGTGCTTCCGTCATGGGACCTCCCCGATTATTGTAACGGGAGATGCCCCTGCTCAGGCGAGTCCAAAAAGCTCCAGTTCCCTGCGCCAAAAGAACCCCTGGGCAGGCAGCGTGAGCGGGGTGGATGGCCACGGGGGCGGAGGAGCTGAAAAGGTTACGTTGGGCACCACGACG
>JBAMMG010000087.1:15172-17885 GCA_039793905.1 Thermoanaerobaculum sp. | reverse complement strand
GTGATCTTGGCCAGGTAAAGGACCCGAGGCCGGGTGTTGAGCTCGGTGAGGATGCCGTAGGCGCGAACATCGCGTTGCAGCCTTGCAACCTGGCTTTCGGGGTCGGCCAAGTTGCCAAAAACGATGGCCTCCGTGGGGCACACCTGAGCGCAGGCGGGCACCACCTCCCCGTCGCGAAGGGGACGACGCTCGTTGTGGGCCGCAATCTTGGCCTTTTCGATACGCTGAATGCAGAACGTGCACTTCTCCATCACCCCGCGCCCGCGGACCGTGACCTCGGG
Organism: Thermoanaerobaculum sp.; assembly: GCA_039793905.1. Taxonomy (GTDB): domain Bacteria; phylum Acidobacteriota; class Thermoanaerobaculia; order Thermoanaerobaculales; family Thermoanaerobaculaceae; genus Thermoanaerobaculum. The sequence continues at coordinate 17,604 of JBAMMG010000087.1, read as the reverse complement.
GTTGAACTGCATTTTCCTGACTTCCGGTACCTGCTTGAAGTAATTGAAGTAGTTGAAGCGCCGAACCTTGTAGGGGCAGTTGTTGGAGCAGTAGCGGGTACCCACGCAGCGGTTGTAGACCATCTGATTAAGCCCTTCCTCGTTGTGGACGGTTGCCGCCACGGGGCAAACCTGCTCGCAAGGAGCGTTTTCGCAGTGCTGGCAGAGGACAGGCTGGAAAGCAAACTTGGGCTCTTCCGGCTTGCCTGAAAAGTAGCGATCGATGCGGATCCAGTGCATCTGCCGCCCTTTTTGCACTTGCTTTTTCCCCACCACCGGGATGTTGTTTTCCGCCTGGCACGCCACCACGCAGGCGCCGCACCCGATGCAGGCAGCAAGGTCCACAACCATCCCCCACTGGTACTCCCCGGTCATGGGGCGTTCCCGGAACGGCATGGGAGGGCGCAACTCCTCCGGGGCGGATAAAGGCTCGATGCCCTGGGCCAAGGCCGCTGCCGGCACCTCGCGGATGAGCTCACCCAAGCGGTGCCCCAAGGCCTCGAGACCCACGCGATCCATGGCCTGGTAGTCTTGGGTCGAAGCCAGGTCACCCCGCCTGCCCGTAGGGGTGACCGCAACCGGCACCGTCCAACCTTGGGCAAAAAGCGGCAGAACGTCGCTGCCCACCTCGTTGCCGACGCGACCCGCCGCTTTCCGCCCGTAGCCAGCCACGAGGCCCACGGTGTCGGGGGCAGTACCGGGGAGCACGAAGCACGGCAGCACGACCTCCTGACCGCTGGCCGCCACCCGCACCACCTCCCCGTGGCGAAGGCCCAGCGCGGCTGCCGTTGACGGCGAGACCAAGGCCGCGTTCCCCCACGTGAGCTTGGACATAGGGTCGGGAAGCTCCTGGAGCCAGGGGTTGTTGGCAAAGCGGCCGTCCAGGACCTTGTAGTCCACGAGCCGTACGGCGGTCGAACCAGAAACTGTTTCGCCCCCAAAATCGGCGAGGACCGAGAGGTCCTTTTCCGCGAGATTCAGGGGAGTGGCCACGCTTTTCTCCCAGATGCCGTCGTGGAGGGTACGCTGAAAGGCCTGCTCCCACCCTGCTCCAGCCATCTCGGCGAAGGTTTCCCGCACCAACTCGTAGGCGCTTTTGGCCTCGCCCACCGCCAAGCTCAAGAGCTCTTCCGCGGTCTTCCCGTCGTAGAGGGGGGCGATAAGCGGTTGCACCACCGAGTACTCCCCACCCAGGGCCCGCAGATCTCCCCAGGATTCCAGGAAATGGGCTTGGGGAACGTGCCACGTGGCGAGGCGCGAGGTTTCGTCCTCGAACAAGCCCAAGCGAACCACATGAGTTCGCGCCAAAACCTGGGTCCAGGGAACGTGGAGGGCGGTAGCTACCGGGTTGCCCCCCAGAATCACCAGAAGCTGCACCTCGCCCCTCTCGCCGGCCGCCGCAAGCTCGTGGAGGTTCGCGAGTGGCGGAGGTGCGGGCACGTACGCGACGGTTTCACCCTGGGCTCCGAGGGCGCGGTTGAGGACAAACGCCAAGGCGTGGGCCGCCGGCGGCAACGCGTCGCCAACGACGATGAGGCCTTTTTTGCCGGCGTCGAGCACATCCCTGGCGCAGCGGGCCACGAAATCCCTTTCCCCTTCGACCAAGAGCCCCGGATCCGGAAGAGCGCCAGGAAACCTCAACCCGAGGCGTGAGAGCTCCTGGGCCAAGGCCAGAAAAACCCGCTCCAGGCGCTCGGGCCTTACCGCCAGGCGGTGGTCGGCTGCGGCCCCCGTGACGGTGGGAATCGGCTCGGCCACGTACACGCGGTTGGCCCCCTCCCGCCGGCGCTGGGCAAAGCCCCGGGCGTTGGCCACCGCCGAAGGGTGCATCGTCAGGAAATCGCTGCCAAAGCTTGCAATGACGCGAGCGTTTTCCACCTTGAGCTTGGCCACGGCGCGAACCCCCGTAAGTCGCGCCAGCCCTTCCGGCTCGCTGGCCGGAAGCAACGGGTCAAACTCCAGCCACCGCGCTCGAGGGAACGCCCCCGCCAACTTGGCCCGCAGGCGCTGCCGCGTTGGGGAGGGTGTGGCGTCGCTCAAAACCCACAGCCCCTCGCCGTTGCCGACGCGTACCTCCCCAAGCTTGGCGGCAAAAGCTTTTTGAAAGTTTTCCCAGTTGGACACCACCCGCTGACCCGCCTGCCGCTCTACCACAACCTGTGAGCGGTCAGGGTCGTAGAGCTCGAGAACGGAGGCTTGGGCCCAAAGGTGGGTGGCTCCCCGGCTTTCCGGGTGCTGGGAGTTCCCTTCAACCTTGATAGGGCGTCCATCGTAGCTGGTAACCACGAGCCCCAGGGCGTTGCCAAAGAGGGCCATGACTGTGGCGAAGTACTGGGGCACGCCAGGGATTCGGCCCTCCGGGCGGCCAGCAAAGGGAAGGATCGTTTCCTTGG
>JBAMMG010000087.1:0-15072 GCA_039793905.1 Thermoanaerobaculum sp. | reverse complement strand
CCTCCGGGCGGCCAGCAAAGGGAAGGATCGTTTCCTTGGGCCAGCGGCAGGAGGCCAACCCCAAAAGCCCTAAAGAGGCGGCGGCAAGCTTCAAGAAATCGCGGCGGGTACGGGGGTCCTCGAGAGCTTCCGTCAAGGAAGGAAACTCCGCGGCTACGTGCTCCTTGAACTCGGGGGTGTCCGCAAGCTCATCCAAACTTCGCCAGTACGCTTTGCTCAACGCTCCCTCCTAGCGGTGGCAGGTCCAGCACTCGGTGGAGGGCCGGATCCCCATTTGCTCCCGCAGTCGGCGCCCGTAAGCTTCCGGCTTTTCCGGTGGCACCCAATCCATGCTGGTTACGAGTTCAGGCGGGCGCAAGTGGGGGTCGGGGTTGCGGTGGCAATCCAGGCACCACCCCATGGAGAGGGGCTCCACCTGCCGCACCACCTCCATGGTGTCCACCCGCCCGTGACAGGAAACGCACCCAACGCCTCGCCGCACGTGGGCCGAGTGGTCGAAGTACACGTAATCCGGCAAATCGTGCACCCGCACCCAGGGGATCGGCATACCGGTGGCGTAGCTTTCCCGTACCGAAACCAGCTTGGGGCTAGTGGCGCGGATGCGGGCGTGGCAGTTCATGCACGTTTGGGTTGGCGGGATAGCTGCCTTGACAGCAACTTCCACCGTGGTGTGGCAGTACCGGCAGTCCAGCCCCAATTGGCCCACGTGAAGGGCATGGCTGTAAGGAACCGGCTGCTCGGGGGCGTAACCCACGTCGGTGGTGCGCGGAGAAGCCCCGTACCCCACGAGAAGCACGAGGTACACCGGAACCACCACCAGCGCCACACCGACCACCACTCGAAGCTGGTTCGTCCAGGAAGGGAAAACCCACCGAGATCACCCCTGCTCGCTCACGAGCGGGCATCTTAACCGAGACGGAAAATCTTTATCAACGGTTTCGAGTCGCAAAATCGTTTGCGACGCTCCCCCGCTCGCCAAAGAAGAGGCACAGGCGCAAGGACTTAAGGCCGTCAAGAAGCCCTCCGGAGAGGCCCTGGGTTGACAGTAGCCGGGGGTTTTTTCAAAATGAGACCGGGATGCAGCTTTCTCACCTCGGTCGCTTCTTGCTGTTCGTGGTAAACCTGGCCTGGTTCCAGGTCCTTCAGGGCTTGCCCCACGTTCACGACCTGTCCGGTTCTCGACCAGCTCTCAAGGCTCCCCCGGGAGCCGCCCGCGCCGCCAACCCGTGCCTTTTGTGCACCTTGACCCCCTCGGTGAGCGCCGAGGCTTCGGCCCCGATCTTGGCGGTCAGGAACAGCGGCATCCAGGCACTTCCGCCGGTGTCGAAAGGCTGGCGGCCACAGCCACCTGAAAACCGACCCACGGGCCGTTCCCCTCCCCCCTACCTGCTGGCGTAAAGCTAGGGTTTTCGCCACCTATCTGCAGACGCACAACTCGCAAAGGGAGGGACACGATGTTGAAGAAATGGAAGTGTGTCATGGCCTTAGTTGTAGCTTCGGGTCTGAGTTGGGGGGCAGAACCAAACCCCAGCAGCGCCCAGCCCGGCGCCCTCACGGTCGTGGTGACCGACGCTCAAGGTACACCTACGGCCGGGGCTGAGGTGAGGGTTCTTGGCCTGCCCTGGGCCGTTGCCACCGACGACAAGGGGGAAGCCCATTTCCCCGCCTTACGCCCCGGGCGGTACGTCGTTCAGGTGCAAGCGGCGACGGGGGCCAAGGCTTCGGGCAGCGTCCAGGTGCAACCGGGGACGGAGGCATCCCTCACCCTCACCCTGGAGCTTGCCACGTTTCACGAAGAGGTCACGGTTTCCGGGGCTCGTCCGGAAAAGCTTGTGGAAACCACCAAACCCGTTTCGGCTCTGGCCGATGAGAACCTCACCCTCGTGGCCAAGCCGTCCCTCGGGGAGACCCTTTCGGCGCTGCCCGGAGTGCGGTCGAGCTATTACGCCCCCGGCGCCAGCCGCCCGCTGGTGCGCGGGTTTGGGGGAGACCGGGTGCGCGTGCTGGCCAACGGCCTGGATCTCGGGGACGCTTCGGACACCAGTCCTGACCACGGGGTTGCCTTGGATCCCGTGGATCAGGAACGGATCGAAGTGCTTCGGGGACCGGCGGCGCTCCTTTACGGGAGCGGAGCCCTGGGCGGCGTGATCGACGCTCGCGGCCCCGGCGTCCCCGAAAGAGCCCCAGGGGCTGTGGCCACCGGGTCCTTCTTGACTCGTTTAGCTTCCAACCCCTGGACGCGACAAGGGCGGCTGAGCCTCGAAGGCCAGCTCGGATCCCTGCTTTGGCAAGCCGGGGGGAGCAAAATGCAGGCTGAAAACTACCGATGGCCCTCCGGCGCCGTGGCCAACAGCTTCAACAACCGGGATGGAGCGAACCTCGGTGTGGCTGTCCTCAGGGACTGGGGTCTCGCCGGTGTCGCCTTCGACCAACATGAAACCTCCTACGGGAGCCCGGTGGAAGAAGACGTCCATGTGGACCTCTGGCGCCGGCGCTTGGAAATGCGGGTGGTCTTGACCCCCAAAAGCGGCTTTTTGGAAAGCCTCCGGGCCAGCCTCGCCCACGTGGATTACCACCACACGGAGTTCGAGGGACCCGACCCGGGAACCCGGGTTCGTAACCGCCTCACCGACGCTCGGGTGGAACTTGCCCACACCAACGTCCTCGGATTTCAAGGGGTGGTAGGCGTCGAGGGTCGTTTCCGCGACCTCTCGGTCACCGGAGAGGAAACGTACCTCCCCCGCACCACCACCGACCATACGGCGGCGTTTTTCTGGGAACACCGAAAACTGGCAGCGTGGGAGCTGGAGCTCGGGGGGCGATTCGATCATCACCGTCACCACCCAGCCGGTTCCCTACCCTCGCGCTCGTTCAGCTTCGAAAGCTTTGCCGCTTCCCTCACCTGGAACGCCTCCGATACCTGGAAGCCTTACCTGGCAGCGAGCGTTCAAGGCAAAGCCCCGAACCCCGAGGAGCTCTACTCCTCAGGGCCCCACGCCGCCACCGGCCTCTTCGAAGTTGGCGACCCGACCCTTCGCCGCGAGCGAACGAAAAACCTCGAGCTCGGCCTGGTCTTCAATGGCTCTACCTTTCACCTCAAGGCCAACCTCTTTGCTGCCCGCGCTTCGAACTTCTTGTATCAAGTGCTCACCAGGGAGGTAGAGGACGACCTCCCCGTGGCCCGCTTTACCCAGAAGGACGGCCGCTTCGCGGGCGGCGAACTCTCGGCCCACTTCGACCTCTACCATCGAGACGAACGCCACCTGGAGCTCACCCTCGGCGCCGACGCGGTGCGGGCAACCCTCAGCGGGGGGCAAAACCTGCCCCGTATCCCGCCGGCACGGTACACCGCTAGTTTTGTCGCCACCTGGCCGCGCTTTCGAGCCGCCGTTGGGGTGCAAAAGGTGCTGGAAGCCACGCGCTTGGCCCCCGGGGAAACGCCAACGCCCGGGTACACCCTCTGGGACGCAAGCCTGACCACCCGCTTCCTTTCGGGCAACACCATCCATGTCGTGGGCCTGCGCGGGGAAAACCTCACCGATGCCAAAGCCCTCAACCACGCATCGTTTTTCAAGGAAAAAACCCCGCTCCCCGGACGCAGCGTAGCTGCCTTTTACCAACTCTGGTTTTGATGCCGTAAAGCCTTGGGGCCGGCTCCCATGCCGGCCCCGCTTTTATTCGAGGTTGGCGATTTGCTCGCGGAGCCGCTCGAGCGCGGCCTTGGCTTCTACGACCCGCTCCCCCGCCCCCACGTCCCGCAACTTGGAGCCCGCGGTGTTCACCTCCCGTAGCATTTCCTGCACGAGGAAGTCCAACTTGCGGCCCACAGGCCCGCCCTCGGCAAGCAACGCACAGAAATGCTGGAGGTGGGCGGCGAGGCGATTCGCCTCTTCAGCCACGTCCGCCCTTTCCGCAAGCAAAGCTGCCTCCTGCAAAAGCCTGGTCTCGTCCACGGCACCCCCGAGAAGCTCGCCCAGCCGCGCCCGCAGGCGGGCGACCAAGAGCGGCCGCAGCGCTTCCCCCTCCTTCCGGAGGAACCTTACGAAACCATCCACGTTCTCGAGCTCAGCCTTCAGGGCGGGGACGAGCAACGCCGCTTCCCGCGCCCTGCTTTCCTGAAGCTGCGCCAAGCCCCGTCTGGCAAGCTCCAGAAGCACCTGAACCTCCTCGGGTTCAAGAGCTTGCTCGGGAACCTCCACGAAACCAGGGAGCGTTGCCAAGTCCCCAAAGGTCAAAGGGGCAAGGGCAAGCTCCGGAGGCTTGGCAGCCAGCGCCTCGAGGAGGGCCTGGCAAACTTCCCAATGGAGGACCAGCGCTCCCTGGGCGTTGCGGCGCTCGAGGGATACGGAAACCGTCACCCGGCCCCGGGCCAGTGTTTCACCGACGAGGCGGCGCAAGCTCAGATCCAGCTCCGGGAGCTCCCAGCGGGGAGAAAAACGCACGCTGACCTCCAGCCCGCGGCTGTTCACGGACCACACCTTGACCCGAGCGAAAAACCGCGGCGACAGCTCCCCCGCGGCTTCCCCAATCCCGGTCATGGAACAAAGGCGCCCGCTCATTCCCCAAGCCCCTGAAGCTCGGCTAGGCGCGCATAAAGGCCGCCTCTGGCCAAAAGCTCGCCGTGGGTCCCCTCCTCCACCACCTGTCCCTGGTCCATCACCGCGATCCAGTGGGCGTTGCGCACCGTCGCCAGACGGTGGGCAATGACCAGGGTCGTGCGCCCCCGCATGAGGTTTTCGAGGGCTTTCTGCACCACCGCTTCGGCTTCCGCATCCAAGGCCGACGTGGCCTCGTCCAGAACCAAAATCGGCGGATCCTTGTAAAGCGCCCTGGCCACCGCCAGGCGCTGCCGCTGGCCCCCAGAAAGCTTGACCCCCGCCTCCCCCACTACCGTGTCGTACCCTTGGGGAAACTCGAGGATGAACTCCTCGGCAAAAGCGGCGCGAGCGCAGGCGCGGAGCCGCGCCTCGTCCACCTCGTCCTGCCCGTAGGCAATGTTGGCCCGGATCGTGGTGTTGAAAAGCACGGTCTCTTGGGTTACCAGGCCGATGGCAGACCTCCACGAGGCCAGGGTGAGCTCCCGGATGTCCACCCCATCGGCAGTGATGCACCCGGAGTCCACGTCCCAAAACCTGGGCAGGAGCTGGGCCACCGTGGACTTCCCCGCCCCCGAAGGGCCCACCAGCGCCACCACTTTTCCTGCCGGGATCACCAAATTGAAGCCCCGCAGCACAGGCTTTTCCGGCTCATAGGCGAAGCTCACGTCTTCGAAACGGATGGCTTCCCGCAAACCGGGAAATGGTCGCGCCGTGGGGCTGTCGGTGATGGAAACCGGCTCGTCGAGCACCGCGAAAACCCGCTCCCCGGCAGCAATCGCCATTTGCATGGCCAAGTTCAGCTTGTTGAGGCGCTTGATGGGGTTGTACATGCCGTAAAGGGCAAACAGGAACGAGGTGAACAACCCCACGGTCATTTCCCCGCGGGAGATCAGGTGCGACGCGTACCCGATAAGCCCCATGGCCCCTGCCACCCCGAGCACCTCCATGACCGGCGCGTTGATGGCCTGGACCTTTCGGGCCTTGAGGTTGGCCTTGAAGTGCCGGCGCGTGGCTTCCCGGAAGCGGGCAGCCTCGAAACGCTCCATGCCAAAGGCCTGCACGACCCGGTGCCCTTTGAAGACCTCGTCCAGCACCGTGTTCATCTCGCCCAAACGCTGCTGGCTCTGGTGTGATCGCTTTCGGAGCTTGCGGGAGAAATGCCAAATGGGGGCTATCAGGAGCGGTGCCGCCACCAGAGCCGCCAGGGCAAACCGAAAGTTCAGGGAAAAGGCGTAAACGAGCAAGCCCACCACCGTAAATGAGTCCTGGAACAGGTCCCCAAAACGGTCGGAAATGGCGGCGGTGATTTGCTCCACGTCGTTGGTGACGCGCGACATGAGCACCGCCGTGGGCTGTTTTTGGAAGTACGCTGGGGATTGGCGCAGGAGCGCATCCATGAGCTGGTCCCGTAGGTCCTTTACGGTGGCCAGGCCGGTGCGGTAAAAGGCGTAATGGCCAAAGTAGGTGAGAGCGTTTTTCACGAAAACAGTAAGAAGAACCAACACCGCCAGCGACCAGCGGTCGGAGGGAAGGTGAGCGGAGAGGGCGCTTCGCGCCCGGTCGAACTGCTCCTGCAACACCTTGACGATGGGCGCCGGGGCCTTTTTGGGGTGGGAGGCGCTTTGGCCGGCGACGCTTTTTCCCAGGATCTGCTGCGCCGCTCCGGCACCCAGCATGTTGTCGAAAAGCGGCACCACCAGGTACAGGAGGAACACCGTGGCCACCGCAACGCCCATCATTCCCACCACAGCCACTGCAGCCCACCCAGCGTGGGGGCGGGCGTAGCGCAGCAAGCGCCAAAGGACCTTCACGGTGCCACCACCTTCAAAACTTCTTCCGCCGCCCGTCGCGAAGCCCCGGGGCCTCCCAGCTTCTCTCGCACCAGCGACAGTTTACGCCTTTGGATCTCGCCCTCCTCCGCCAAGAGATGGCGGGCCGTCTCGGCCAAGGTGGATGCCGAAAGCGCGTTTTGCACCAGCTCCGGCGCCACCCGCTCCCCCGCCACCAGGTTCACCAACCCCACGTGGGGAACCTTCACCAAACGCTTGGCCACGGCGTAAGACAGCGGGTGCAAGCGGTAGGTCACGGCCATGGGCACATCGAGGAGCGCGCACACCAGCGTTGCGGTGCCAGAAGCCACGAGGGCCGCCGCACAGGAGGCCAGCTCCCGGTAGCGGTTGGCCTCTACGAAGCACACACCTTCGGTTTTTCCAGCCAGGCGCGTCAATTCCTCGGCCGACATCCCGGGAGCGACGATGACCTTGGCCCGAAGCGCGCTGTCCCCCGCACGAAGGATTTGGAAGGCCTCGGCCATCACTGGCAGTAGCTCCTCCACCTCGTGGCGGCGCGAACCCGGCAGGAGCGCGAGGCAGTGCTCGCGAGAACGGGGAAGCTCGTCCGCGACCCCAGCCAGCTCGTCCACCAGCGGGTGTCCCACGAAGCAGGCATCAACGCCATGCTCTCGGTAAAACGCCACCTCGAAGGGGAGAATGCACAGCACCTTTCGCACATACTTGGCCATCACCTTGACCCGGCCCGGACGCCACGCCCAAAGCTGGGGTGATACGTAGACCACCACCGGAATCCCGGCTTTCGCCAGAGGCCGCGCCAGGGGCAAATGGAAATCCGGGGAATCAATGAGGACCGCAACATCCGGCCGAAAGTCCAGCGCCTTTCGCCGCACATTCCGGGCGAGGCGCCAAAGCCGCGGCAGGTGGCGCACCACCTCGAAAAGCCCCATGACCGAAAGCTCCTCGGCACGGGCAAAGGGGCGAAGCCCCGCCTCCACCAGCCTTACTCCGCCCACACCCCGGGCGTCCACCGCCGTCAACGTTTTGAGCTCCCGCAAGAGGTGGGCGCCGTGCTGATCCCCCGAGGCCTCGGCAGCGGAAAGGAAAACCCTCACCATTTGCGGCGCATAAGCCAAACGCCCGCCGCGGCGCCCAGGCCGTCGGAAACCAGGTCGGAAAGCTCGGCCGAGCGGCCAGGGACCGAGCGCTGAAGCCATTCCAAAAGGGCGCCGTGGGCGGTGGCCACACCGGCAGCCGCAGGGGGGTACGACAACCCACGGGAGAGCACCCCGGAAAAAAGAGCGTAGGCCAGCCCGTGCCCGGCCCAATCAGGGGTTTGCCGGAGGGGTTGGGGAAGCCGGGGGCGCGTTCCCACCCACAGGTAGGCTGCGGCCAAGAACGAAGCCACGGCCAGGTACCGTTGCCTTGCGGTCACGGGCCAAATCAGGATGGCCTTGGAAAGGGGTACATGAGCCACCCCACCGCCACCGCACCCAAAAGCAGGATCAAAAAAACCTTGAAGAAGTAGCGGCGGCGCTCCCCATCCCGTTTCCAAAGGAAGGAGAAAAACGTCGCCAGAAGCAAGGCGTGGAGGGTCATGAGCGTGAAGTGATCAGCCATCACCACTCCTTCTTGCCCACGGCAATGTCGTAGGCGTCCAGCATCAACAGCAGGTTCATGACACCAGCGGTGAGCAAGAACGCGTTGCCGTACTCGTAGGTGGGAGCGGTGGGGACACCGTCGCCAAGGCCTAAAAGCTTGGCCAGGAAAAACAGCGCCCCGTTCCCCAAGGTTGCCACCGTCGCGAAGTACGAGAGGGGATCGCCGGGCTTGGGCAAGATGAGCTCGCCCTGGCAAAGGATTCCCACGACGAAGCTCACCACGACCACGGCAGCAAAAACCGCGGCGCGAAGCTTTTTCCCCAACAGCAAATGGCCGAGGCCCGGAAACAACCACGCTCCGGCCACAACGAGGGCTAGGGGCAGCGGCCGGTGTTCCTCAGCAACCGCCATGGCTTTCCTCCAGCACGCGGGTAAGTTTTTCCCACGTGGTTTCCAGATCCTCCGGTACCACCCTTACCGCCGCATTGGTGGTCATGAAGTTGGTATCCCCCCGGAAACGGGGTACCACGTGGAGGTGCAGGTGATCCACGATTCCAGCCCCCGCCGCTTCTCCCAAGTTGAATCCCAAGTTGTAGCCGTGGGGGTGATACACCCGGTCCAAAGCCCGGACGATTTTTTGCGCCATTTCCATGAGCTCCCCAAGGGTTTCCCGGTCGAGCGCCCCTAAGTCCCCCAGGTGGGCCTTGGGCGCCACCATCACGTGGCCCGCAGTGTAAGGGTAGCGGTTGAGAAGGGCGAAAACCCTGTCCCCAGAGGCCACCGTGAGGGTTTCCCTTCCCCCCGCGACGGCGGCGCAAAAAATGCACGCTCCAGAAGGTTGCGAGGCTTTCGACACGTACGCGAAACGCCAAGGAGCAAAAAGATGGACGAGCCTTCCAGAACTCAACCCAACTGCTCCCTGAGCTCCTTTCCGGGTTTGAAGTAAACGACGTTCTTGGCCGCCACGGGCACCTTTTCGCCGGTGCGCGGATTGCGGCCGGTGCGGGGCTTGCGCTGCCGAATGCGAAACGACCCAAACCCCCGCAGCTCGATTTCCTCACCCCGGCGCAAAGCTGCCGTCATGGCCTCGAGAACCACAGCCACGGCTTGGCTCGCCGTGCGCTGGGGAAGGTCCAAGTGGTTGGCCAAGGCAGCCACGATTTCTGCGCGCCTCATGCTTCCTCCTTGTCCTCGGGTTGCGGTGCCGGCGCCTGTTCCGGAGATTCCACTTCCGGTTCGGCCGCAAGCTCCTGGGCTTCGGCCGGCGACAACTCGCGAGCCTGGGCTTCCGGCGCCTCGTCTTCACCCCACTCGGGCTGGGTGATCCCGCGGAGGGAAAGGCCAATTCGGCGCTCGGCAAAGTCGAGGCGGATCAAACGGCAACGGAGCTTGCGCCCTTTGGGGAACTCCTCGGCCAAAGGTCCGGAGGAAAATCGCTCCACCTCCGACACGTGACAAAGCCCCTCGACGCCGGGGGCCAACTCCACGAACAACCCAAAGTCGGTGACGTTGGTGACGTAACCCTCCACCTCGTCCCCTACCTGGTGCGCGGAAGCAAAGGAGTCCCACTCGTTGGGCATGAGCTCTTTCATGGAAAGGGAAATTCGCTGGTTGACCACGTCCAGGGCGGTGATGATGGCCTCGATTTCCTGGCCCTTTTGCACGACCTCAGAGGGGTGGGCAATGCGCCGGCTCCAGCTCATGTCGGAAATGTGCACCAGCCCGTCCACACCCGGGGCGAGCTCCACGAACGCCCCGAACTCCGTGAGGTTGCGGACCTTGCCGGTAACCTTTTGCCCCACTCGGTGGGTCGCCGCGAACTCCTCCCACGGGTTGGGCTCCGCCTGCCGCAAGGAAAGGGAGAGGCGCCGCCGCTCCACGTCCACTTCGGTGACCACCACCTCCACTTCTTGACCGACGTGAAGGATACCCTTGGGACTCTTGACCTTTTTGGTCCAGGATAACTCGGAGACGTGGACCAGACCCTCCACGCCTTCCTCAAGCTCCACGAACGCCCCGTACTCGGCCAGGGAGGTCACTTTGCCCCGCACCTTCTTGCCAATGGGGTACTTGGCTTCCACATGCGTCCAGGGGTCCTCGAAGCGCTGGCGGTACCCCAAGGAAACCCGGCCCTTTTCCCGATCCACCTTGAGGACGACCACCTTGGCTTCGTCCCCGACTTTGAAGTACTCGCTCGGGTGCCCCACGCGACCCCAGGAGATGTCGGTGACGTGAAGCAGGCCGTCAATCCCGCCAACGTCAATGAACACGCCGTAATCCGTCACGTTCTTGACGGTGCCGGTGACGACCATCCCCTCTTCCAGCTTCGCCAACGTCTGCTGGCGCTGGACCGCCAGTTGCTCCTCGAGCAGCGCCTTACGGGAAAGGACCACGTTGTTGCGGCGGCGGTCGAAGTTGATGATGCGAGCCTCGACGTCCTGCCCAATGTAGTCCTCGAGGCGGCGGATCGGCCTCACGTCCACGAGGGAGCCAGGCAAGAAAGCGCGGACGCCAATATCCACCGAAAGCCCGCCCTTGACCCTCTCCATGACCCGGCCGCGCACCGGGGTCTTCTCCCGGTAGGCGGTTTCCAGGATTTCCCAAATGCGGATGCGAGCGGCTCGTTCCCTGGAGAGCTTGATCTCGCCGGTCGTTGGATCGAACTTCTCCACGAGGACGTCCACCTCGTCCCCGACCTTGACCATCAGGTTGCCGTCCCGGTCCAAAAATTCCGAGCGGGGGATCACCCCCTCGGTCTTGAAGGAGACGTCCACCACCACCTCGTCCTCGGTGATGGCCACCACCACACCGGTCACCACGTCCCCGGCTTGGAGGTGGCCAAATGACTCGGCCATGAGCTCCTGAAGGGTTTCACGGCTCAGCGTGCTGGTTTCCTCCTTGACAGGCCCTCGCCCCGTCTTGGGTTCGTCGTTGCTGATGGTGCCCACTCATGCCTCCCTTAGGCGGTGCCGAACGACACCGCGTGGCTTGCTCCACAAGCGGGAAACTTTAGTCGTTTTAGCGTTTGCCTGTCAAGGTTGGGGACCCGCCACCGGAACGTGCCCAACATCTCGGATCCGCGCTCTCGTGTATTCCAAAAGCGTTGCCACCACCTCGTCGAGGGTCAAGTCGGAGGTGTCCAGGACGATGGCGTCGCGTGCCGGACGCAGGGGCGAAACGGGACGCGTGGAATCCCGGAGGTCGCGCTCGCGGATTTCCGCCACGATGGCGGCAAAATTCGTTTCCGTGCCTTGCTTTTCCAGCTCCCCCAAACGCCTCTGGGCCCGGACCTCGGGGCGAGCGGTAAGGAAAAACTTCACCTTTGCTTGCGGAAACACCACAGTACCAATGTCCCGCCCTTCCACCACCGCTCCTCGGCCCCCCAAGGCTCGCTGCCGCCGTACCAGTTCCTCCCGCACCTCCGCCACTGCCGAAACCAGCGATGCCGCTCGCGAAACCTCCTCCCGGCGCAAAGCCGCGGTCACATCCCTCGCACCCAAAAAAACCTTGGGATTCGCTGGAGTACCCCCGAAGCGCACGTCGAGATTCCGCGCAAAGGCCACCAGCTGAGCCTTGCCGTTTTCGTCCGGGGGGAGCGCGATGCCCGCCTCGAGGGCCAGGAGAGCCACGGCCCGGTACATGGCGCCGGTGTCCACGTAGGGGAGGCCCAACTTCTCGGCCAGAAGGCGCGCCGCCGCCGACTTTCCAGCTCCCGCCGGACCGTCAATGGCAACCACGAGAGGTTGTTCGCCCACGGGCTTGGAGTTTACCAGCAAGCCGCTAGACTTTGCCCATGCGCGTGTACCTGGCGTGCGCCATGACCAACCCTCACCGGGAGGTCGGCGCCGTGGAAAGCATTCTCCAAATGCTGGTGGAGCAAGGCCACCACGTCCTGACCCCCCACGTTGTGGACACACCGGAGCGCTCTCAGGACAGGTTTCTCACCAACGCCGAGGTGGCCCGACGCGACCTGCTCTTCATCGCTCAGGCTGACTGCCTGGTCGCCGAGGTCTCGACCCCCTCCCACGGCGTGGGGATCGAGGTCATGGCGGCGGTCTCGGCAGCCAAACCTGTGCTGGCCCTCGCCCATGTCCAGGCGAGGGTTTCCCGCTTGCTTTCGGGCCTACCTGGACTCCGCCTCGAGCGGTACGTAACACGGGAGGAGGCGGTGGAGACCGTCCGCCGGTTCCTCGCCTCTGTGGCGGGAAAACCATGAAGGACGAAGCTCGCTCGGGTTTTGGCGTTGCCGACGGCATCCTGGTGGTGCTCATCACCGTTTGGGGCGCCAATTACTCGGTCATCAAGGCCTCCTTCGCCTACCTCACCCCCCTTACCTTCAATGCTGCCCGATTCCTCTTGGCCACGGTCACGGTGCTTTCCCTCGTCAAGCTTTCAGGGGAAAGCCTCAGGCTTCCGAAACGGGACCTCGAGCGGGCGGCTGTCGCTGGCCTTTTGGCCAACACCGTATACCAGCTCTTCTTCATCGAGGGGCTGGCCCGCACAACGGCTGGAAACGCGGCCCTCATTCAAGCCACCATGCCTCTTCAGGTGGCAGTATTGAGCCATTGCTTGGGCCGGGAGAAACTCGCGCCAACGGCCTGGGGTGGTGTTTTTCTGGCCTCTGCAGGCTTGGTCATGCTCATCACCGGTAAACATCAGGTCGCCGTCGGGCTCGATCACCTCGCCGGCGACGCGCTGATGTTCGGAGCAGCCTTCACCTGGGCCTGCTACACCCTTTACGTTCACCCCCTCCTCTCCCGCGCCCCCGCCACCAGGGTCACCGCCGTGGGCTTCCTCGCCGGCACGCCGCCTCTCGTGCTCGTGGCGGTTCCGGAGCTGCTCGCCCAGAGGTGGGGCACACTGCCCTTGAAGGCGTGGGGCGGTCTCGCGTTCTCAGGGATTCTGGCCATAGGTTTGGGCTACTTGGGGTGGAACTTTGCCCTCCGCCGCTTGGGCTCGACCCGAACCTCTGTGTACTCGAACGCGACGCCGGTTGTGGCGGCCTTCGTGGCGTGGGTCACGCTGGGCGAGCGATGGAGCCCCCGCCAGCTCCTGGGGGCGCTGTTGGTTCTCGCCGGGGTGGTCATCACCCGCCGCTCCCGCGGGCCGCGGGGAGAAGCCTAGTTCTCACCCGGCAGAAGGCTCGTAGGGCGTCAGAATACCGTCGGCCTTGACCATTCCTGCCGGCGAAGTGGGGCTTCCACTCACCTGCGGAACAAACTTGTCCAGGCAAGGGTTGGATAAGGCGGAGGCAAAACCTCCCCTGGGCCTTTGGCCCGGGCGGGCCGCTTTTCGGGGGGGAAGCGGCCCGGTTTTTTTTGCGCTAGCATGAGCGGGAGGGACCATGCGCCGCCAGCCGTTGCTTGTCGGAGGAACCCCACAGCAAGGCGAAAGAACCCTGGTCGTGAAGTCGCCGTTCGATCAGCAACCGGTGGCCGAGGTGGCGCAAGCGGGCGCGGCCCAGCTTCGCCACGCCGTGGATTCTGCGGTCAACGCCCGCGCGCGCACCGCTGAAATGCCGGCCCACCAGCGTGCCAGCGTGTTGGAAGCAGCGGCGGCGAGGGTGCGACACGAGAGGGAAGCTCTCGCCTCCCTGCTGGTCGAGGAGGCAGGAAAGCCGCTGGCCCTTGCTCGGGTGGAGGCCGACCGCTGCGTGGAAACCCTTTTGGAGTCGGCGCGGGTGGCCCGCACCTCCCACGGCGAGCTTCTCGACCTCTCACGCTTCCCTTCCGGGCAAGGGCGATGGGGGCTCTTGCGCCGGGTCCCCGTGGGGGTGGTGGCGGGTGTGACCCCGTTTAACTTCCCCCTCAACTTGGTGGCGCACAAGCTGGGGCCCGCCGTGGCCGCTGGTTGCCCCATCCTCTTGAAGCCGGCTTCCCAAACTCCTTCCCCTGCTCTGTACCTGGCTCGAATCCTGGTGGAGTCGGGGCTTCCACCGGAAGCGATCTCGGTGGTCCCCTGCCCTGGGCCGGCCTTCGAGCCCGTCCTTTCTTCCCCCGAGGTGCGGCTCGTGACGTTCACGGGCTCAGCCTCAGTGGGTTGGAACCTCAAGAAGCTGTGCTGGGACAAGCGCGTAACCCTGGAGCTGGGGGGCAACGCCGCGGTCGTGGTTGACGCGGATGTCGGGGATGTGGCTGCGGTTGCCCATCGCATTGCTTTGGGGGCCTTTGCCTACGCCGGGCAGTCCTGCATTTCCGTACAGCGAGTCTTGGTGGCGCGACCACTTTACGACGCCATGCGGGATGCCCTGGTGGCCGCTGCCGAAAGCTTCCCCACCGGCCATCCCGCTGACCCCAGCGTGCTCTGCGGGCCCATGATCACGCCCCGCGACGCCCAGCGGCTGGAGGACTGGGTCGCCAGCGCCCAGGACCGCGGCGCCCGCCTTTTGACGCCCTGGCGGCGGCAGGACTCGGTGGTTTGGCCGCAGCTCTTGGAAAACGTCCCTCACGACCACCCCCTTTGGTGCGAGGAAGCGTTCGCTCCCGTCGCGGTGATGGAGCCCTTTGCGAGCTTTGAGGAAGCCCTGAGCAAGGTCAACGACTCGCCCTTTGGCCTCCAGTGCGGGGTGTTTACCCGTGACGTCGCCAAGATCCAGCAGGCGTGGGAAACCCTGGAGGTGGGCGCGGTCATAGCCAACGACATTCCCTCCTGGCGCACCGATCCCATGCCCTACGGCGGCGTCAAGCAGTCGGGTTTCGGCCGGGAGGGCCCAGCTTGGGCCGTGGAGGAAATGACCGAGCTGCGGCTCCTGGTCCTGGCCCCTCCGCCGGGAAACTGACAAGGCCATGGGCCGCACCGTTCAGCCTCCCTTTCCCACAACTGTGCCCACATAGCCTGCCCCGCCTGCGGCACCCCTCGCCTGGGAACGGATAAACGAAAACTGGAGGAGC
The DNA here is from genome assembly GCA_039793905.1 of Thermoanaerobaculum sp. GTDB lineage: Bacteria > Acidobacteriota > Thermoanaerobaculia > Thermoanaerobaculales > Thermoanaerobaculaceae > Thermoanaerobaculum. Next base: position 193 of record JBAMMG010000087.1, on the reverse strand, counting down.
CGCGGTCGAAGGCGGTGGTCGAGAGGTCTTGTGGCCGTTGGACGAGAAAGCGCCCGTCGGGCTGTGGCCCGCCGGTTTTTTTTCTGGGGCTTCCCCAGCTCCAGGGCCAAAACCCCCTTCCCCCTGGGGAGGGCGAACCACTCAGCATGGAAAGCGGCACCCCCTTGGGCTGACCCTGCCTTCGGGTTTTCGG
>JBAMMG010000086.1:67225-79027 GCA_039793905.1 Thermoanaerobaculum sp. | reverse complement strand
ACCATCCACCGCCTCCCCTCCGAGCTCAGCTCGCTTCCCCCTCCCCTGACTCGCCGCAGCCCTTGGAGGAAGCCTCCGGCTGGGTCCACACCGCCCACAGCCCCGAGAAAACCACGGAGACCTGACCAGGTCTTCGGGCAGATTTCTCATGGGGCCGCCACCGTCGCTTCGGAGAGTTTGTCGGTGAGGCAATATCGTGGCTTGTTCGCGCGGAGCCCGCCAGCGGCAGGAGAGGTACCATAGGCATGGCCGAGCCTTGAGAAGGAGCGGAAGGCCTGGCAACGCTGAGGAGGGCGTATGCGGTGGCGCTTTTTGGGAATACTCCTGGCCAGCACCGGTGCTTGGGGGGTGGAGCTCACCATTACCGCTTCCCCCGCCACGCCAAAGGTCGGAGAGGAGGTGACCTTCACCTTTTCCCCTGCCGTGACGCAAACGGGGGACGAGGTCACCTTCGATTTCGGCGACGGGGCCACGGTCAAGGTCAGCTGGGGCATCGAGTGCGCGCTCTTTGGGGGGTGCAAGACCGCCCGCCATACCTACTTAGCGGCCGGGCCATTCCGGGTGCAAGCCTCGGGTAAGGTCGGGGGGCAGGACGCCTCCGGGCGTTTGGACCTCACGGTACAGGCGGTGCCGCTGCCTGCTGACCTTTACGTTTTGGCGGTCGCCCACGTCCGGGGCAACAACCAAACCAACTGGCGCAGCGATCTCGCGGTGCACAACGTCACCTTCGTTGCCGTTTCCTACAAGCTTTGCCTGTTGCGGCGGGGGACGGCGAACCTCGAGCCCACGTGCAAGAGCTTTTCCCTACCGGCTCGGGTCAGCCGGCGCCACGAGGATGTGTTGTTCGCCGAGTTCGGGGTGGAAGGGGCGGCAGCCCTGCGCCTGGAGGCCACCCCCGGCACGGTGGTCGCCACCAGCCGTACATATAACGCTGTGGAAACCGGCACCTACGGCCAGTTCGTCCCTGTGGTGGGGTTGACCCAGGCGCTGGTGTCCGGGGAGCAGGGAAGGCTCATCCAGCTCTCCCACGATCCTAGCCTGACTCGGGGCTTTCGCACCAACGTGGGGCTTTTGAACCCCACCGCCGGCGAGGTGACGGTGACCCTCCGCTTTTACCGAGGTGACGGCATCTTTGTCGGCGAGCACCCGCAAACCCTCAAGCCCTACGAGTTTACCCAGCTCGACAAGGTGCTGGAAAAGGTCACGGACCAAGCCTTGGATGATTTTTACGTCAGCTTGACCTGCTCACCCCAGGGGGCACGGGTGTTCGCCTACGCTTCGGTGGTGGACAACGGCACCGGCGATCCGTTCCTCGTCCCCCTCCAGAAGGTGCCCCTACCGTAGCCGGGCTACAATACCCCCGGAAGCGCACGGGGCCTGGTGGCCCTCGCGGTCTTCAAAACCGTTGCCCGGTCGCGTCAGGCGGCCGGGGGTGGGTTCGATTCCCATGCGCTTCCGTACCCTCTTTGGCGAGGGCGGTGGTACGATGGCTTCTGTGAGCGAGCAAGCGCCGCGTCATATGTACGTAGGTGAGCTTTCGGAAACACCTCTCCCCGAAATGCTCGCCACCATTCACCGCTATCGGGTCCCGGGGGTTTTGGAGGCCGAGGTGGGGGACGCCATCAAGCGGGTGTTCATTTACGAAGGCGACATCATCTTTGCCACCTCCACCAACCGCGCCGAGTCCCTGGGGGACATGCTTTTGGCTTCGGGACGAATTACCCCCGAGCAGTACCGGGCTTCGACGTTGTTGCTTTTGGAAAACCCGCAAAAGCGGCACGGCCAAATTCTGGTGGAAATGGGCCTTCTCACCGAAGCGGAGCTGCGGGTGGTGGTCTTGGAGCAGGTGCAACGCATCGTTTGGGGGCTTTTTGGGGTGAACGAAGGAAAGGTCACGTTTACCCTCGGAGAGTACCGGACCGATGAAACCTACAAGCTCCGCATACCCACACCCCGGGCGGTGCTCCACGGCTGCAAAACGGTTCCCGACGCCCGGAGGCTTCTTTCGCGGTTGGGGAGCAAAACCACCGTGTTTCAGCGGGTCCCCAACCCCGAGCACTTGCGGGGGCTGGAGCTGGAGACCCAGGAGGAGCAGCTCCTGGCCCTGGTGGATGGCCGTAGGACCCTTTACGAGCTTTGCGAGCAAGGGCCCTTCCCGCCGGGCCTCAACGCCCGCATCCTCTACGCCTTCCACTGCTTGGGGCTCGTACAGAAGGCCAGGGAGCAGGGGGGGATCAAGGTCCAAGTGCCGGCGGGTTAAGGGTAAAATAAGCGTCGCGGGGCTCGACGGCCCCGACGGCAACCCGGGCTAGGGGGTTCTGCCCGGTTTTTTCCCGTGCCCAGGAGGTGGACATGCCCCTTTACGAGTACGCCTGCGACCAGTGCGGTGTCCGCACCGAGGTGATGCAAAAGGTGGGGGCACCGCCCCTTCTCGCCTGCCCTCACTGCGGCGGCCCTGTCCACAAGGTTTTGGCGCCGCCGGCCCTGCAGTTCAAGGGGTCTGGTTGGTACGTGACCGACTACGCCCGGCGGGGGAACGGTTCCAGTGGACGAACGGAAGGCTCCACCAGCACCGATACGGCTGCGAGCCAGGCCAAGGGCTCGGAGGGCTCGGCGGGGGACGGGGAAAAACCTACGTAAAGTCGACCGTAAAGCCGCGCCCGGCCAGCTCCGCGAGAAACTGCCGGAAGGCGCCGCCGAGCTCCGGGTGGGCAAGGCCCAGCTCCACGGTGGCGCGGAGGAAGTCGGCTTTGTTGCCGGCGTCGTAGCGCCGCCCGGGGAAGGTGCAGGCGTAAATGGGCTCGCCCTGGAGGGTCCGGCGCAGCCCCTCGGTGAGCTGGATTTCGCCCGAGGCGTCGGGGGGCGTGGCGCGAAGGGCGGTGAGGACTGCTGGGGTAAGGATATAGCGGCCAATGACCGCAAGGCGGGATGGGGCTTTTTCAGGAGCTGGCTTTTCCACGAGATCGTGGACCCGGAAAACCCCGTCCCCGACGGGCTCGGCCTCCACGCATCCGTAGCGGGAAATCTCTTCCCGGGGGACCTCCATGATCGCCACCACCGAGGCCCCGGTTTGCCGGTGCACCTCCGCGAGCCGGCCGATGGCGGGGGTCTGGCCCACGATCACGTCGTCCCCCAGGAGCACGGCGAAGGGTTCGTGGCCGAGGAGCGAAGCGGCTTGCAGCACCGCGTGCCCGAGCCCCAAGGCTTGCTTTTGCCGAACCGCCACCACCTCCACCAGGGTTCCCACTTTTTGCACCGCCTGCAAAAGGTCCCGCTTGCCTTTTTCGGCGAGGAAAGCTTCTAGCCGCAAGCTGCGGTCGAAGTGGTCTTCGATGGCGGCTTTGCCTTCGGCGGTCACGAAGATGGCCGTGGAAAACCCTGCCGCGACCGCTTCCTCCACCACGTACTGGAGGGCTGGCTTATCCACCAGGGGAATGAGCTCTTTGGGGATCGCCTTGGAGGCGGGCAAAAACCTCGTGCCGAAGCCCGCTACGGGAAAAACGGCCCGAGAAAGCATCATGTGTTCCCTTTCTCGGCCACGGGGTAGCCGGGAACGCCGGTAAAACGCAGGCGCGCGCCGGGTTTCACGCCGTGGGCTTCGGCTTGCCCGCCCAAAAGCTCCAGCACCGCCCGCGCCGGCCGGTTGGGCTTGTACGAGGGGCAGGGTTCCAGCTTACACGGCGGTACCGAGACTTTCACGTCCACCACCATCCCTTGGGCATCCAGCCAAATGAAGTCCAGGGGGATCAAGGTGTTCTTCATCCAAAAGGGGAGGTAATCGTCCCGCTCAAAAACGAAAAGCATCCCGTGGTCGGGGGGGAGGACGTCCCGGAACATGAGCCCCAGGGCTTTCTGCTCCTCGGTGACGGCAAGCTCCAACAGAACCACTGAGCCGTCGGGCAACACACAGGTGGGTCCAAGGTGTTGTCCCGCCAACGCCATAGCAAGGAAAAACGCGGTCATCGGCTAGTCCTCCGCAAGGTTGTACTTGGCTACGTGGTAGCGAAAGGCGCGGTACGACATGCGCAAGAGCGCCGCGGCTTTCTTTTGCACCCCACCGCTGCGTTGGAGAGCTTGGCGCATGTACTCCCGGCGCAGCTCGTGCAGGTAGGCCTCCACGTCCATCCCCCCTTCGGGAAGCCGCACCGGACCGGGAGCCGTGGCGGCCTGCTCCCGGCCCAAAAGCGAAGGCGGCAGGGCGCCCAGGGTGATCACCGGCGAGGGCTCCAAGGCCACGGCCCTTTCCACGATGTTTTCGAGCTCGCGCACGTTCCCTGGCCAGGGGTAGCTTTCCAGCACGGCCATGACGTCGGGGTGGATCTGCTTTGGGGGGAGCTTGAGGCGCGAGCAGGCGCGAGCGACGAAGTGGCGGGCCAGCTCGGGGATATCCTCGCGCCGCTCCCGCAGGGGGGGAAGGTGGAGGTGGATGACGTTGAGGCGATAGTACAGATCCTCCCGGAAAAGCCCTTGTTTGAGGAGCTTTTCCAGGTCCCGGTTGGTGGCGGCCATGATCCGCACATCCACTTCGATCTCCCGGTTGTCGCCTACCGGGCGAATGCGCCGCTCCTGAAGGGCGCGCAGGAGCTTGACCTGCATGGCTAGGGGGAGCTCGCCAATTTCGTCCAAAAAGAGCGTGCCGCCGTGGGCTTCCAGGAAAAGCCCCCTTTTTTCACGAATGGCCCCGGTGAAGGCGCCGCGGGCGTGGCCGAAAAGCTCGGTTTCCAAAAGAGGCTCCGGCAAGGCCCCGCAGTTGACCGGCACGAAAAGGCCAGCGGCCCGCGGTGAGGCGGCGTGGATGGCGCGGGCCAGGAGCTCCTTTCCGGTACCCGATTCGCCGGTGATGAGGACGGTAGCGTCGCTCCGCGCCACCTGGGGGAGGCGCTGAAGGATGGGCCAGAGGCTCGGGGCTTGGCCAATGAAGTCAAAAAACGCAGCGGCTTGCGGTGCGGAGGCAGCCAGGTGCTTGCCGACCACCGCCTTGAGCACCTCGACGTCAAAGGGCTTGGAAAGGTAGTCCACGGCCCCTTCCCGCAAGGCCGAAATGGCTTGGGCGGGGGTGGTGTGGGCGGTGATGACCACGAAAGGAACCTCGAGCCCCTTAACTCTGGCCGCCCGCAGGAGCTCGAGGCCGTTGCCGTCGGGGAGGTAAATGTCGCACACCACCAAATCGAAGCGCTCTCGGGCCAACTGGGCGTGAGCTTCGGCCAAGGTCCCGGCTTCGCTCACGCGGTAGCCCTCGGCCTTGAGGATAATGCGCAAAAGCTCCCGAATGGAGGCCTCGTCGTCCACCACCAGGATCCGCGCCACTCACGCCTCCCGGAGGGGGATGGTGAGGGTAAAGGTGGAGCCCTTGCCGGGTTCGGAATCCACCTTGACCTCCCCGCCATGCTCGCTCACGATGGAGTACACCACGGCCAGCCCCAAGCCCGTACCGCCTTTCCGGAAAGCTTTGAAAGGCTGGAAAATCTCGTGGATGCGTTCGGGGTCCATCCCCTCCCCCTCGTCGTGGAAACGTACCACATAGGCTTGACCGTCGGGAAAGGCTTCCACGGTGAGGGTCCCTCCTTGGGGCATGGCCTGCACGGCGTTGCGGGCGAGGTTGAAGAAGGCTTGGCGGAGCTGCTGGTCGTCGGCGAGCACGGGCCGCGGGTGGGGGACGATGCGCTGCTCGATGCGGTGGTTGGGGGAAAGCTCTGAAGAATGCCGGAAAAGATCCAGCGTTTCTTCCAGCACCGTGGCTATGGAGCACGGGCCCCACCGCGGCTCGGGGGGGCGCGCGTAGGCGAGAAACGATTCGATGATTCCGGAAAGCCTTTTGGACTCGCTCACGACGATGCGCAGAAGCCTCCGTTCCTCCTCGCTTAAAGCCGCGCGGTTCACCAGCACCTGGGCGGCTCCGGAAATGGAAGCCAAGGGGTTTCGAATCTCGTGGGCAATGCCAGCAGCCATCTCGCCCGCCGCCACCATCCGTTCCCGGAGCTTTTCCTTCCGGGCTGCCTCTTGGGCTTCCGTAAGGTCCCGGAAGTGGAGGACAGCCCCGAGCACTTCGCCCGTGTCGGAGGCAAGGGGGGTCACGGTGCAGCCAATGGGTCGGCCGTCGGGTCCAAGGTTGGCCTCGAGCTTTTGCGGGAAGCCCCGGCCAACGCGCGCCAAAACGTCATCCCAGCTCACCCCCGAAAGAGGCAGGACCTCCCCGAGGGATTCCCCCTCCAGAGGCCCAGGCCGGCCGGTAATGGCCGAGGCCGCCGGGTTGGCGAGGAGAACCTTGCCATTCACGTCGCAGGCCAGCACCCCGGACTCCACCGAGCGCAGGACATCGGCGGTGAGGGCCAAGGCCCTGGCGGCCGCTTCTTTTTTTTCCTCGAGTTCCTGCTCCGCACGCTGGAGGGAGTGGGCAAGGTACGAGGCGAGGAGAGCTACGGATGCGAAGCCTGCGGCGGTGAGCGCCAGTTGCAACGTGAGGGAAGGGGGGCGCGGCGAGGCGAAAGCCGAAATGGTGGCGGGGGGCGGGAGGACGCCAAAGACCACCAGCTGGACCATGGCGAGGTAGGCAAGAAACGCTGCGGCTGCAAGGGCTAAGGCACCGGTAAGGCCGTACATGAGGGCCGCCAAAAGGACCGGGGCCAGCAAGAGGAACGCAAAAGGGGACCACGCGCCCCCGGTGAAGTACACGATGGCCGTCACCAGGAGCACGTCACCCAAAAGCTGCAGGAGGCCATGTACCGCTGGGTCGAGTCCGGCAAGCCACAGGACCAGCCACAGCAGGGACAAGCCAAAGCCCCAGCCGGCTACCACGAAAAGAGGCTGGAGCGGCAGAAGCTCTTGGGAAAGGCTTTGGAGGATAAGCGCGGTGACCACCACCGCCCCAATGGCCAACAGGCGCAGACCCAAAAGCCAGCGGGCAAGGCGGTGCGTCTGCAGGCGCCCAGCCCGGGGGCCCGCGGCCCCCGGGCTTTTTTTTCGTTCCCTCATCCGATCTTGGAAATGAGGTCGAACATGGGGAGGTACATGGAAATCACGATGCCGCCGATGACCACCCCCAAAAAGGCAATCAGAAGCGGCTCGATGAGCTTCATCATGCCCGCCACCGCCATGTCAACCTCTTCCTCGTAGAAGTCCGCGATCTTGTTGAGCATGGTGTCCATGGCGCCGGTGGTTTCGCCCACGGAAATCATTTGCACCACCATGGGGGGAAACTGCCCGGTGGCCCCTAAGGGCTCCGCCAACGTCTTCCCTTCCTCCACCCGCTTGCGAACCTCGAGGATAGCCTGCTCGATGACCGCGTTGCCGGAAGTGCGGGCTGTAATTTCCAGGGACTCCAAAAGGGGAACGCCGGAAGCCAAAAGCGTTCCCAAGGTGCGGCAAAAACGGGCCACGGCGATTTTCCGGAGAACGATGCCCAGCACCGGCGCCTTCAAAAGCAAGCGATCGATGACCAGCTTGCCTTGCTCGGTTTGGTAGTACATGCGCAGGGCAAAAAACCCAGCGATGGCCAGCCCGATGATGAGCCACCAGAAGTTGCCCACGAAGATCGAGAGGGCTACCACGATTTGGGTGGGAAGCGGCAGCTCGGCACCGAGCGACATAAACAACGAGGCAAAGACCGGGATAACCTTCCAGAGGATGATGTACACCACGAGGATGGCAATGGTGATCACCGCTGCCGGGTAAATCATGGCCGACTTCACCTGTGCCTTGAGGCGGGCGGCTTTCTCGATGTACGTGGCCAAACGCTGGAGGATGGTATCGAGGATACCGCCAGCCTCACCAGCCGCCACCATGTTCACGTAAAGGTCGCTAAACGCTTGCGGGTGCTTACGCAAGGCCGCTGCCAGGGAGGAACCGGACTCCACGTCCTGGCGCACCTGGAGGATGATTTGCGCAAACCGCTTGTCCTCTTGCTGCTCCCCCAGGATCTGCAGGCACTGGACCAGAGGCAGCCCGGCGTCAATCATGACCGAAAACTGGCGGGTGAAAACGGCGAGGGTCTTGTCCGGAACACGCCCCCGTAGCCTCGGCACCGCCACCTCTTTGCCCTTTTCCTTGACGGTGGTAGGCACGATTTGCTGGCGCCGCAGGAGGGCAAAAACCGCCTCTTTGCTGTCGGCAACGAGAACGCCGCTGCGCACCGCACCGGTACGGTCCCGACCACGCCACTCGTAGCTCGGCATAGTTTACCTCCCTCCTACCCGCGGGGCCACGGCGGGTTGCACCACCCCAACCCCCCGGTTGATGAGATCCTGCAGCTCGTCGGGGTTCGAGCTGTACGAAAGGGCCGTTTCCAACTTGATGAGGCGCCGCTGGTAAAGGGTCGCCAGGGACTGGTTGAAGGTTTGCATGCCGTGGGTGAGCTGGCCCGTTTGCATGACCGAGTAAATTTGGTGGATTTTGTCCTCGCGAATCAAGTTGCGGACAGCCGCGTTGGGCACCAGAACCTCGCATGCCAAAACTCGCCCTTTACCGGAAGCCTTCGGCAGAAGGGACTGACAAATGATCCCCTCGAGCACGAAGGAAAGCTGAGCCCGAACCTGGGGCTGCTGGTGCTCCGGAAAGACGTCAATGATGCGGTTGATGGTTTGGGGGGCCGAGTTGGTGTGAAGGGTGGCGAAGGTGAGGTGGCCCGTTTCGGCAATTTGCAGCGCCGCCTCGATAGTTTCCAAATCGCGCATCTCGCCAATGAGCACCACGTCGGGGTCTTCCCGCAGGACCGAGCGCAAGGCGTTGGCGTAGGAAAGGGTGTCCGAGTGCAGCTCCCGCTGGTTCACCATGGCTTTCTGATGGGAGTGCAGGTACTCGATGGGGTCCTCGATGGTGATGATGTGGACGGGCCGCTCCTTGTTGATCTTGTCAATCATGGCGGCGAGGGTGGTGGACTTGCCGGAGCCCGTGGGGCCCGTGACCAAGACCAGGCCCCGCGGCTTGTTGCACAGGGATTCCACCACCGGCGGCAACCCTAGCTCCTTGAACCCCATGATTTCGTGGGGGATGCGGCGGAAGGCCGCGGCAATGGCCCCCCGCTGGAAGTACACGTTGGCCCGAAAACGCGAGAGGTTTTTGATGCCAAAGGAAAAGTCCAACTCGAGGTTTTCTTCCAGCCGGTGCTTTTGGGCGTCGGTGAGCACCGAGTAGGCTAGCCTTTTGGTTTCCGGTGCGGTGAGGACGGGGTAGTTGGGGAGGCGCTCCAGGTTGCCGTCCACGCGAATGATGGGTGGGGTTCCGGTGGTGAGGTGGAGGTCGGTAGCCCCCCGCTCCACCGCGGTTTTCAAGAGCTCATGAAGGGTGACTGGCATGGTTTTCCCCCTTACAGCACCGTTTCCCGCACCACCTCTTCAATGGTGGTGACGCCCTCGCGGATCTTGTGGAGTCCCGACTGGCGCAACGTGATCATCCCTTCCTCGATGGCCTTCCGCCGCAATTCTACAACCGTGGCGCCGGAGAGGATGAGCTCCCGGATGTCCTCGGTGATTTCCATCACCTCGAACAGACCCACGCGACCCTTGTAGCCGGTATTTCCGCACTTGTCGCACCCGCGGCCGTGGTAAATCTTGAGGCCGTGCGCCTCGGCCTCCGAGAACCCAACCGAGAGCAGGGCTTGAATGGGGACCTCCACTTCCTCTTTGCAGCCAGTGCAAATGCGGCGCACCAGCCGCTGGGCGGCAATGACGTTGACCGATGTGGCGACCAGAAACGGCTCGATGCCCATGTTCATGAGGCGGGAAATGGTGGACGGCGCGTCGTTGGTGTGCAGGGTGGAAAGCACCAGGTGCCCGGTGAGGGCGGCTTTGATGGCGATCTCGGCGGTTTCGAAGTCCCGGATCTCGCCCACGAGGATGATGTTGGGGTCCTGGCGGAGGAAAGCGCGGAGGGCAGCGGCAAAGTTGAGGCCGATGCTTTCCTTCATTTGCACTTGGTTGACCCCCGGGAGCTGGAACTCCACCGGGTCCTCGGCGGTCATGATGTTGACCTCGGGGGTGTTGATCCGCGAGATGGCGGAGTACAGGGTGTTGGTCTTCCCGGAGCCGGTGGGGCCGGTCACCAGCACCATACCGTAGGGTTTGAGGATGGCGTCCTCGAACTTCTTGAGGGAGCTCTTTTCGAAGCCCAACTTGGTCATGTCCAAGCGCAGGTTTTCCTTGTCCAAAAGCCGCAGCACCACCTTTTCCCCAAACAGGGTAGGAACCGTAGACACGCGGTAGTCCAGCTCCCGGGTGCGGCCCTCGACCTTGGCCTTGAGCTTGATGCGCCCGTCCTGGGGGAGGCGTTTTTCGGCGATGTCCAGCTTGGCGAGGATCTTGATTCGCGAGGTGATGGCGTCCTTGAGCTTGAGGGGTGGTGCCATGACCTCCTGGAGGACGCCGTCAATGCGGTACCGCACCCGGAAGTTTTTTTCGTAAGGCTCAATGTGGATGTCCGAAGCTCCCTTGCGGATGGCGTCGGTGAGGATGATGTTCACCAGGCGCACCACCGGTGCTTCCGTGGATTCTTTGGCCAGCTCCGCCACGTCCAGCTCTTCTTCTTCCTCCAAGAGCTCCAAGGCCTCTTCCTCGACGGTGGCCAAGTCCTCCATGACTTTTTTGAGCTCCACCTCGCGGGTAGAGCCGTAAATCTTGTCTATGGCTTCGCTGATGGCTTCCTCGGAAGCGACCACCGGGTCCACCTTGAAGCCGGTGGAAAAGGTGATGTCGTCCACGGCAAAGATGTTGGTGGGGTCGGCCATGGCCACGGTGAGGGTTTGACCGGTCTTGAGGATGGCAATGACGTTATGCTTTCGGGCCTGTTCCTCGGGGATCAGCTTCGCCACCTGGGGGTCAATATCGAAGTTCCTGAGGTTGATGGAGGGCACCCCGTACTGGTGGGAGAGGCACTCGATGATGTCCTCCTCGGAAACGTAGCCCAGCCGCCGGAGGACCTCGCCGAGCTTGCCCCCGCGGCTGCGTTGGTCTTCCAAAGCTTTTTCCAGCTGGGCCGGGGTAATCATGCCCGCCTTCAATAACAGCTCACCGAGTTTCAGGGCCATAGTTCCTCACTCCTCGTGCTCGCCCTTTAAGTGTACCACTTCTTGCCAATCGGGGGTGGCTTGCAGGAGCGTCGCCGTGAGCGAACCGAAAGGCAATCGGGACACGATGCGCAACGGGGTATGGCGGGGATCCTGGGTGACGTAGAGCAGCAACCGGCTTTCGTTTTTGTAAAGTCCGCCGCCGCGAAAGCGAGGCTCCACCACGAACGTTTCCACCTTGGCACCGCCAATCTTGAGGGTTTGCCGGCCCGTCACCACCACCGTAAGGGGGTAAACCTCTTTGCCGGAAACCACGTCCATCAGGAACGCTCGCCCCGGGGCGAGGTCCAAGGCACGAAGGGCGAAGATGGCGCCCAAGGTGTCGAGGACCGGAAGCGGTACGGCGATGCGGCTCCGCTCCTGCCCGTCCCGGGTGCGGGTGGCGATGCGGTGCACCGGGTCCACCACCAGCTCCTCCCGGTACCGCCGTTTGCCCTCGGCAATGCTGGCCTCCTGGCGCAAAAGGCTTAAGGGATCGCGGGAAAGCACGCTTTCGATACGGTCCTCGACGGTAAAAATCTTGGCGAACCCAGGGGTAGACGTGGCGGTCATGGAAAGGCGCACGGTGTCGCCCTTCGCCTCGGCAGCGAGCACCAGGTTTCCCGCCACCACGTGAAAGTAGCTCAAGGCATAGGTGAGTTGCTCGCTGTCCTTGAGCCACGACGGCTGGCTGGAAGCGTCAGGGGTGGCCAAAGCCAGGAACAAAGCCGCAAAACGCGCGGGGCTTGCCATGAGCCTATCCTACA
>JBAMMG010000086.1:15063-67215 GCA_039793905.1 Thermoanaerobaculum sp. | reverse complement strand
GGATAGGGTCATGGCAAGCCCCTATCCTACACGCTTGGCGCCAAAAGCTTCTGCAAGGCCGAAAGCACCTCCTCCGGCGCGACCCTGCGTGCGGCTTTGGTGGTGGCTTTGCCGCGCCGGGCGCCGGCAGCCGCGCCGCTGACGATGGCGACGCGGGGACCCCGGGGCCCGTTGCGTGCCGGATCGGTGGTGGTGTGCACGGCCACGGTAGGGGTTCCAAAAGCTGCTGCCAGGTGCACGGGTCCCGTATCCCCTCCAACGACCGCCACCGCTGCCGCGACCGCTGCCGCCAACTGCAGGAGGTCCGTGGGCGGGGCGAGGCGCGCCCCCGGCGCCTGCCGAACCACCTCTGCGGCCAGGCTATGTTCCCCGGGCCCCCACCACACGGTCACGGGGAGGCCTTGGCCGAGGAGGCCCCTCGCCAAGTCTCCGAAAAACGACGGTGGCACGTTCTTGCGGGCCTGGCCACTTCCTGGAAAAAGCAAAACGGCTGTGGCCTCCGGAGGAGGTGGGGGAAGATGGGCCCGCAGGAAGGAAGCGTCGGGAAAAGTTCCGAAGGGCGGCGCAAATCCGAGAGCGCTGGCCAAACTCAGGTTGAGGTCCACAACGTGGAGGCAGCGGGAGTCAGGGACCACGGTTTCGGTGTAAAAAAGGCCGGCCGCCCGTTCCCGCCGGAAGCCGTGAGCAAAGCCCAGGCGGCGAGGTACCTTGGCGAGAACCGCCCAAAGGGCCGATTTCACCAGTCCTTGGGGGTCCAAGGCGACGTCGGGTGCGAGCTTGCGGAGCTTATGGAGGGCACGGCCTGCCTCCAGGCGGGTTCCGGTGCCCCAGGGTACCCGGCGCCAGCGCTTGGTGGCCACGGGAACGGCGCGCGCCACCGCCGGATGGGGTGCCACGAGGGGCAAGAAGCGCTCCTCCACCACCCACACAACTTCTCCGTGGCGGGCCAGGGTGGTCGCCAAGGGCCAGGTGTGAACGATGTCGCCGAGGCTCGAAAGGCGGGTCAGCAGGAACCGCACGGTCTAGCCCCGGTTTTTTTCGGAGAAACGTTGCGCAATGGCGGCCACAAGATCGGTGGTGGCGTGGGTTTTCGGATCCCCACAAATCGCGACCTGCCCCCCCCAAGCGGCCAGAACCTCCCGTTCCGGCACGGTTTCCGGCGTGTAGTCGGTGCCCTTGGCGTGGATGTGGGGCTTGAGGGCGAAAAGAAGATCGGCCACCGTGGTTTCGGGGAAGACCACGACGTAATCCACACAGGCCAGATGAGCCAAAAGCTCCGCCCTTTCCTCCTCGGGAACCAAGGGTCGGCCCGGGCCTTTGAGGGCGCGGGCCGAGGCGTCGCTGTTCACGCCCACGAACAGCAGGTCTCCCAGCTGCCGCGCCGCCCACAGGTAGCGGGCGTGACCCACGTGGAGGAGGTCAAAAACGCCGTTGGCCAAGACCACGGTTTTCCCTTCCTCGCGGGCCTTGCGGGCAAAACCCGCGGCTTCGGCCGGGCTTACGATCTTGGCTTTGGGATCAACCATGGATAAAGGGGGCGGCGTCCACAGCCGCGTGCAGCTCCTCGGCGCTTACCGTGGCGGTGCCAGCCTTCATGACCACGATGCCGCCCGCGAGGTTGGCCAAAAGCGCCGCCTGCCGGGGGGTACCCCCGGCCGCCAAGGCGAGGGTTAAGGTAGCCAGCACCGTGTCGCCGGCGCCCGTGACGTCCGCCACCTGGTCGGTGCCGTAAACCGGAAAGTGGCACGGCGGCACCCCTCGCTCCACGAGGGTGAGCCCCTGGGAGCCCTGGGTAGCCACCACGAACCTGGCCCTGAGCTTACGGCGCAAGCTTTCGGCGGCTTCCGCCACCTCGCGGTCGTTTTGCGGGAACTGGCCGGCGTGAGCCGAAAGCTCCTCCAGGTTCGGGGTGGCACCGTCCACAGGGCCCAAAGAGGCAAGGGCAAAGCGGGAGTCCGCCACCGCCAGGGCACCTTCGGGAAGGTGGCGACGAAGGGTTTGAACCCCTTCGGGAAAAACGGCACCGTAGCCGTAGTCGGAAACCGCTGCCCCTTGCGCTGTGGGCGCAAGCTCAGTGAGGGCGGCCGCCAGCCGCTGGCGAAGCTGGCCGTTCCCCACGTTGTCCTCGATGTCGTACCGGGCCACCTGGTGCTTGAGGGCGGAGGGCCCCCCGGCCAGGATGCGCACCTTGGTCACGGTTCGGAACCCAGGCACCACCACCACGTGGCTCGTGTCCCCACCCCGAGCTTGCAGGCTTTGGAGGAGCACCTTTCCTTGCTCGTCGTCCCCAACCACCCCAACGGCCACGGCTTTCCCGCCCAGGCTGAGGATGTTGGCCATGGCGTTGGCGCCCCCCCCGGGGACGTCTCTTTGCTCCTCGAACCGCAAGATGAGGACCGGAGCTTCCCGGGAAATGCGCTTGGGACTTCCCAGGATGAAACGGTCCAACACCAAATCGCCGTAGAGGAGGACCCGGCAACCTGGAAAGGTATCAATGAGCCGGTGAAGACGGTCCCGTTCGCCCACGCCGGCATTCTAGCGGAAGCCCAGAAGGGGCACGAGAAGACTTGCAAATGCCTCCTCGAGGGCTTCCAGCGCTACCTCCAGGACCGCCACCCTTTGCTGGAACTCCGGGGGCACCCGCACGTGGTCTTTGGGGGTTGTGACGGGCAGGGCCCCACAGCGGTGCGCCTGATCCATGAGGGCCTCCAGCTCCCTTGGGGTGTACGGGTGGTGGTCGGGAAAAGGGCGCACCGCCACCAGCGTGGCGCCGGCCTTTTTGAGGGTTTGGAAGAAACGCTGGGGGTTGGCAATGCCGGCGAAAGCCAGGATCCTCCGGCCCTGGAGGGCGGCAATGGGGAGGAGGTTTTCCTCCCACTGGAGGCCCAGGGGGCGAAGGGCGGCCGGGAACGGTGGCAGGGGGTGGTAAGGGGCCAAAAGCTCCCGGGCTTTTTCTTGCTCCTCGAGTTCCCCTACGCTCACGATCCGGTTTGCCCAGCGTAAAGCCCGGGGCCCTTCCCGCCGCCAGCTTTGGGCCCCCAAAGGGTCCCCAGCTGCCACCACCACCAGCTCCACGTCCCGGGCGAGGGGCCAATGCTGGAAGCCGTCGTCGAGGATGGCCACCTGGGCGCCTAGTGCCACGGCCCGCTCGGCGCCGCGAAGGCGGTTGGCATCCACCACCACCGGCACCTGGGGGAGCCTCTTGGCGAGGAGGGAGGGTTCGTCACCCGCCAAGCTCCATGCGGGTCCAGGGTCACCCTCCAACACTAGGGACTGGCGGCCCTGGCGGCGGTAGCCGCGGGTCAGGATGGCGGGTCTTTTGCCGGAAACCACCAAGGTGCGGGCGAGGGCTTCCACAAGCGGCGTCTTGCCTGTGCCGCCCATGGCGATGTTGCCCACCGACACCACCGGCAGGGGAGCAGTCCGGCGGCGGAAAAGGCCAAACCGTACGGCTGCCCGTACGGCCGCGTTGGCCGCCTCCAAAGGCGCGTTGATGGCGCGGCAAAAGCTCATGGCAAAAGGGAAAGCACGGCTTCGGCGGTGCGGGCGGTGGCCCCGGTATGGGCGGCGAGAACCTTCCGGGCTCGCTCCCCGATGGCTTGGGCCTCGTCGGGGTTGGCTTGGAGCTGCGCTAAAGCCTCGTAGAGCTCGCGGGAGCTTGCCACCAGCCGCACGCCGCCGGCGGCTTTCAGCTCCCGGTAAACCGCGGCAAAGTTGCGAACGTGAGGACCTGAAATCACGGGCACCGCGAATCTCGCCGGCTCGATGGGGTTGTGCCCGCCGGTGGCGACCAGGGAGCCGCCCACGAAAGCCACCGTGGCCAGCTGGTAGAGGGCGGCGAGCTCGCCAACCGTGTCCAGGACCAAGACGTCAACGGCTGTGCCGGAGGGTGGAAGCAAGGTGCGGCGGGCGACGCTCACCCCCATTTCCCGGCACAAATCCAGCACCTCTCCAGCCCGCTCGGGATGGCGTGGGGCGAGGATCAGGAACGGGCGCGGCTGAAGCCTGAGCCAGGCAGAAAGAACCTGCTTTTCCTCACCCGGCATGGTCGAGCCGGCCACGAGAACGGGGCGCCCCCGGGACGAGGTGCGGATTGCCGCTTCCAGGTCCCGGGCCACCGAACCCGCTGGCGCCACGTCGTACTTGATGTTGCCCGTCACCCGAACCTTTTCGGAGGGCACCCCGCAGGCCGAAAGCCGCGCCGCGTCCTCGGGGGTTTGGGCGAGGGCCAGGGTAAGGGGGCGCAGGAGCTCCTTGAGCAGGGGCGCGAGAAGGCGGTAGCGGGGAAAGGAGCGGTCGGAGATCCGAGCGTTGACGAGAACCACGGGGATGCCCGCTTTTCCGCAACGGGCCAGCATTTCCGGCCACAGCTCGGTTTCCACCAGGACCACAAGCTGGGGTTTCGTGGCGCTCAAAAAGCGCCGGGTGGGACCCGGGAGGTCCACGGGGAAAGGGAGGGTGGCGTCGGCGACCTGGGCCCCGGAGGCCAGCTGCAGACCGGTGGCGGTGGTGGCCGAGAGGATGAGGGGAAGCTCGGGGCGGCGGCGGCGGAGTTCAGTCAAGAGGGCACGGGCCACCGTGACTTCCCCCACGGATACGGCGTGGACGAGCACACCCCTCCGGGGAACCTGCGGCAGGCGGTGGCCCAGTCTCATGGCCAGGGGAGGGCGGCGCTTCCCCCGGCGGCGGTCGGCGAGCCAGAGGAACGGGGCGGCCAGAGGCAACGCCACGTGCATGGCCAGACGGTAAAGGGCAAGGGGAAGCCCGGGCACGGGGAAAGTCTAAACCAGGCGGCCGAGACCCCGGGGGTTGGGTCTATACTGGCCCCAACGGCGGGAGGCCGGGTTGCGTATACGGGGGTGGAGGTGGGAGGTCCGGTGGGGGTGCTTCGCCTTTTGTCCAGCCGAGAGGTGACCGCGGACGCGGACGATCGCACGCTGGCCAAGGCCGCGCGCGCTGGCGACGAGCATGCCTTTGCCCTTTTGGTCAGGCGCCACGAGGGCGGGGTCCGGCGGGTGGCGGCGCGGATCCTTTTGGACGAGGAAGAGGCGCGGGACATCGCCCAGCTGGCCTTCATTCGCGCCTGGGAAAACCTCTCCCGCTACGACCCCGCGTGGTGATTTTCCACGTGGCTGTACCGTATCGCCTCCAACTTGGCCATTGATGCCCTTCGTGCCAGGGGGAGCCGGGACCGCACCCATCAGGCCCACTTGCGGTTGGTGGGGGAAGATGAAGCCCCGAGGGCACCGGAGCTCCTCCAGGAAAAGGAAGTGGAGCGCATCTTCCGCCAGCTGGCCGAGCTCCTCCCGCCGGCCCAGCGGCAGGCCTTCGTGTTGCGGGAGGTGGAGGGGCTTTCCACGGCCGAGGTGGCGGCCATCATGGGGTGCACTGAGACCACGGTACGGAACCACGTTTTTGCCGCTCGGGCTACCTTGCGGAGGGAGCTGGCGGCGCGCTTCCCAGAGTACCTCCCCAGGGGAGGTGGGTCATGAGCTGCCAGGACGTGCGGGGGCAGCTTGCCGCTTACGCCCTCGAGGCTCTGGGGGAAGGGGAACGGGCCCGCGTTCGCGCTCACCTGCGGTCCTGCTCCGCGTGCCGGGCGCTCCTCTGGCGCCAGGATCCCTCCTTGGCCATGGCGGTCACCCTCGAGGTCGCCGAGCCCAGGGACGAGCGCTTCGTGGACGACGTGCTGGCTGGCATCCACCAGCGGCGGGTGGAGCGGGCCTTGGCGAGAAAGAAGCGGCTGCGCCGCATGGCAGCGGCGGCGGTGGTGGCGGCAGCCTTGGGGGCCGCGTACTTCCGGCCGGCGCCGCGGCCGCAGGTGGCCGTCACCGCACCGGTGCCTGCCCACCCCCCGGAGCCGTTCGTGGAGGTGGAAGGCGAGGGCGTTCGCGTGTACCAGCTGGCCACGGAGGATAGCCGGGTCCAGGTGGCGTTCATCGTCAGTCCCTCGGTGGAGCTTTAAGGCGTGCGGTGGTTGGGGGCTCTGGCTTTCTCGGTGGCGGCGGCTTCAGCTTGCTGGGCGCAGGCGAGCCAGGAGGTACGGGTGTTCCAGCTGCGCTTCAAGCCCGCGCGTGAAGCGGCAGCGGTGGTGGAGCCGCTCCTCTCCCCGGAAGGCTCGCTGTTGATTCAGCCCAAGGCCAACACCTTGACCGTGCGCGACACACCGGCGGTCCAAAAACAGGTGGCGGAAGCCTTGGCGGCCTTCGATGTTCCGCCGGAGGCTTTCCGCATCCGCCTCCGCCTCATTCTCGCCTCCACGGCTCCGCCAACCCCCGGGGCGGCGGCACCTCTCATCGAGGGGGTTGGGCGCGAGCTTGCCGAGGTTTTCCGCTTTACCTCCTACCAGGAGCTGGACACCCTGGTCCTGGCAGCCACCGATGGCGCGACCGTCGAGGCACAAGCGGGGGGCAGGTACCTGGTGCGCTTCGTGGTGCGGGGGGCAAGCCGTGACCGGGACAGGGTGCAGCTTTCGGGCTTCGAGCTTTACCGCAAGACCCGCAGCGCCGATGGGAGCGACGCCTTGCACCTCATCCTCCGCACCACCCTTTCCCTGCGCTTGCAGCAAACGGCGGTGGTGGGAGCGGCCCGGTCGGAGTCGGCCAAGGAAGCGCTGGTGCTGGTCTTTTGGGCCGAGCGGGAGGAGCCGTAATGCCTGAGTTTGCAGCGCGCGTCGGAATGCCTGACGGCCGGGTGAGCGAGCAAAAGCACCGGGCCGCTTCCGCCGAAGCCCTGCGGCGGGAGCTCGAGGGAAGGGGCCTTTACGTCTTTTCCGTGAAGCCGGTGCGAAGCTTCCAACTGAGCTTCCGCTTCCGTTTTCGGGAAAAGCTCAAGCCGTTGGAGTTTCTGGTGTTCAACCAGCAGCTGGCGACGTTGTTGGCCGCTGGCATGCCGGTTCTTCAGTCCCTGGAGCTCCTGCAAAAGGCCCAGGCCAACCCGTACTTCCGGGAGGTTCTGGCGCGGGTCCTGGACGACGTGCGCTCAGGGGTTGCGCTTTCCGAGGCGTTTGCGGCCCAAGGGCCCCTCTTCCCGCCCCTTTACTGCGCCAGCATCTTTGCCGGTGAGCGTTCGGGGGACTTGGTGGGCGTCTTGCGGCGCTACATCCGGTACCAGCACATGGTGGAAGGGGTACGGCGCAAGGTCACCTCGGCTCTGACGTACCCGGCGGTGCTCCTCACTTTGGCCTTCGGTTTGGTGGTGGTGCTGGTCACTTACGTGATCCCGCGTTTCGCCGGCCTCTACCAGGATTTCCAGGCCGATCTTCCCCTTTTGACTTTGGCCATCCTGGGTCTGTCCACCTTTATCAAAGAGCAGCTTTTCGTGCTTTTGGGTGTTCTCGCCTTGGCGGCGGCCTTTTTCCAGCGGTACTTCCAAAGCGAGGCGGGACGGTTGGCCTGGGACCGGGCCCGGCTGCGCTTGCCGTTCGTGGGGGAGATTTTTCACCTCTTTGGCTTGTCCCAGTTCGTGCGGGCCCTGGCCACCCTGCTTGCGGGAGGCACGCCCCTCGTCCCGGCCCTGGAAGTGGCGGTGGGAACCGTGACCAACCGCGCCATCGCCGATCCCTTGAAGCGGGTCATCCCCATGGTGCGGGAAGGGCAACCCCTTTGGTCCTCCCTGGAAACCACGGGTCTTTTCCCCGAGCTTTCTCTTGCCATGGTGCAGGTGGGGGAAGCCACCGGGGCGTTGGAGGACATGCTTTCTGGTGTCGGGCAGTTTTATGACGAGAGCATCGAGGTGAAGCTGGGGAGGGTGGTGTCGCTCATCGAGCCGGCAGTGCTCGTGCTCATGGGCGGCGTTATCGTGACCTTGCTCTTGTCCGTGTACCTGCCCATGTTTACGCTTTTGCAGCGGGTGCAGTAGGAGGGGCCATGAGCACCGATCTGAAAAAACTTTCCCAGACCCTTTCCGGGTGGGTTCCCCCGGAGGACGAGGTGGCCAAGGCCCACGCCCTGGCCGAGCGGCTGGGGTTGCCCTTCGATGACCTTTCCAGCTTCCGGGTTGACCCCGAGCTCATCCGCCACATCCCCATTGACGTGATGCTCCGCTACCAGTTCGTGCCGCTCCACCGGGAGGGGGAGGTGGTGGTGGTGGCCATGGCCGACCCCTCGGATGTTCTCATGGTGGACGAGGTGGAGCTGGCCCTGGGCTCGCCGGTGGAGGTGCGGGTCGCACCCAAGAACCGCATTGCCGAGATCCTGGAAAAGTCCGAATCCACCCAAAGGGTTCTGGACGAAGCTACCGAGGACTTCCGCATCCAGTTGGTGCAGGAAACCGACAACGGCGAGGAAGCTCTTTCCATTGACCGCATTGCTGCCGATACCTCCCCCATCATCAAGCTGGTGGACACCATCATTTACAACGCCATCCAGCGGCGGGCATCCGATATCCACATCGAGACCCGGGACCACGGTGTCATCGTCAAGTACCGCATTGACGGCGTGCTGTACGAAGCCCTGGAGCCCATTGACCGCCGCCACCATGCCACGATCATTTCCCGCATTAAGGTCATGTCGGAGCTCGACATTGCCGAAAAACGCATCCCCCAGGACGGGCGCTTCAAGCTCCGCATCAAGGGGCGCACCGTGGACTTCCGGGTTTCCATCATGCCCACGGTTTTCGGCGAGGACGCCGTGATCCGCATCTTGGACAAGGAGTCGGCCAACCAGGAGTTCCGCAACTTGAACCTGGATGTCCTCGGGTTCGACGCCGAAACCAAGCGCAAGCTGCGCAAGTTCATCCGCGAGCCCTACGGCATGGTGCTGGTGACGGGACCCACCGGTTCCGGCAAGACCACCACCCTCTACGCCTGCCTTTCGGAGATCGTGTCCACCGAAGACAAGATCATCACCATCGAGGACCCGGTGGAGTACATCCTCCCCGGTGTCACGCAAATCCCGGTCAACGAAAAGAAGGGGTTGACCTTTGCCCGCGGTTTGCGCTCCATCCTCCGCCACGACCCGGACAAGATCATGGTGGGTGAAATCCGCGATGAGGAAACGGCGCAAATTGCCGTACAATCGGCCCTCACGGGCCACCTGGTGTTCACCACCGTGCACGCCAACAACGTGGTAGATGTCCTGGGGCGCTTTTTGAACATGAACGTGGACCTTTACAACTTCGTCTCGGCCTTGAACTGCGTGCTGGCGCAGCGGCTCGTGCGGAAGATCTGCCCCCACTGCAAGCGGCCCGCGGAGGTGGGCCCGGAGCTCTTGGAGGAGTCCGGACTCACCCCCGAGATGGTGCGGGGTGTGACCTTTTACGAAGGGGCCGGGTGCCTGGAGTGCAACGGCACGGGCTTTTTGGGACGTACGGCCATTTCCGAGCTTTTGGACCTTTCCGACAACATTCGGGCCCTCATTTTGGACCGCCGGCCCGCCGCCGAAATCAAGAAAGCTGCCAAAGCCGAAGGCATGAAGTTCCTGCGGGAATCGGCCCTCGAGCGGGTTTTCGCCGGGGTCACGACCCTGCGGGAAGTCAACAAGGTGACGTTCGTGGAATGAGCCTCGCCGACCTTCTCCGCACGCCCCGCCCCCGCCACAGCTTTGCTGTGACTGAGCAGACCGTGTACTACGGGCTCCTCGATCGCAACCGCAGTCGCATCGAGCGGCTGGAGCTTCGTCCCTTGCCGCCCGATACGGTGCAGCTGGGACCCGTGGGGCTGCTCCAGGTGAAGGCCGATCGGCTCGCGGCCACCCTGGAAACCCTCACCCAAGCCATCGGCGAGTTCCCCAAGAGAGCCTCGCTGGTGGTGCCCGATTCCTGGTTGCGGGCCCTGGTTTTGGACCTCGAGGCCTTGCCCCCCAACCGCCAGGAAGCTGAAGACGTCATCCGCTGGCGGCTCAAGAAGCTGCTCCCATGCCGGCCCGAGGAGGTGCGCCTGGACTACACCCCCTGCGGCAGCAACGGCCACGTCCTGGTGGTTCTTGGGCTCGACAAGCCTTGGGGTGCTCTGGAGGACGCTTTTGCCGCCGCCGGCTGCGAGCTGGGGAGCATCGAGCCGGTTTCCGTGGCCCTGTCGGCGGTTTTGCCGGTAACATCGCGCCCGTTGGTGCTGGTCTCGGTGGTGGGGAGGGCCATGGCCATCGTGGTGCTTTCGCAAGGGAGGGTGCAGCTCTCGCGCCTCAAGCTCATGCCGCAAGCGCCGGGCCGGGCCCAGGGGTTGGCCCTGCGCGAGCTTTCGAGAACCGCGCAGTTCCTGGCGGAAAGGGGCTGGACGGCGGCGGGGTTTTCGGTGGTGCTGGCGGCTGGCGACGATGATCTGGCGCGCGCCGTCCAGCTCTGGGCCCTGGAGCAAAAAGGCGTGGACGTCCGCCGCTTGGGGGAACCACCATCCGCGACGGGCGTTTCCGGGGATCCCCTCGCCGTTTGGGGGTTGCTTGCCGCCGCCCAGCCGGGGGAGGCAGGATGAAGCGCCCCAACCTTGCCCGAAAGCCGTTCTTGCACACCCGCCCGGTGTGGGTCGTTTCGGGGGGTATTTGGGCCTTGGCCTTGGCCCTTTCGGCCTCTTCGCTTGCCGATTTTCTCTCCGTTCGCGGGCAGGAAAAGGACGCCGGCAAGAGGCTCGCCGCCCTCACCCGAAGGGCGTCCGAGCTTTCCCAACAGGTGAGCAGCCTGAGCCGCGAGCTTTCCCAAGTGAACTGGAAAAAACTGAAGGTGGAGGTTGATTCGGTGGCGCAAGCGGCGTCCCAGAGGCACCTACGCTGGGGTCAGCTGCTTTCCGACCTGGAAGAGGTTCTGCCTTGGGACGTGCGCCTGGAGAGCATCAACCCGGTCGTTGACAAGGACGGCCAGGTGACCGTGACCCTCGAAGGAATCGCCACCAGCCGCGAAGCCTGGCTGCGACTTCTCTCCCGGCTCATGGAGGATCGGCGCTTCGCCAACCCCATCCCCCGCCAGGAGCAGGCCCCGGGCGCCAGCAACAACGTGGGGTACGCCTTTTCCTTGGTGGTGCGTTACCTCCCGGAGGTGAGGTCGTGAGCCGCTCGGCGTGGTGGAAGTACCTGTGGGTTTGGCTCTTGCCGGCAGCGGTCGTGTTGGCCAACGCCGTGTGGCTTTTGGGACTGCGGGCGGCGGTCCTTGGCAAGGGAGCCGCTACGGTTGCCGAGCTGAAGGACAAGGAAACCCAGGTGAAGGAGCTGGAGCGGGCGGTGCGGGAGCTTTCCACCACGCGGGAGAAGCTCTCGCAACTGCGGGAGGAGCTGCGGCGGTTGCGAGAGGAGGAAATTGGGCCCATGGGGGACAGGCTGGTGCCGTTCCTCCTCGAAGTGGGCCAGCGAGCCCAAAAAGTGGGGCTGTTCCCGGAGCGAATTGCCTACGTTGCCCGGCAGGACGCCAAGTCGGGCCTGGTGCACTTTACCGCCACCTTCGAGCTCACGGGCTCCTACGAGCAGCTGCGCCGTTACGTAGCGGAGCTCGAGGCGATCCCCCAGTTCGTGGTCATCGAGCGGCTGGGTTTGCAAGGGGAGCGGGGAGCCACGAGCACCGGCATTTCCTTGCAAATGGTGGTCGGGACTTACTTTTCCGACTGGGATCGCGCACTCTTGGCCCGCGTTGGGGCCAAGGAGGAAACCAGTGAAGCTCGGTGATTCGCCGCAAAAGGTGGCGCTGGCCCTGGTCTTGCTTTTGGTGGCGGGCCTGGCTCTCCTCTGGCGCCTGCACCCGGGCCTCGTGGAGAGGGCGCTCCCCAAGCGCCAGGAGCGGGTGGCCGCGAGCCGCTTTGAGGTCCCCCATCTGCCGCCGGCCCCGCTTCGGGAGGGATCGGGGGTGGAAAGGGTCACCCGCAACCTCTTCACCTTTGGTGCGCCTCCCACCCCGACCCCTGACCCCCGTCCGACCCCGACACCGCCGCCACCGCCTCCGCCCCCACCGCCGCGCCCAACCCCGACCCCGGCGGGGGTGACCCTTCCCGGCGGCAAGCGGCTGCCACCCCCGCCTCCCTTCACGCTTCCGTACCTGGGGTGGCTGGGACCGCGGGCCAAGCCGGTAGCGGTTTTTCGGGATGGCAACGATGTCCTCGTGGTGCCCGTAGGCTCTGTGGTGAAGGACGTGTTCGTGGTGCGGGACGTGGGTCCCACGACGGTGACGATCGGGTACTTGGGCTATCCGGACGACGTGACGACCCAAGTGCCGCTGGCGAGGTGACGATGCGAAAGCTTCTTGTCCTTGGTGTTTTGACGGTGTTTTTAGCTTCCTGCGCCACCTACCGCTACTCGCGGCAGGCGGAGGAGGCCATGCGCGCGGACAACTGGGATGGGGCTGTTTACTATCTCTTGGAGGCCCTGGCCGCGGATCCTGGCAACATCAAGCTCAAGATGGATCTCCAGCGGGCACGCACGCGGGCGGCCGAGGAGCACTTCCGCCGGGGGATGGCGTTCAAGGAAGCTGGGGAGCTCGCCCGGGCCCGCACCGAGCTGGAGCTGGCGGTTCAGCTCGACCCCACCCACCAGTACGCCGAAACGGAGCTCGCGAAGGTTCGTAAGGATTTGCAGATCCTCACCCAGGAGGGAGGTGCAGCCAAGCTCGAAGCCGCCAAAAAGGCGGCGCGGGAGATGAAGGTGAAGCCTCCGGTCTTGACACCGGAAACGGCCGAGCCCATGACCCTTTCCTTCCCCAACCCGGTGAACGTCAAGGACATTTACAACGCCATTGGCAAAGCCTTCGGTTTCAACGTTCTCTTCGACCCTCGCTTGCGCGACACCAAGATCGCCATCGAGCTCAAAAACGTCACGGCGCGCCAGGCCCTCGACAACGTCGCGCAAGCGGCCCAGCACTTTTACAAGGTTCTGGACGAGAAAACCATCATCGTCGCCGAGGACACGCCCCAGAACCGCCGGGACTACGAAGATCTGGTGGTCAAAACGTTCTTCCTGTCCAACGCCGACGTGAAGGACATCAACAACATGATCCGCACCCTCATTGACGCCCGGCGGGTGGCCACCAACGAGCAGCTCAACGCCTTGGTGATTCGTGACACCGCCGACAAGGTAGCCATTGCCGAGCGCCTCATTGCCGCCAACGACAAGTCGAAGGCCGAGGTCCTGGTATCGGTGGAGCTTTTGCAGGTGGACTCTTCCAAGCTCCGGGACATCGGCACCAGCCTCTCGTCTTACAGCTTCCCCATCACCATGGATCCCACGCGCATTACCGGCGCCGCTGACAAGACCAGGATTCCCCTCCCCCGTTTGGACGAAATCACCCGCTCCATGTGGGGAGTGGTGGTTCCCAACGTCACCATCAACCTCATCAAGTCGGCAGGTCAGGCCGAAACCCTGGCCCAGCCCGAGCTGCGCATCACCGAGGGGGAAAAGGGCAGCGTGGTCATCGGTGACCGCGTCCCCATCCCCACCACCACCTTCAACACCGCCCAAACCGTGGGCGGGAACATCGTGCCCATCACCGCGTTCCAGTACCAGGACGTGGGCATCAAAATCAGCGTCGAGCCGCGGGTGCACCACAACAACGAGATCACCTTGAAGCTGGAGGTGGAAGTCTCGGAGCTTGGGGAAAGTGTGGAGGTAGCCCAAGGGCAGCGCCAGCCCAAGATCGGCACCCGCACCATCAAGTCGGTGATCCGCTTGAAGGACGGTGAAACCTCGCTTCTTGCTGGCCTTTTGCGCTACACCAAGCGGGAAAGCAAGTCCGGCTTGCCCTTTTTGTCCGATTTGCCGGTGATTGGGGGGCTTTTCCGCTCTACCCAGCACGATTTCAAGAAGACCGACCTCATCCTCACCCTTACCCCCCACGTCATCCGCAACCCGGACATCACCGAGGAGGACCTGGCTCCCCTTTGGGTGGGGACCGAAACGAGGGTCTCGATCTTTGGCGGCGCGCCGCGGGTCCAGGGGCCCGCGGAGCTGGGGATTTTTGGCGGAAGACCCACCCAGTTCCCGGCGGAGCTTGCGGCCCCAGCAGAGGGAACACCGGAAGAGGAGGAATCGCCGCCGAAGGAGCCGCTGCGTTTCCGCACCCCGGAAGAGCCGCCCCAAGACAAGCCCGATAACACGAGCTCGCTGGCGCCGGGCCCGAGCAACGAGCGCGTTGCCGCCGCGTCCGTGGGCGGCGGGGGGATAACCGCCCAAGCCGCTGAAGCCTTTGGCTTGTCGCGAATCAGCTTTTACCCCAAGCGCCTGCCGGTGGTTCTGGGCCAGGAGGGGACGCTGGTGGTGGTGCTGGAGGCAGGGGCGGGTGGCGTTGATGCTCCCCTGCACTTTGCCTACGACCCGGCGAGGCTGGAGGTGCTGGCGGTGGAAGCTGGCCACGTGCAAACTAGCGATGGCCTCAAGGAAGTCAAGGTCACCCACACGCCGGTTTTGGGTTGGATCACCGTGAGCTTCCCCAACACCGCCACCGGAAACTCCACGCTTTTGAAACTCACGGTCCAGCCCAAGGGGGCGGGGGAGTTGCCGGTCATCTTTGCCGGTCCCATCGGCGCTGTCACCAGCGAGAACGCCACGGTGGTGGGGCTGCCGCTTCCGGCCCGAGAGCGGTAGGAGGGGTGCCATGAGGCGGTGTCGCGGGTTCACCCTGGCCGAGCTGGTGATGGTGGCGGCTTTGCTTGCCATCCTCACGGCCATTGCTGTGCCCACGGCCCGCTTCATGACCCGCCGGGAGCAGGAAGCGGAGCTCAAGCTTGCCTTGCGCTTGATGCGCAACGCCATTGACGAGTACAAGCGGTTGGCGGACCAAGGGATGATCCAGGTGGACCTGGGCACCGAGGGGTACCCCAAGAGCCTGGAGGAGCTGGTGGAGGGTGTGGAAATCGTGGGCCAAAAAACCAAACGTAAGTTTCTGCGGCGCATCCCCGTGGACCCCATGACCGGCAAGGCCGAGTGGGGTTTGCGTTCGTACCAGGACGAGCCCGACTCCACGAGCTGGGGAGGGCAAAACGTCTACGACGTCTACTCGCTGTCCGAGGCCACGGCCCTGGACGGCACGAAGTACAAGGATTGGTAGCCATGGCGTCCATGGGCGAAAAGGGGTTTACCCTCATCGAGCTCATCGTAGTGGTGACCATCATTGGCATTTTGGCCACCATCGCCGTCCCGGCCATGCGCAACGCCCCCATCCGCGCCAAGGAAGCCGCGCTCAAGGCTGACCTCTACACTTTGCGCTCGTGCATTGACCAGTTCCACGGGGACCGCCAGCGCTGGCCCACGTCTCTCGAGGAGCTGGTGAGCATGGGGTACCTGCGCAAGATCCCCGTGGACCCCATCACCGGCTCGGCGGATACCTGGGTGGTGGTGTACGCCGAAGCCACCGGCGAGGAAACCGAAAAGGAGCAGGAAGCGGGACCCGGGATCATTGACGTCCATTCGGGGGCGGAAGGGGTGGCGTTGGACGGCACCCGCTACGCCGACTGGTGATGAGGGGCGCCGAACGCGGTTTCACCATGGTGGCGGTGGTGGTGGCCATGGCGGTCATGGCCATCATGATGGGGGTGGCGGTGCAAACCGTCACCTTTCAGCGCCAGCGCGAGCGGGAAGAGGAGCTCATCTTTCGGGGGAACCAGTACGTGGAGGCCATCCGCCTTTTCCGCGCCCGCAACGGCCGTTTCCCCCTCACCCTCAAGGAGCTGGCGGAAGCCAAACCCCGGGTCCTGCGCAAGGTTTGGGTGGACCCCATGACCGGCCAAGCCGACTGGGTGCCGGTTTTCCTGGGGGAAGAGGGGGCCGGTACCGGAGGCATCGGCATTGGCATTGCCATACCCACGCCGCCACCGGGGGAGGAGCGCAAGACCGAGGCTCGCGGTCCCATCGTCGGCGTGCGCTCCCGCTCGTGCCAGGAGTCCATCAAGGTGTACGAAGGGCGCACCCGGTACTGCGACTGGAAGTTCGTCTTCGACCCCAAAAAGCTCCAGCCACCGGTCCCCGGCCAGCCCGAAGGAAAGACCCGGTAGCATGAAGACCTTTGGCAAAACCGCCGGGGCTGCTTTTCTCGCCTGTGCCTCGAGGTACTCCGGGGTTACCTTTTTCGTTGTCCTGGGCTTCTTGGCGGTGCTGGCCAGCCGCCGCCAGGTGGACGGAGAACGCCCTTTGGAGCGGGAGCCGCTGAATCTGGCCCTGCCGGCGGCGCAGGTGCTGGAACGCGGGCAAGTGTCGCCTTCGAGTTTCGGCTACATCCTTTGGGACCGGGGCCAGCGCCTGACGTTGGGGTTTTCGCGCTTGGCGGCGGGGGACTTGGTGAAGCTCAAGCTCAAGGGTGACGGCCCTAAGTGCCGCCTGGTTTGGGAGCTGGATACCGTGCCCCTGGGGGTGTTGGACCTTTCCCAGCAGTTTCGGGAGTTTCGCCTGCTCCTTCCCCGCAACGCCAACCGCTTTTCTCTGCGCTTTGGGGGTGACCCCTGCCCGGTGCACTTCTCCCGGGTGAAAAGGCAGGCCTTCGTGGCCACCACCGGCGAGGGTTTCCTCAGGGCTTACCTGGTTTCCTACCTCAAGCCACGTCCCCGCTCGGCCCTGGTGAGGGTTGCTTGGCCTTGCGGGGTGGCTGCGGTCCTGGGGCTTTTCTGGACCTGGCTTTCGAAGCGGCGGGCAAGCCGGCTTTCCGGGGTTCCCATGGGCCTTTGGGCGACCAGTGCGGTCTCGCCTTTGGTAGCCGAGGCTTTAGCCATGCTGCGCGGGGCCCACCCCGTGGTCCCGTGGGAAACCTACCTCCAGCTGTGGTTGGGTCCCCAGGCCTTGCCCGCGGTGGTGGGGGTGGCGCCGTACGCTGGCCGGGGTCTCGCGGCCCTTGGGCAGCTCTTCAGCGGTTTTTTGCAGCTCGTGAGGGATCTTCGGCAGTGGGCCGTGAGGTTTTTCACGCAACCCGTGCCCTGGGCCGAGGGCCTCGTTTCCCCTGCCCTGGGGGCTTTTTACGCCTTCTGGCTTTTCGTCACGCTGCCCCAAACGCCTATGGAGTGGGACGAGCTGCTCTTCGCTTTCGGGGTCCTCCGTTTCGATGTGGTGAGCCACGGTCCCCACCCGCCGGGCTACCCCCTCTACGTGTGGGCCAGCAAGCTCGTGGCGGCTTTAGGGGTAGCGCCGGTCCACGCCACGCAAGGGGCGTCCATTGCCGGGGCCCTTTTGGTTCTTTGGAGCATGGGCAAGCTTCTCCGGGATGCCGGTATCGGAGCATTCCCGCGCTTGGTGTCGTTGACCGTGCTGGCGCTGGCTCCCGTTTTTGTCTTTGCGGCGAACCTCGGTTTTTCCGACATGCTTGGGTTGGGGTTGGCTTGCGAGACCCTGCGCAGGCTTTGGCGGCTTGCCGAAGAGCCTTCTTCGGGTCGGGCCGCCGCCGCTGGGTTTTGGGGAGCTCTGGCGTTGGCAGCTCGCCCCCCGGAGGCTTTGCTGCTGCTCTTTCCAGCCCTGGGAGTGGTGGCCAAAAGCGTGCGTCAAAAGCGCTGGGGCTTTCTTTGGGCACTGCCCCCGGCGTTCTTGACGAGCGCCGTACTGTGGCTTTCGGCCATCCTCCTGACGGGCTGGAAGCGGTATTGGAGCGCCACAGCTCAGCTTTTGGCGTGGGCGGCAGAGTTCGAAAAGCTGAGCCGTTTTCCTGCCATGCCCCTGTCCCGCTTCGTCCATGACTGGCTGCAACGACCCGTGGGCGGCGGCCTTCTCGCCCTGGCCTTTTGGACGTTGGTGGTGGTGGGAAGCGCGGTGCTGGTCAAGCGGGGGGCCGGACGCTTGGTGGGGTTTTTCTGGGCCGCGGCAGGTCCTTACCTGGCTTTCGGGCCCTTTTTGATGACCGCCGAGGCTTCTGTGCGCTACTCCCTTCCTGCCTTCGCGCTGCTCGCGGTGTTGGCCGGCGGCGTGGCCTTTTGGCCTCGGTCAGTGCTGCCCTCGGTGTTGCCCCTCTCCTGGGCAGTGGCCGCTTTCCTGTGGGTCCTTCCGGCCCTCACCCTGCGCGCCGCCGAGCCCAACCCGGCTTGGGCGGCTCTTGAGTTTGCCCGCGACCGACTGTCCCCTGAGCAGCTTACCGTGGCCACAGGGCTCAGGCCCCACGCACAGTTCGTGTTCCACAAAGCTGGCGTGCAGCTCCGTTTCTCCAGGGTGGGGGCGGAGCCTCGCCAGGGGCAGTTGGCCGTGGTGGCCGACTCCCCTTGCCCTGGGAGGGTTTGGTTCACCTGGGCCTGGCCCCGGGAACCCATGGCCACCCTTACCCGCCGCCGCTACCTTTCGGCGTGCGTGGTGCAGCTGCAGCCCCAGCCTTAGGCCGCTCGTCAGGAGCTTGTTGCCTTCTGGGGAGGAGGGCCAGGTGCCCTCGCAAGCCAGGCCCTGGCAAGGGCTCCTCCGTGCCGAGGTCCACCAGGAAAAGTAAGGCAGATGGAGCCCCGCGGCCGACTTGCTCCGCCCGGACGTCGAGTATTGCTGAACTTCTTCTCTAACTTGTTTTTGTCACAGAAAAGTCTTGATATTGTTCTATTTGTCCCTTTTATTGAGCTGCGGGAGGAGGACGATGCGAGGCTTCGTACCCAGGCTCGTGGGTATCGGGGTGGTGTTCCTCACCGTTTCACCGGGGTGGTCCCAGGGCACGGGCGAGCTCGGCGTGGGGTACGTTTGGCAGTCGTCCCGCGGTTCCAAGGAAAGCTTCGCCAGCCAATACGCCTTGGACTCTGGCCTCTTCCTCGCCGGCATTTCCCTGGACCTGCGCTCGTGGAGCCCTGGCTATTCGCGCTTGTCCCTGGAGGCTTCGGGTTTCGGGGCGGAACCCTTTGGCCGCGCCAGGTTCGTGGCGGCCTGGGATCAGGAGTGGCGGTTGGAGCTAGGGTTCACCCGCCGGGAGCGTTTTTTCTCGCTGCCAAGCTGGGACTTTGGGCAGCGCCGCGAGGCCTGGACCATCGAGCGGTGGGACGGGAGGCTGGTCTACGAGGGGTTCTCGTGGGCGCGGATGCAGCTTTCGGTGCGGGACGTGCGGCGGCACGGGTGGCTTTCGGGTCCGTTTTACGGTTTGGGAAGGCCCTACGTGGGGGAAGGTCGCCTCGCCCAGGAGCTGCGCGAGGCCTTTTTCTCGGTGGAAAGTAAGGGCCTGCCGGTACGGCTGCTCCTGGAGCAAGGTGTTTCCCACGCTCGGCGGCACACCTCCATGCGCCCCGGAAACGGCGGCTCGCCAGCGGACGGCGAGGACCCGGACACCCTTGACGGCCTCCGGTCCTCCGGTGATGACAAGAGCACCTCGCCGGTCACGCGCCTTTTGGCGAGTTGGGAATCGGGGCGCTGGGATGTGGGAGTCGAGGGTCTCTACCGAAAGGATCACGGGATTGCGGAAAGGGCGGGTTGGGAGCGCTACGCCCTGGGCGAAGGAGCGTGGGGCAGCTTGGCCTTTGCCGATGCGCTCAAGGGCCAGGTGGAAGGCACGGTGAAAAAGGCGGAAGCCCGGGTCGGTCTCGATGTGGGCCGGGGGTTTTCTTTGGTCGTTCGCGGCGGCAGCGAGAGGAGCGAGCGGGACAGCGTGCTTCTGGGGTCGAGGTTCGTGGTCCTGACGGGCCCTGGGGGCGGGGTCGAAATTCCTGTGGTTGCCGATGACAACGGGTTTTTCGACGTCCGCGACCGTTTTTCGGTGGTGGAAGCGAGGTACCGGGCGCAGGGCTTCGGCCTGGCGGTTTTCCGCAACTGGAACAGCCGTGACGTGCGGTGGCAGTTGGGGCGAGAAACCAGCGCTCAGGGACCGGAAAGGGACGGGGACGGCTGGGGGGTCGTTGCGAGCTTCTGGAGTGGCGGAACGTTTTCCGGAGAGCTCGGCGGCGAGAGGGGGAGCTTCGAGCGCTACGTGTTTCGCATCGAACCCCAATCCACGAAGCGGGCTTGGGCGAAGCTCGCGTACACGCCGCGAGAGGGCGTGGAACTGGGCGCTTCGATGCGGACCGAAAGTTCCGACAACCCGAGCTCGGTGGCGGGTCTGGCCTACGACAGCCGGGACCTGGCGGTTTCCGCGACCCTCCATTGGCAAGCTGGCGGGTGGCTGGGCGTGTCCTTTTCTCGCCTGGAGCTTTCCAGCGACGTGGGCATCCAGTTCTTTGCGCCTGCTCTGACCCCTGGCGTTTCCTCGTACCGTTTGCAGGTCAACAACGCGGCGGTTCGCGGTTTCTGGCCCTTGGCTCCGCGCTGGGAGCTGGAAGGTGGTTACACGCTCGTGAAGGACACCGGGCGGACGCTTCCCTTTGTTGCTCACAACGGGGATCTTCAGGTCTCCTGGAAGTCTTCCCCGACGCTGATCTGGAGCCTTTTCGCCAACGTCTACAGCTTCGATGAGGATCGCGCCAACAACGAGGACTTCGATGTCAGGCGATTCGGCGT
The DNA here is from genome assembly GCA_039793905.1 of Thermoanaerobaculum sp. Classification (GTDB taxonomy): domain Bacteria; phylum Acidobacteriota; class Thermoanaerobaculia; order Thermoanaerobaculales; family Thermoanaerobaculaceae; genus Thermoanaerobaculum. The sequence continues at coordinate 46,948 of JBAMMG010000086.1, read as the reverse complement.
TGTTTGCCGGTGGAGGTTTTGACCATGCTGGCAATTCTGGTCGTTGCTGCGTCTCTGGTGCCGGTTAAACCCCCAGCTTCCTCTGGAGGCTTCGTGGGCTCAATGACCTGCGCCACCTGCCACGAAGACGTAACCCAGCGCTTCAACGCTGGGCCCCATGGCCGAGCCATGGCGGCTGTACGCGGGGATGCTTTGGCCCGGGCCTGCGAAGGGTGCCACGGGCCGGGAGAGGCCCACGCCGCGAATCCCACGGGGAACAACATACAACGTCTCGCTCCCAACGCGCCGGAGGTTGCCCGAGCGTGCGGGAGCTGCCACCAAGGCCGCGACCAGGACCTCCAGCGGCGCACCCCGGGCCACGGGCGGGCCGTGGTGAGCTGCCTCGCTTGCCACCAAAGCGGACACCAGCCGGCAATGGCCGAGCACTTGCTCGCGGCACCCGAAGACGCCTTGTGCGGCGGCTGCCACCCGACGGAACGATCGGAGTTTTTGCTCCCCTTTGCCCACCGCGAAACCCGGACCGAGCCCATGGCGTGCACCGCGTGTCACGGCGTGCACCAGAGCCAAGCCAACGCCATGGGCCTTTCTGCCGAACCCGGCAAGCGGTGCGCCAGTTGTCACGCCGAAAAAGCTGGACCCTTCACGTACCCCCACTCTCCGGTGGAAGCATCCGGGTGCATCCGCTGCCACCGCCCCCACGGCTCCCCGAACCCGCAGCTTTTGGTGCGCCGGGATCCGGGTTCGTTGTGTCTCGAGTGCCATGTGGCGACGCCGCCATTTCACGATTTGACCAAGGCCTCGTTCCGGCAATGCCAGGCGTGCCATTCGGCGGTTCACGGCTCCCAGCGGAGCCCCAAGCTGTTCGAAGAGTAGGAGGCTCGATGCCTGGAAAAGGGGCAGTACCCCTCGGGCAAACCTTGCAGCGCTCGCGCTACCCGCCGGCAAGGGCAGGCGTAAGGCTCCAGCGTGAAGCGGTCAAAAGAAAGGAGGATTCCCAATGATGAGAAAAGCAATCGTGTTTGCGGTCGTTTTCGCCCTCGGTGTGGCAGTGGCCAGCCAGGCGGGAACAGCCCTCGTGGGTTCCCACCCGCGGCAATGGCTGCAGCCTGGACCGGCCAAGTTGGCGGCGGGGGACTTGGTGGCCAAGTTGAGCGTGGCTTACGGTCCGCTCTCGGCCGACGAAAACTGGTACGTGGGCTCGTACGTGTGTCTGGCCTGCCACCAGGAGTATTCAGGCTGGAAGGAAACCAAGCACAACCAAGCGCTGCGCCAGCCTCGCCCCGAGTACACCATGATCCCCGGCAAGGGGGTAGTCGCCGACTACGATCAAAACGGCGTGGACGACTTCCAGCAGGGCCTGGATTTCAACACCATCAGCTCGCCGTTCGATAAGTACAAGGCCAACGCCCCGAAGCTCAGTTTCGAGGGCGGTAAGTATTACATCACCATAGGGACTTTGAAGATGCCGGTGGTGTTCACGCAGGGCGGTACGGGTTCCTGGAAGCAGCGGTTCGGGGTGCGCATCCCCGTGAGCGATCTCGCTTCGGGCCTTTCTGCAGAAATTTACATGTCGCCCATCCAATACAACGAGAAAACCCACCAGTACGTGCTTTACAATGACAAAAACTGGTACGACCAAACCACCAACCAGCCGAAGTAGGCGGCCGGGGTGACCTCGGCCCAGCTTGCGTCCCACGGTGGGACCTATTCGAAGAACTGCATCGGCTGCCACGCCACGGGGATTCGGGACCTGGGGCAAACGGCTACGGGCGAGTGGCTCTACAGGGGCTGGATGGCCACCGTGTACGATCCGGCGGATCCCGGTGTCTTCGATTACGACGGCGACGGCAACGCCGACCTCGTGAACATTGGCTGCGAGTCGTGTCACGGGCCGGGCCTGCGGCACGTTTTGGGCGGCGGGGCTCCTGACAAGATCGTGAACCCGGAAAAGCTGAGCACCCAAGCAGCCAACGAGGTTTGCGGCCAGTGCCATATCCGGGTGGCTTCAGTGCCCAACGGCACTCACGAATGGCCCTACAACGATGCCACGAAGAAGAGCTGGGTCCCCGGAAGCGGTGAGCCCCTCGCCAACTATTACGAGGATCACGGCGGCTATTGGCCTGACGGGATCAACTCCAAACAGCACCACCAGCAGTTCCCGGACCTTTACCGCTCCACCAAGCCCACGTTCCAGTTCCACCCGGTCCGCTGCACCGAATGCCACGATCCTCACCGCAACACCGCCAACCCCCACCAAATCGTGGAGCACGTGGTGAGCGACAACGTGACCATCGCCACCAGTAACGACAACAACACCCTGTGCCTCGCCTGCCACGCGACCCACGGCCCGTTTGCCGACATCACCAAGGAGCAGGTGGCGAACCTAGAAGAAAACATGGACCACATCGAAAACGTGGTATCCGCCCATACCCATCACCCGTACGGGCCAGAGCGGAGCATGGGGCTTTCCCGCTGCAGCAAGTGCCATATGCCCACGGTGGCTACCTCGGCCGTGGCTTACGACATCCATTCCCACACCTTTGAGGTGATCCCTCCGGAAAAAACCCTCAAGTACCAGGAGCAGGGAGGCATGCCCAACGCCTGCGCCGTTTCCTGCCACGCGACCAAGGTGAACTCCTTCGGCCTCGGTCTCGACCCCTCCATCGGCACGTGGAACGCTGACTTCGACAAGGCCCTGGCCACGAAGCTTATGGTCTATTACGGCCCCAACGGCTTGTGGTGGCCAAAGGCCCTTACCCCCTCTCAGGCGCCTGACGCCAGGGGGTATCGGCCACCGGCAGACGATAACTAAGTCACTCCCGAAGGAGGAGACGGAGCGGGCCCGTGCCCGCTCCTTTCTTTTTTGGGCCTTTTCGCCGCGGGCCTGTTGGCCGCCGCCGGTGTTTTCGGTACACTTTCACGCTCATGGGAGGGGAACCGGTGGTGATCGTGGAGCCCATGGCCAGCCCCACGGCGGCTGTTGGGGTTTGGGTGCGCTCGGGCTCGGCCCACGAGCCCCCGCACCTTGCCGGCGCCACCCACCTCTTGGAGCACCTGTTGCTGCGGCGCTGCGGGCAGCGGACGCCCGAGGCCATTGCCGAGCTCGTGGACTCCTTGGGTGGCGACGTCAACGCCTACACGACCCGGGAGGCCTGCGCGGTGGTGGCCCACGTCCCCGAAAACCGCCGGAGCGAGGCGCTGGATCTGGTGCTGGATGCCGTGTTTCACCCCACCTTCACCGACGAGGACGTACGGCTCGAGCAGCGGGTGGTGGCGGCGGAGTTCGACCTTTACCGGGACTCCCCCGCCGAAACGGCGGCCGAAAAGGCGCTGGAAGCCTGCTGGGGGGATCACCCCTTGGCGCGGCCGATCCTCGGCGATCCGGCGGTGGTGGGCTCGCTTTCCCGCGAGGTTTTGCGAGCCTTTCATGCCGCCCACTTCGGAAGGGACCGGGCGGTGGTCGTGGCGGTGGGGCCGTGGGACGAGGCGGAGCTTTCGGCCAGGCTTGGCGAAAAGCCGGCCGCTGCTAACGGCGAGGTGACGCTTTCAGCACCTTGCTGGCGGGCGCACTTGGAGGTGGTGGAGCGCTCGAGCCTGGAGCAAGTTTACGTCCACGGGGTTTTCCCTGGGCTTCCCGAGGATTCGCCCGAGCTTCCGGTCCTCGAGGTGTTGAACCAGCTCTTGGGCGGGGGGACCGCCAGCCGCCTCTTTCGCACCCTCCGCGACCGCCTGGGGTTGGTGTACGAGGTGGGGAGCTCGGTGCTGGCAGCTCGAGGCGCGGGAGCGCTGGAGGTCGGGTTTTCGGCTCCGGCTGAGCGCGGGCAGCAAGCCTGGGAAGCGCTTTTGGCCGTTCTCGAAGAGGTGGCCGCCGGGCGTTTCGAGGCCCGGGAGGTGGAGTTGGCCAAGCAAGCCCTTGCGGCGTCCATCGCCCTTGGGGCGGCAGCCCCCGATTCCCTCATGGAAGCCCACGCCGGGGAGTATCTTTCCCGGGGGCGGCGGTTTTCCCAAAGGGAGGTGGAAGCGGAAATCCGCCGGGTGAGCCCCGGGGAGGTTCGAGAGCTGGCGGCTCGGGTGCTGAACCTTGACCTTTTGGCCGGGGCCGTGGTGGGTCCGCCGGGGCGGGCGGGAGTGCCGGCGCTTTTGGCCCGGAGGGTGGCGTGAGCGTGGAGGTGCTGGTGGAGGTCTTGCCCCACGGCGAGGGGTTGCCGTTGCCCACCTACGCCACCCCGGGCTCTTCGGGTGCCGACCTGTTTGCGGCGGTGGAGGGGGAGGTGGTCATGGCTCCGGGCCAAAGGGTGGCGATACCTACGGGGCTGCGGGTGGCGGTTCCGGAAGGGTTCGAGCTTCAAGTTCGCCCTCGCTCCGGTTTGGCCCTCAAACACGGGGTGACCGTGGCCAACGCCCCGGGGACCGTGGACAGCGATTTCCGGGGCGAGGTGAGGGTCATCCTCGTGAACTTGGGGTCGGAGCCTTTTACGGTTCGGCGAGGGGACCGCATTGCCCAGCTGGTGGTGGCGCCAGTGGTGCGCGCTCGGTTTGTGGCCGGCAAGGAGCTTCCCCAGACCCTTCGCGGCGAGGGGGGGTTCGGGTCTACGGGGGGTTGAGTGCGTCTTCACGTTTTGGCTTCGGGGTCTTCGGGGAACGCCCTGGTGGTGGAAACCCAGGATGGGGCGGTGCTCTTCGATTGCGGTTTGGGTCCGCGGGTCCTGGCTCGCCGCCTGGCACAGGTGGGTGTGGCCCCCGAGCAGATCCGCGCTTTGGTCCTTTCCCATGAGCACACGGACCACGTGAAGGGTTTGCCGGCCTTTCGCAAGCGCTTTTGGGTGCCGGTGCTGGCCACTGCCGGAACCTGGGATGCCTTGGGAGGGATTGACGGCATGGGGGAGCTCATGGCCTTGGGAAAGCCGGTACAGGTGGCGGACCTGCAGATCCTTCCCGTACCGGTTTCCCACGACGCTGTGGAGCCCGCAGGGTTCGTGGTCCAAGGCGGGAGCGTTCGGGTCGGCATCCTCACCGACACCGGCGTGGTCACGGAGCTCCTTATGGAGCGCTTTTCGGGGTGCCACGCGCTGTTCCTGGAGGCCAACCACGATCTCGACATGCTGCGGTTTGGGCCGTACCCCGAGGTTCTCAAGCAGCGCATCGCCTCCCGCCACGGGCACCTTTCCAACGCCCAAGCGCGACAGGCCCTCGAGCGGCTGGTGCACCCAGGGTTACGGCACGTGGTGGCCATGCACCTTTCCCGGGAAAACAACCGCCCGGCCCTGGTGCAGCAGGCGTTGGGCTCCATCCTGCGGGGGGGAGGGGTGTCGCTGGCGGTGGCGTCCCAGGACGAGCCGCTCTCGGTGGAATTGGAGGAGCCATGAAAGTGGAGGTACGGGTGCGGTTGAAGGACGGGGTCTTGGACCCCCAAGGGGAAGCCATTCGGCGGGTCCTGGGCCGTCTGGGGTACGGGGAAGTCCGCTCGGTGCGGGTGGGCAAGCTCATCTTCCTGGATGTGGACGGGGACGACCCGGAGCACGTGAGAAAGCGCGTGGAAGAGGCGTGCCGGGAGCTTTTGGCCAACCCCGTTATCGAGGATTTCGAGGTGAAAACGTGAGTTTTCGGCGGCCCAGAATCGGCGTGGTGCGGTTTCCGGGATCCAACCGGGACCAGGACGCTTTGCGAGCCGTCGAGCTTTGTGGTGGCGAAGCCGTCCCCATTTGGCACGAAAGCGAGGACCTCCTGGGCGCCACGGGGATCCTCATCCCCGGTGGTTTTTCCTACGGGGACTACCTGCGGGCCGGGGCCATGGCGGCCCACTCCCCGGTCATGAACGCTGTACGCCGCCACGCCCAAGCTGGGGGGCCGGTCCTGGGCATTTGCAACGGGTTTCAGATCTTGCTGGAGGCAGGGCTTCTCCCCGGAGCCATGCTCCCCAACCGCACCTTGCGCTTCATCCACCGGGAGGTTTTCCTTCGGGTGGAGCGGGACGACACGCCGCTTCTTTCCAAGCTCAGGCGCGGCCAGGTGGTCAGGCTCCCCATCGCCCACAAGGAGGGGAACTGGTTTTGCCCAGGTGCGGACCTGGCCCGCGTGGAGGCCCAGGGGCTCGTGGCCCTGCGCTACTGCGGCCCCGACGGGACCGTAAGCGATGCTCACAACCCCAACGGGGCTTTGGAAGCCGTGGCCGGGCTCACCAACCCCGAGGGGAACGTGCTGGGGATGATGCCCCACCCCGAGTGCCGCGTGGATCCGCTCCTCGACGAGCCTTCGGGCCGGCCGTTCATCGCGGCCCTGGTGGAGGCGTCATGAAGCGCTGGTGTGATCCGGCTGAGTTGGCCGACGCCTTGGAGCACGGGCTTTCGGAAGAGGAGTGGCAGCGGCTCGTGCAAAGCCTCGGCCGCACGCCGAACCTCACAGAGCTCGGGATCTTCGCGGCTTTGTGGTCCGAGCACTGCTCCTACAAATCTTCCCGCATCCACCTCAAAGCCTTTCCCACCACCGGGCCGCGGGTGGTTCAAGGTCCCGGGGAAAACGCCGGTGCCGTGGACATTGGCGAAGGGTGGGTGGCGGTGTTCAAGATGGAGTCCCACAACCACCCTTCGTTCATCGAGCCGTACCAGGGGGCAGCCACCGGGGTTGGGGGCATCCTCCGGGACGTGTTTACCATGGGTGCCCGGCCGGTGATGCTTCTGGACTCCCTGCGTTTCGGGGACCTGCAAGCGCCCCGCATGCGCCACCTGGTGGACGGGGTGGTGCGGGGGATCGGGGACTACGGCAACTGCGTGGGGGTACCGACTTTGGGTGGCGAGGTGGATTTCCACCCCGCCTACTCCGGCAACATCCTCGTGAACGCCATGTGCGTGGGGGTGGCGCGGCGGGACAAGCTGTTTTTCGCTCGGGCGCAAGGGCCCGGAAACCGCGTCCTCTACCTGGGCTCCAAAACCGGGAGGGACGGCATCCACGGCGCCACGATGGCCTCCGATACCTTCGACGAAAGCGCCGGCGAGAAGAGACCGACGGTGCAGGTGGGGGACCCCTTCACGGAAAAGCTCCTCATCGAGGCTTGCCTGGAGCTCATGGACAAGGGGCTGGCGGTGGCCATCCAAGACATGGGGGCGGCGGGGCTTTCCTCCTCGGCCTTCGAGATGGCGGCGCGGGGAGGGTGCGGGCTTTTTCTGGACCTTTCCCGGGTTCCGGTGCGGGAAGAGGGGATGACCCCTTACGAGCTCATGCTCTCGGAGTCCCAAGAACGCATGCTGCTGGTGGCCCGCCCTGAGGACGTCACGGAAATCTTGGCCATTTGCCACCGCTGGGGGTTGGACGCCTCCGACATTGGGGAGGTGGTGGCCGGACCCACCGTGACCGCCACCTGGAACGGGGAGCTGGCTTTTTCCCTGCCGGTGGCGCCCCTGGTGGACGAGGCCCCGCGCTACGAGCGGCCGTTCAAGCTGCCGCAACCCAGCTCGCCGGTCACGCTGCCCAGCTTTTCCGGTCGCGATTTCGCTGCCGATGTGCGCCGGCTCTTGGGTTCACCCCATCTGGGGAGCAAGCGCGCGGTGTACGAGCAGTACGACCAAACGGTGGGAGCAGCCACGGTGGCGGGTCCGGGGGCAGAAGCGGCCCTGGTCTTGGTTCCCGGCACCCGCATCGGCCTTGCCGCCACCACCGACTGCAACGCCTTGGCCTGCTCCTTGGACCCCTATGCCGGTGCGGCCCAGGCCGTGGTGGAAGCCATGCGCAACCTGGCGTGCGTGGGCGCCGAGCCCGTGGGCGTCACCGATTGCCTCAACTTCGGCTCTCCCGAAAACCCCACTGTCATGGGCCAGTTCGTGGCGGCGGTTCGGGGGCTTGCCGATGCCTGCGCGCGCCTCGGTGTGCCGGTGGTTTCGGGGAACGTGTCGTTCTACAACGAAACCTCGGGCCAGGCCATCCTTCCCACCCCCACGGTGGGGATGGTAGGCGTGGTTCCCCAAGTTCGGCACCGCCCCCGCTTTGCCTTCCACGAGGGGGACGTGGTGGCCCTTTTGGGTCCCGTTCACGGGGACCTTTCGGCGTCCCGCTACCTCCAGCTTTGCTGGGACATGGCCGCCGGGGTGGTCCCTACCCCTGACTACGGGGCAGAACGAGCTGCCGCCGAGGTGGTGCGCACCCTCGTGCGCTTGGGCCTGGTGGCGGCGCGGGACGTTTCCGACGGGGGGCTTGCGGTTGTCCTGGCGGAGATGTGCGAGACCGTGGGGGTCACGGTGGCGGTGCCCGAGGGCGCTTCGACGGCGAGCTTCCTGTTCGGGGAGTGGGGGCCGCGGTACCTCTTGGCTTTCCCGGAAGAGTTTAGACCAGCCGTGGAGCGGGCGGTTTCGGGCCTACCTTTGAGCTTTTTGGGTAAGGCCGGTGGCGACGCTCTGGTGGTGCGGGACGGGGAACGGGAGCTCCTGCACCTGACGCTTGCTGAAATTGCCGAGCTGCGGGGGCAGGGCTTGCGGTTCTTGGAAGAGCCATGATCCCGGAAGACGATGGCTTCCATGAAGAGTGCGGCGTGTGCGCGGTGGTGGGCCACCCCGACGCCGCCAACTTGGTGTACCTGGGTCTTTACGCCCTCCAGCACCGGGGCCAGGAGTCGGCTGGGATCGCCACCTGGGACGGGGAGAAGGTGCGCTTCCACCGGGCCATGGGGTACGTGGCCGACATCTTCGACCGCGAGACCCTCGCCGGTCTTGCCGGCCCGGTGGCCATTGGCCACGTGCGCTACTCCACGGCGGGGGATTCGGCCCTCACCAACGCCCAGCCTTTGGTGGTGAACACCCAGCACGGACCTTTGGCTTTAGCCCACAACGGCAACCTCGTGAACGCCCGCCGCCTGCGCCGGGAGCTGGAGGCCCAGGGGGCCATTTTCCAGTCCACTTCCGATACCGAGGTCATCCTCCATCTCGCGGCGCGCGTCCCCGCGCCGTCTCCCGAAAAGGCCCTCCTTGCTGCTTTGAGGGAGGTCAAGGGGGCGTACTCCCTGGTGGCGCTGGTGGGGGGCTCGGTGCTGGCGGCCCGCGACCCTCTGGGGTTTCGGCCGCTGCTCTTGGGACGACTGGACGGCGCTTGGGTCGTGGCTTCGGAAAGCTGCGCCTTCGACCTTTTGGGAGCCGATGTGGTTCGCGAGGTGGCTCCCGGGGAAGCGGTGTTGATGACGGCCGATGGGGTCGTGGAGCTCCAGCCGGCAAGCCCGCCGCCGTACGCCCACTGCGTGTTCGAGCACGTCTACTTCGCCCGCCCCGACTCCCGGGTTTTCGGCGAGGACGTAGGGGTCGTGCGCCAGCGCATGGGGGAGAGGCTGGCGCTCGAGCAGCCGGCCGATGCCGACGTGGTGGTGGGAGTGCCCGATTCGGGTATCCCTGCGGCCTTGGGATACTCGCGCTTTTCGGGCTTGCCCTTCGTTTTGGGCTTGGTGCGCAACCACTACGTGGGCCGGACGTTCATCGAGCCCAAACAAAGCATCCGCCATTTCGGGGTCAAGGTGAAGCTCAACCCCGTTCGGGCGTTGGTTGCCGGTAAAAGGGTGGTTTTGGTGGACGACTCCATCGTCCGCGGCACCACCTCTCGCAAAATCGTCACCATGCTCAAGCTGGCGGGGGCATCCGAGGTGCACCTGCGCATTTCCTCCCCCCCCACCATCGGGCCCTGCTTTTACGGCATCGACACCCCCGAGCGCCGGGAGCTCATCGCCAGCTCCGCAACGGTAGAGGAAATCCGGCAGTTCGTGGGGGCCGACTCCCTAGGCTACCTTTCGGAAGCGGGAATGCTGGCATGCCTGGAAACCCCGGCGGAAAACTTCTGCACCGCCTGTTTTTCCGGCCGTTACCCGGTGCTTGCCGAGCCCGAGCCGGCCCTTGTCAAGACCGAGCGTTAGGGTCACGTCAGGCTCGAGCCGAGGGCGGCGGCGCGACCCACCGCCCCTTCTTTTCAAAACCCCAGTTACGGCCTTTGGCAGGGGTCGCCCGAGGGCGGTTGGGGACAGCCCTCGTAGGCGCTCCAATCCAGTTGCCCAATGCCAAACTCAGCATCGCCGCTGCTGTTGTCTACCTTGGAATAGTAGGCCAGGAAGGCGTAGCCCGGCGCGGAGGGATCGGTGCGAACCTGGCAGCGGTCGTAGCCGGGGTTGTCCGGGGCCAAGCTCACCTCCACGCGCCCGACGGCAAGGGAGGAGACGCCAAGGTCGCGAGGAAGGTCCCACTGCTCCAGGGAAAGGCTTTTGACTTCCATCGTCTTGTCTTGAACGAGGTTTCCCGCTGGGCCGTAGATTTGGATTCGGACCTTGATTCGCGGTGGCGCCGGTTCCCCCATGGAAAGGTTCACGACGCCAATGTTGGTGCGAAAACGGCTGTCCTGCCGCACCCCGGAAAGCACGGCCTTGCCGCCTCCCCACACCAATGCCCACGAAGAGGGGACGGTCTGGCCGTAGGTGCGATTGGGGTCGGCGTTGTTGTAGGTACGGGAGGTCACGGCGATTCGGGGGCTAGGGATCGTCCCGTCGGGAGTGGGGTTGGTCATCACCAGGAGCATGCCTTTGGTGCTGTTGCCGGCGCTGGGAAATTGGGTGCCGATAACGTCGGAAAGGAGCGTGGTTCGTCCTTCGGTAAGGAGAACACCGGAGGAGAAAACCGGAGGAAACGCGTTGTCGGTTTTTTCGGGAAAGTAGTACAGGCTCACCGAAAAGTCTTTCTCTTCCAGGCTCGAGATGGCCACGTCGCTCACCCAGTCCGTTCCGAGGGCCCCTTTGAGCTTAGCCACCACCGGAATGAGGTGAGCACTGCCTACCGGCATTTGCGCCGCGGCAGAGGCCACAAAAAATCCTGAGACCATGACAAGAGTCAACATAGGCTTGGCTTTTCTCATCTGGCACCTCCTGCCTTTTCAATATAGGCCGACTTTTGGGCCAAGCAACGGCGGGCGGTTATGATAACGGCGTGAGGGAGGAACGCGGTCTCACCTACCGCCAGGCAGGGGTGGACATTGACGCCCAGGACCGCGCCTTGGCCCGCATCAAGGAGCTGGCGCGATCCACGTTTACGCCCGGAGTGCTCTCGGAAATCGGCGCCTTCGGTGGGCTTTTCACCCTCGAACCGGAAAACCTTGAGGTGCCGGTGCTGGTGGCCTCAGCCGACGGCGTGGGGACCAAGCTCAAGGTGGCGCAGATGGCGGGGCAGCACGGGACGGTGGGGGAAGACCTGGTCAACCACTGCGTCAACGACATCCTGGTGCAAGGGGCCAAGCCCCTTTTTTTCTTGGACTACCTGGCCACGGGAGCGTTGAACCCCCAGGTGGTGGTGGAGGTGGTTTCCGGGATCGCCCGGGGTTGCCGCGCCAACGGCTGCGCCCTTTTAGGGGGGGAAACCGCGGAAATGCCGGGTTTTTACGCTCCAGGGGAGTACGATGTGGCCGGTTTCATCGTTGGCGTTGCCGAGCGGGCAAAGCTTCTGGGGCCGAACAAGGTTCAAGCCGGGGATCTCCTGGTGGCCTTGCCGTCTTCTGGCCTCCACACCAACGGCTACTCCTTGGCCCGCAAGGTGTTTTTTGAGCTTTTGGGGTGGTCCGTGGACCGCTTTGTGGCGGAGCTGGGGTGTACCGTGGGCGAGGAGCTCCTCAAGGTCCACCGGTCCTACCTCGCCGCTGTGGGGCCGCTGGTGGAGGCGGGGCTCGTAAAATCGGCGGCGCACATCACCGGCGGGGGCATCCCCGACAACCTGCCCCGGGCTTTGCCCGCCCACTTGGGAGCGGAAATTGACCTCCGGAGCTGGGACGAGCCTCCGGTTTTTCGCCTCCTCCGCAGGGAGGGCAAGGTGCCCGAAACGGACATGCGGCGCACCTTCAACTTGGGGGTGGGGATGATCCTGGTGGTGGATCCTGCCCACCTGGGAGAGGTGTTGGCCCGCCTTGTGCCCCACGGCCCGGGATGGCTTTTGGGGAGGGTGGTGGAAGGCCCCGGGGTGCGCTTTGTGGGGGAAAGGGTTGGCTAGAGCGCGGCTGGGAGTCCTGCTTTCCGGCCGGGGTTCCAACTTCGCGGCCCTTGCCCAGGCGTGCCAGCGGGGGGAGGTGCCGGCCGAGATCGTGGTGGTGGTCTCCAACCGCCCGGAAGCCCCGGGCCTTTCCCGGGCTCGCGAGTTGGGCATTCCGGCAGTGGCCGTTCCCGGCAAGGGACTGTCCCGCCAGGAGCACGAGGAAAAGGTCCTTGCCGTGCTGCGCGAGTTCCAGGTGGGTTGGGTTTGCCTTGCGGGTTACATGCGCTTGCTTTCGCCGCGTTTCATAGCCGCCTTCCCGAACCGCATCGTCAACATCCACCCGGCGCTTTTGCCGGCCTTTCCGGGGCTCGAGGCCCAGAGGCAAGCGTGGGAGTACGGGGTCAAGGTTTCGGGGTGCACCGTGCACCTGGTGGATGCCGGTTGCGACACCGGGCCCATCGTGGTGCAAAAGGTGGTGGAGGTGCGGGACGAGGACACGCCGGAAACGCTTGCAGCCCGCATCCTGGAGCAGGAGCACGTCGCCTACCCCCAGGCCCTGCGCTGGCTCCTCACCCGCCCTTGGCGGATCGAGGGCCGCCGGGTGGTTTTTGGGGAGCCAGGTTCTTCCCCCGAAGGCGGTGCACAGGGTTGAGGACCGGGCGGCGGGGATCGTCCACGCTGGTGTAGAAGAAAACCCCTCGCTCGTAAGGCGGGAGCACGCTCATGGCCAAGGCCATGAGCTCCCCGAAAACCTCCATGGCTTGGGGGTCCCCCGGCTCCCAAAACACGGGAGGCATGTCCTCCACCGAGCGGAACTTACGAACCGGCATCGTCGTCTCGGAAGCCGAAACGCTGGGCGAGAACTGCGGCATCGTAACGGTCCTGCTGACGGACCGTGTTGTTTTTGAGGCGCCATAGGGTACGCGCTGAAACCACGGGAACGGGGATGCCTTGCCAGATGATTTCCTCGACTTCCAAATCGCTCCACGTGACCGTTCCCAGCCGCGTGACGATGTCCAACGGGAAGCCAGCGGGCGGTCCGTACCGTACCGCAGGGTAGGGCCCGCACAGTTCTTGGGGTGAGATTTCCTCGAGCGCCGGGTCGCGGAAAACCGAGCGCAGGGCGTCCTTGAGGCGCTCGATGTTGCCCTCCTCGGGCTCCACCCACAGGTCCACATCGGCCGTGGCTCGGGGCAGTCCGTGGAAAGCCAAGGCCATCGCGCCAAACACGGCGTAGCGCACCTGGTGTCTGTGGAGGGCCGTAAAAAGCGCATGGAAAAGCCCGGAGTATGACTGCGGGGTGCTCATGGCGCAACCACCGTCACCTCGTTCACGTCCCGGTACGTTTCTCGGGGATCCACCAAAATCGGGGGTGGGTTCCCGAAGTCCAGCTCATAGGTTGTATCATCTGTCGGCAGAATTGGGTTGCCCAGGGGGTCAAAGGCGTAGTTGCCGGCGCCGGCAAAGGGTTCCCGGGGGTTGGTGCTGGCGGCCACGCAGCACCCCAAAACCCAACTGGCGTTCTCCATCGCCCGGGCCTGGAGCAGGGTGCGCCAGATGTGGTCGCGGCGCCACGGCCACCAGGCCACGGCCACCAAGACGTTGGCTCCCCCTTGCAGGACCAGGGCCCGGGCCTGCTCGGGGAACCGCACGTCGTTGCAGATCAAAAGCCCCACGGTTCCCCATGGCAGCCGCACCGCCACGTAGCGGTTGCTTTCCCGCCACAGCTCGTGCTCGCGGTTGGGACGGAAGAGGTGGACCTTGTCGTAGCGGGCCAGCTCGCGCCCGGCGTGCCAGAGGGTGAGGCGGTTGTAGCCGTCTTCGCTCACGGTGCCGAAGCAAAAGACCGGCTCCGGGTATGCCGCCGACAGGGCGGCGAAGCGCTCCCTCGCCAGGGATGGGGAAAGGATCTGGGTGTAGCCGGTGAGGAAAAGCTCGGGGAACACCACCAGCTGGGCCTTGGCGGCCACCGCCCGCTGGACCTCGAGCTCGAGGCGCTGGAGGTTTTCCTCCACGGCTCCGGTGACAAAACGCGAGAGGTACGCGCGCATGCTTTAGGGTAGACCAACGGAGGGTGGATCCGCAAAGGTGCGGCGGCAAAGGACGGTCCCGGAAGCACCCGCGAGCTCCACCTCCACGCGATGAACGCCTTCGGGGAGGGGGGGCCGGGGAAAGGCCAGCTCGTAGTACCCCGAAAGGGCCCCGAGGACCCGGCCGGTGGCTGTGGCAGGAAAAAGGTGGGTTTTGGCGTAGAGGCCGCCGGTGTCCTCGGCAACCTGGACGAGGCCGAGTTCCAAGGTATGGAAATCCGCGTCGGTGATATCCAGGGCGAAGACCTGCACCTGCTCGGCTGCCAGTAACGCGACCGCCTCCAGGTACTCCCCTGGGAGGTCGAAACCTGGGTAAGAAAACCGGCCGAGGCCCCATCCCAAAAGCAGAACCACCCGCTCCCCCGGAAGCTGGGCGAGAGCGCGAGCTAACAGCAGCAATCCCTTTTCCCGGGTGGCGGCTGCGGCTTGCGCGCTTTCGGGGAGCAGGGGCAAGACGCTTGCGCGTCCAGGCGCGGGCGGCGTCTTCGGTGGCGGCCGGAAAAGGCCGGTCCGCAGGAGGCGAGCAACGGCCCCGTGATCGGGGGTGAGGTCGGAGTAAACGTAAAGGCGGGAGTCCTGGACCAGCAGAGCCACGTGGTCGTGGGCGGGAAGGGATTCCACGAGGCGGGCCGCCCACCCCTTGTACGCCATGAGCCCCGAAAGACGGGCTCGCTGCATGTCCCTCTGGACCAGGATCGTGACCAGCCGCCCCCCGTGGTTTTCCCCTGGAGAAGACCCCATCTCGCCCGAATCCACCCAGCGGGCGCTTTCCACGGCCACCGGCTTGCCGTCTACCGAGACCCGAAAGTTTTCCCTGGCCAGTCCCAAAACGGGCCATCCGTCCCGCCCTAAGACCCGCACCTGAAGCACGACCTGCCTCACCTCCACGCGCTCCTGGAAGGTCGGGGGTTGGAGGGCGAGTAGCCAAAGGGCGGCGAGCATACTTACCCTGCCGGAGGGGGTGCGGAGCCCCGGTGGCGGAGGGTCAGCACCGTGACGGCACCTACGGTCAAAGCCGCGCCTGCAAGCTGCTGCACGTGCAGCGTTTCACCCAGGATCACCACCGCCCACGCCGTGGCCACCACCGGGATGAGGTTGGAAAAAGCGGCCACGAGGCTCGCTCGCGCCTTGCTCAAGGCGTAGTTCAAGAGGAAATAGGCCAGAAACGAGCACGCCACCCCGAGGTAAACCACGGCAACCCACGGCTCCCACTTTGTAGGCAGGTCGCAACCCCGATAGCAGGCGCCAAGGGCGAAGGGGAGGTAAAAGCCAGCGGCAAAAAACGCTTGCCAGCGGGTCACCGTGAAGGCGTCCACGGAAGCCATGAGGGTGCGGGCCACGAGGGTGTATACGGCGGCGGCAAGGGCGGCTCCCAGGATCAGGAGGTTGCCCACGAGCGTGCCTCCCAAGGCCTTGTCGAGGCCGCCCGCGGTGAGGAGCACGCCAACGCCGAAAAGGGAGGCCAGAACCAAGGCCGCGTCAGCCAGGGCAACCTTGACGTGGAGGAAGACGGCTTCGAAAACCAACACCAAAACCGGGATCGTGGCGATGAGCACGGACGCCGTGGAGGCTTGAGTCCGCTGCAAGCCGTAAGACTCCAGGAAAAAGTACGCTCCCGGTTCCAGAAGCGCCAGAAGCAGCACGCTTTTGGCTTGGGCAGGAGTCAGCCTGGCGCGCTTCGTCCAGGGCCAGACGGCAGCAAAGAGCAGGGAAGCCACGGCAAAGCGCAGAAACACCAGCTGCGTGGGGGAAAACCCCGAAAGCCCCACCTTCGAGGCCACGAAGGACGTGCCGAAGAGAAACGCCATCCCCAAGGTCGCCGCCAACGCCTTCCCGGTCATGGAGCCTCGATGGGTCACGGACCCCCCGCGGGAAGTTTAGCGGGGTCCTACCAGCTGGAAGAGGCGCCGCCGCCCCCAAAGGAGCCACCACCCCCCGAAAACCCGCCCCCGGAAAAGCTCCCTCCGGAAAACCCGCCGAAGCCTCCGCTCCAAAAACCGCCACGGCTGCTGCGGCCGGAAGGGCCACCCGAAAAAAGCCACGAGTGGGACAGGAGCTTCTTGCCTTTTGGCGTTCGGTGGAGAAGCCACTTGCCCACGGGAAAGAGCAGGATCCACCCCAGGCCGGTGGCGATCCCCAGGAAGGGGTGGAAAGCCATGGGGAAGGCTGTCCAGAAGGGGATGAGGAAAAAATAGAGAATCCAAGACTGGCAGCCGCTGCTCCCCAGGGCTTGGAGGGAAAAGAGACCCACAACGACGGTGAACACCAAAAAGCCAAGGCACAGCCCCAACACCTTTTCCAGTGGTCCTGGGCCTTTGGCTGCCGGTGGCTCCGCGGCCACGGCTTGGCCGCTGATGGCTTTGGCCACGGCATCCACCCCTGCCTCGATGCCGCCGGCAAAATCCCCGGCTCGGAAGCGGGGACGAACCAGGTTGTCCAGGATGCGGCGGCAGGTGGCGTCGGGAAGCACCCCCTCCAACCCGTACCCTACCTCCAGCCGCATCTTTCGGTCGGCCTTGGCAATGAGGAACAGTACCCCGTTGTCCTTGCCCTTCTGCCCCAGCTTCCAGGTGGACGCCACCCGGTGGGAGTACTCCTCCAGGCTTTCCCCGTCCAGGGACGGGATGGTGAGGACCACCACTTGGGCGCCCGTGGCTTGTTCCAGGCTTTTCAATCTTTCCTCGAGCTTTTGGCGCGTGGCCTCATCCAAAAGCCCCGCGAGATCGTTGACCCTTCCGGAAAGGTAGGGGACCTCCAGGGCAAAACCGCTCAAGGCCACGACCAGTGGCCCCAGCCTTACGAGAATTTTCCGGGCGGTCATCCTCAGCGCTCCGAAAGGCGAAGCTGGTCGGAAAGCTCGTTGGTGTCGCCGGGCTGTACGGTCACGCCAGCTTCCACCAGCAGCTGGCCGCACTGTCGTATCCCCGCCACCAGGGCTTGCACAGGCTGGCCTTGGCGAATTCCCTGGGCAACGTGGTTGGCGATGCTTTGCCAACGCTCTTGGGGAATGCGGGCGGCAATGCCGCGGTCAGCCAACACCACCACCTGGCGCTCGAAAAGCGCCACCAAAATCAGCATCCCCGTCCGTCCTTTGGTGGCGAACACCTCTTCGGTTAAAAACGCATGCTCAGCCCGTTCCCGAACTTGGGTGGCCATTTCCTCTGGGGTGAGCAACAGGCGGGCCACGGAAGGCAGCGTACGGGTCAAAAGCACACCCAAACCGGCCCCTAGAAAGGGCGGGGCAACGACCCAAAACTCCAGGGGCAGCCCCCAAACATCCACCATCTTCAAAAACAGGGAAACCAAGGCCGCCCCACCCAAAGCGCCCAGAGAAGCTGCCCGCCACGGGGCTTGCGGGTAGTTCCCGGCGGCCGAGACAACGACAGGTACGACCTCGGCAGCGCTTTCCCTTTCCACGGCCTTAACGGCTTCTGTGACTTCTTGCTGCCCTTGCACGTCGAAAAGCTCCTCCGGCCTCATGCCGCTCCCCTTGACCGCAAGCTTACCATCCGTGGATAGTGAGCTTGTGGTTTTTTTGCTCGCTGGCGCTCGGGTGTTCGTAAGCCTTTGTTTCCCCGTTGCCCCGGAGGGTTGTGTCACCTCGCCGGTGGTCATCGAGGCAGAAGTTTGGAGCGACCATGCGGTGCAGGGGGTGCAGGTGCAGTGGTTCATTGACGGGGCTTTGGTTGCCTCTGACCGGTTGTTCGCCTTGGAGCAAAAGGTCAAGAGGCTGGCCATGATCCTGGAGCCCGTTCACCTTCGACATCGCGTCGAGGTGGCTGCTGTTTGGAACGGCGCGGAAAGTCGGGACCGCCTGGTTTTGCCCCCCCTTTGCCCCTCTCTGCTGCAACTGGAGAGCTTCCGCTGGACCTCGCAAGGTCTCCAGGTGCAGCTTGCCAACTTGGGGCCTGGACCTTCGGGGAGGGTGGGTCTGCGCTGGATGATCAACGGGTTACTCTCCAGCGCGCTGTTCTTGGATCCCCTCCCAGCGGGCGCTTCGGCGGAACTTTACCTTCCCGCCTCAGCGAGTCCCCTTTTGGAGAAGGCCCTGACCACGCCTGGGAAAAAGGGCGACAAAAGGCTCCGCCTTACGCCCGTGGTGGTGCGTCTGGAAGCTGTCCCGGGCCCTCCGGACTTGGAAAGCCCGAGGAAAAGCTGGGAGTTTTTTGTGGGGTACGCGGGGGTGGGAACACCGGCCAAGGGGCGCTAACGCCCCTCCGGGGTCTGTGGGCCCTCGACGGCCCACACACCCAAATACCCCGCAAAAGCCTCAACATCCGTCCTCCATTCATGTTTTCGCCCAACTCTCCGGCTTGTGCCAAGTCTACTGGACGGATACAAGGGGCTTGCCAAGCGAGGAAAGGGTGTTTAGATGGAGGCCATGAGCGTACTTTTGGCGGCGGTTCGCGATGCTGGCTTGATCCTTTGCCTGAGCGCACAGGCCGGGGATCCATGCACGGTTGCCCCCATCTTGGTGGAGGCGGAGGTAGCACCCCCAGCCGGTGTCCAGCGGGGTCAGTTTTCTTGGCGTGTCGACGGCAAAGAGGTGTATTCGGGCGTTTTGCTGTTCGAGGCTGGAAGGCCCCAGCGAGTGGCCTTGGTGTTGGAACCTCGCAAGCCGGAACATTTGGTGCGGTTGCGCGTGCGCATGGGTAAGGTCAAGGCGGAACGTGAATTGCGAGTTGCTCAGCCCATTTGTCCGTTCCTGTTGGAGCTCGAAGATTTCTCCTTTTCCCCTCAAGGGGTGCAGGTGGTGGTGGCCAACCGCGGTCCTTTCCCGTCGGGTCCTGGCATTTTGGAATGGCAGGTCAACGGCGTGCGGTCGCACCGGCTCGTCGTCAACTCCATCCCGTCGGGGGGCCGCGCCTCTTTTATCCTGCCAGCCAAAACCACAAGGGTTCTCGAAGAGGCGCTTGCCTCCGGTTTGCTACCTGACCGTAAAAAAAATGCCCGGCCAGTGGTCGTAAGCGTCGGTTTCCGATTCTCTCCCAACCTCTTGCACAGCGGCAGCGAGCAGTTCGACGTGGTGGTGGGGTACGTGAAGCCGCCACCGTACCCCGAGTGGTACCGAGGGTGGTGGGATGACCTGGATCAGCGACCGGTCCAGCGCTTTCCGGAGTTTCCACCCCAAACCCACCTCCCGCCGCCCTCCGGTCGCTGAACCGCAGCCCGGTCGTCCTTCCCGTTCTCGCCAGCGGCTCCCATGGCGGGTGGAGGCAAAGCTGATGGCGACCGTTGGCCCAGGAGGGCAGCTCGTGGTGTTTCCCGTAATACCGCAAAGAAGTTGCTTCCCTGCATTGCTCTCGCGAGCTGGCTTTGTTTGCGCTTGTGCCCCCCGTTTACCCATGGTTTCGGGGTCAGCTCGAGGCGCCCCCTGAAAAAGCGCAAGAACACACGCTCCGCCAGTGGCGCTTCGAGGCCGCTGGCAGCGATGGGTGGCTGCAGCCAAGCGGGGTGGTGGCCTCAGCCGTGACGTGCTTCGGTGTCCCGGGAAGGGCCGTAGATTTCCGGAAGCCGCAAGCCAGCTTGACCCATGAGGACGGTCATGGCGCCCCGGTGGTGCGTCTGGTGAAGGAGAAGGGCCAGGACCGTTTCCGCCTTGGTCCAGCGGTAGCCGTAAATCTCGTGGGTATCGCCCAGCGAGTCGTCGGTCCAGGAAGCTCTCATCGCAGCGAGAGCCGCACGGCTGACCTTGCGGTAGGCTTCGGTGAGCTCCCCGGCCGTGGCTGGCACCGGGTCGTGGTGGCCGGGGCCGGGCAACTGGAGACCCAGGTGACCGAACATCTCGGGGATGGAGGTCACCATATGCCAGGCCATTTCCCCAAGGCTTCGGTCCTTGTCCGTCACCCGCTGGGCGAGGGACGCGTCGGTCAGGGCCTCGAAGACCCGGGCCGTGATCCGGGCCTCGTGGTCGAAAAAGCCCAAGAGCGCCTCGAGCGAGGAAATCATGGCAAGCTCCCCAGCTAGTCTAGCAGAGCCACAGCTCTCGGAGTCCGCGGCAGGCTAGGGAAAGAAAACGCCGGGGCGAGCCCCGGCGTTGCGGCTAAGCTTTGGGTGCAAGCTACAGTGTCCAGCGCAAACCCACCTGGAACACGTCGAGCCGCCCCGAAAGATCGGCAAGGTAGGGCGTCACGTCGTCGTATTTCACGAGGTTGTAGGAAACCACGCCGTGAATGCCTTTGGCGAGGCGAGCGCGGGCCGAAAGGTTGACGTCCCAGCGCTTGGAATCCAGGTTCGAGTAGGTGTGGGCTTCGCTCAAGTCGTAGTTGGAGTCATGGAGCTTGGCCAGGATCTCCTCGGAAACGTTGAACAGGATTTGGCCCATCATTTCGCTGGCGCGGGTGTACCCCACCTCGCCCTGGAGCTCGAGGCTCTCGTAAGGCTTCCATGTTCCAGCGGCGAAAAGCGTACGGAACTGCGCGGTGTTTTTCACGAAATCGCTGGCGGAGCCAAACTGGCCCCGTGTGACCCCGGCCCCTCAACCATCCATGAGCGGTATACACACGAACGTTTCGGTTTCACGCTTGCCGTAGCTGGCCCCCGCATGGGTTTGAATGGCCTCGCTGGGTTGCCAGGTCACCGAAGCCGTAACCGCTTGAACGGTCTTGGACCAGTTGGTGAGGTCCAAGTCGTCGTTGTCTCCGTCCCAAAAGCTCACACTCAAGTTAGCCATGGAGGCGCCGCCAAGCTGGTACGAAGCCGAAGCCCGTGCTTCCCAGAAGCGAGACGGGGAGGCTGTGAGGTCAGCCACCCTGGCGTCGTGGATTTGGTAGTACTGGACCGAGCCGGGAGCAAGCGGTGAAGGAGCGGGCGTGGTTTGCAGCGGGTCGGGGTTGCAGGCGGCGTTGAGGGCCATGAAGGGGTGGGAAATATCGGCGTAGGTCAGAAAGGCCTGCAGGTGCAGCCCGGTCACCGGGCGGGTAGCGAGGTTCAGCTTGACCTTTTGCTCGAGCGTCGTGGTCTCGTCCGGCGCTACCTGGTAGTTGGCACGGTCCACCTGCCGGGCCTGGTACTGCCCGGTCAACGTGGTGAGCTTGCCCAGGCGGTAGGTAAGGCGCACGATGCCTTCGGTCACGTCTCGGTCCAGGGCCGATTGCCGGAGGTAATCGGGGTCGAAGCCGTAACGCTGGCGGTAGGTTTTCCCGGCGTACGGGCCAGCCACAGCGGCAGGCTCGGGGGAATCGTAGAAGTAGTCCGTGGACTCGAAGGAATACGTGCGCAGGTACACTGCCAGGCGTGCTTTGGGCGACAGCTTCCGGGCCAAGGTGAGGCTTACACCGTCGTAATCCACCTTGTTGCCGGTATGGGTGTTGGTGAGCTCCGAGGTGGTCCCGGACAGCAGAAAAGAGAAGCCGCCAAAGTTGACATTGGCGACGGTGAGCTTGTAGGTGTCCTTTTCCTGAGTGGGGTACCAGTTGAACGGCAAGGGCCCATTGCGCTCGTCGTAGGTCACCCGGTCATCGAAGAGCGGGGTGCGGAGGGCGGGGTGCTGGGCGCGCTCGTACAGGCGCAGGGGGGCCCCTTCCCGCTCTCGGGCGTCACGGGTGCTGGCACTGGCCTTCACACTCCAGTTACCCAAGGTGACGGTGGCGGAAAGGCCCGCGTCCTTGGTGTGGTGGTCGAGGGCTCGGCTTTGGCTCACGATGTGGCAGGAGTAGCAGTGGGAGGTAGAAAGGGCTTGGACGTGCCCTTGCCGCCACTGTTCCCGGAAATCGGTGCTGATGGTGAGCCACGAGGCACCGGGGATTTGGATATCCGTATGGTTGGCGAACTGGTCGTAACGGATGCCGTAGCGAGCCCGGGGATCCATGTCCGTGGCGTACACGATCTTCACGTCGGCAATAGCCCCGGCGAGGTTGGCGAGGGAATCGTGGACTAGGCGGTGGGGCAGCTTGGAAAAGGTGGTATGAGAGCGCACCAGGCGGCCAAGCTCGATGGTGAGAGCGTGGTCCTGGCGCTCGGAGCTCAAGGCGAGGCTGTCCAGCCCTAGGTAAAAACCTTGGCCAGTGTACTGCAGGGAAACGGCCGAGTCTGGCCCGGATTGGGTCGTGGCGTACTCCGAGGCGCGAGCCGGGTTGTCCTTCTCCTGGGCTCCATGACCGCCCAGTTGGACGCTGCCGGTGAGCTGGGCCCAAACCACGGCGGGAACGATGCTGGCAAAAAGCAGCAGCGTGAGTCGTACGTTGGGTCTCATGGTGGCCTCCTTACCGGGTCAGCGAGCGGCCCCGGCTGGAAATCCCCTGGGAGGGGAGATCGGAGCCGTGGATTTGGGTATGGCATTGGGTGCACTTGGTCGCGAACGAACGCTGGTAGCCGTGGGCTCCCATGACGTTGGGGTACTGGCGCCCGCCCACGGTGAAGGTGGGGGCTTCGGGCCGGGCCTCGAGCCCCGCATGGAAGTGGAACTCGTGGCACTGGAGGCAGAGGAACGGCTCGTTGGCCACCAGCAGGTTGTCAGCTACCGAGCCGTGGGGCTGATGGCAAATGGTGCAGTCCTCCTCCACTGGCTCGTGTTGGAAAATGTACGGGCCTTCCTTTTCCGCGTGGCAGCTCACGCACAGATCGTTGGGGCGCCCGTCGACCGCCAGGGCTCCGGGCCTGGCGCTGTGCACATCGTGGCACGAGGCACAGGTCATGGTCCCTTCCCGCAACGGGTGGTGGGACGGAGCGAGGGTTTGGGCTTGCACGTCGGCGTGGCAGGTAGAGCAGGCACTCGAGGCTTGCTTCTGGGTGTGGATGGTGTGGCATGTGGAGCAGGCCGTTTCCTCGGCGTGGACGGTCGCTGTATACGCTGCCTTAGCCCCGCGACCGTGGCAGCGAAGGCATACTTGGGTATCGGCCTCGCGGTCGCGGCCAAAGCGATAAACGCTGGCGGGGTCTCCCGTTTCCTGGTGTTTGATGACATCACCGTGACACGAGCTGCACCCCGTTTGACCATCGGGGATCTCGAAGGGGGCTAGGCGCCCGTGGACGTTGGCCGCGAACCCGTCCACGGCTTGTTCGTGGCATCCGGCGCAAGCAAGCTCGGCAGAGGGTGTGCCCGCAGCCCATGCAGCGCCGGCAACCGCAAGGGTAAGCAAAACAGCCTGAGGGTTGAGCCTCATAAAATCCCTCCTTTCTTGGCATGGTGAGCTCGACACGTGCCGTCCCACGCGGCTGGAGGGCCTCGGTGGCAGGTGGGAGAGCCAACAGCGCAGGTATCAGCGGCGTTCCTGAGGGTTCCCCCGCCGGGGGAACCAATAGCAACTCATCGCCATCGGCCATACCTCATCGTTACTAGTATCGTCTCAACATCAGATAGTTGTCAATATCTAACATCAAGCCGATATTTCCTGTTTTTACGATAAAGGGATGCTCCTCCCCACGGAAGAATGGTGCCGCTGCCGTTTCACCGGCGATTTCGCGATCTCCCCAGGCTTCTCAGCCTTTTCTAGCAAACTCGCGGCTGGGGGCAGTGTGAGCCCCGCCTCGGGCCGCGGTTGGCTCGCGCTCGTTTTTCTGGGGCACGGGCGGGCGACTACGGCACGGTCAGCATCGGCTTTCGCCGGCAACAACGACGAGTTTCCTTTGACGACGCCTCCTCGCGGGCACAAGGGAGAACACTCGTCCAAACAGCGTCTATGAGCCGTGTCGCCTCACGGAAAAACCGGTAGGGGTTGACATGGGCGGGGGCGTTGGGGTAATTTCAAAAGGGATGAGCATGGGAGCCGCGATCCGCTTTTGGCATTGGTACTGGTACCACACGCCAGAGCGGCGTTAGAGCGGCTTTCCCCGCTCGCGCCGCGTGGCCGGGCGGGGATCAACGGAGCCAGAAACCTTGACCTCCCCGCCGGCAGCGGCGGGGAGGTTGGTTTATGGAGATCGTTGCCACGTTTTGCCCTCCACCATCGGGAGATCCCCGGGAAGCCGTGGCCCATCCGCCCGCGGGTGCGACGCTGGTGGAAGTGCGGGCCGATGTGCTGCCCGCGGGCTACCCTGTTCCGTCGCTGGTCGCAAGCTGCCCTCTGCCGGTCGTGGTGACGCTGCGCTCCCGGGCGGAAGGGGGCAAAGGCCCCGACGACGTCGAAAGCCGGGCCGCGTTTTTCCGGCAGGTGGCAAGCTCCGGCGCCGCGTTCTTCGATTTGGAGGCGGCCCGCGACCGGGAGCTTGTGGGTCAGGTGGTCCCCAAGGAGAGGGTGATCCTTTCCCAGCACTGGGACCACACGCCGCCGGATTTGGAGGAGCAAGCCGCCCAGCTCCTGGCTGCCGGAACCCGTTTCGCCAAGATCGTGCCCAAGGCTTCATCCCTCGCCGACGTGGTGGCCGTTTTGCGCCTGGCTCAGGCCCTTGCCCGGGGAAGCAACGGTCACAAGCGGGGGATCGTCTTTGCCCAGGGGGAAGTGGGAACCGCCACCCGGCTTCTGGCCCCGTTCATGGCCGCTCCCGTGGCCTACGCTGCTTGGGACGAACGGTGTAAAGTGGCGCCCGGGCAGCTGAGCGTCGGGGAGTTCAAGGCCCTCGTGGGGCATCTCGGGGACCGCCCCAAAAGGGTTTACGGGGTTATCGGGGCCGAGGCCCACCGCTCCCTTTCCCCCCGCATGCACGCGGCAGGTTTCCGGGCCGTGGGGTTGCCGTACGCGTTCGTGCCGTTTACGGTGCGGGCGGAGGAAGAGCTGGTGCAGCTCATCAAACCCGCCGGCGAGGGTCCCTTCGATCCCTTGGGGCTTCCCGTTTTCGGATTCGCGGTGACCATGCCCTGGAAGGAAAAAGCGGCGCTTCTCTGTGACCTTCTCGCACCGCGAGCGGAGCGAGCGCGGGCGGTAAACACCGTTCTGCCCCGGCCCGGAAAGGTGGTGGGGGACCTCACGGACGTGGACGGAATTACCCGCGTTTTGCTGGAAGCTGGGGTGAGCCTGGGGGGAGCCAGGGTCGCGGTTTTGGGGACTGGCGGTGCGGCGCGGGCGGCGCTGGTGGCGCTGCAACTTGCGGGAAGCCAGGCGGTGGTGGTGGCAAGGGACGGCGCCAAAGCCGAAGCTTTGGCGCGCACATTTGCAGCGCGGGTGGCGGCTCCCGAGGAGCTTTTTGGCGTGGAGGCCTTCGTCAACGCCACTCCGGCCGGTACCGACGGGCGGGAAGACGCGTTCTTGCACCGGCTCGCCTTGCCTTCGGGATGCGTGGTGGTGGACATGCCTTACGGGAACGGTCCGACCTACTTGCAGCTTTTGGCAGAAGAGCGCGGCTGGGACTACGTGTCTGGCCGGGAAGTACTTCTCTACCAGGGTGTGTCGCAGTTCGCGGCCATGAACGGTGTCGCACCACCGGTTGGGGCCATGGCGGCGGCCTTGGGTTTGGAGGAGGGAAAAAGCTGATGGTCCTTGCCACTTTGCCCGCCGACGGCTCGCGCCTTTACGAAGCCCAGTACCGGGGGATGCGGTGGCTGCAGGCCCGCGGCTTCGAACCGGTGCTCCTGCCGTTGGTGGTGCCGGGAGGCGGGGACGAGGGGAAAGGTTTCCGCTTCCTGGACAGCGACGGGCGCGTTTGGGCCGTACGCTCGGACTTTACGCCGCTTTTGGCGCGGGTGGTGGCCGCTGACCCGGAACCCCGCTGGCCTTTGCGGGTGTGCTACGCGGGAGAGGTGGCGCGGAGGGGCGGCCCTCAGCTCCGCGGGGTAGGCGAGTTTTACCAGTTGGGGTTCGAGTCGTTCGGGGTGCGCGGGGAGGCAGACACCACGGTGGAGCTGCTTTTGAATCTGGGGAGGGTCCTGGGTTTGGAGCTGTCGCAGCTGGTGTTGACCGTGGGCCACACCGGTGTCGGCGAGGATATGCTGTGCATGCTCCTCGAGGAAACCCCCGATCCAGCGCTAGTGGAGATGCTGGCGGCCAAAGACGTGGACGGACTTTGCGAGCTCGTGGGCCTTTCGGAGGAAGCCGCTACCTACCTCCGTCAGGCGGTCCTGGAGGAAGGTGAAGGCTGGGTGCGCTTTTTCCGTCAGGAAGAGGTATGGGTACGGGTCCAGGGTGCGGCTTCGGTGGCCCGGAAAAAGGGGGTGCGGGTGCATTTCGAGCTCGTGCCGCGAACGGCGGCGGGGTACTACCGGGGGGTGGTGTTTTCCCTTTGGGGGCGGAAGGCCAAGGCCCTCCTTGCCTCGGGGGGCGAGTACGCCGTGGAAGGCAAAGGGCAGGAGGTTCCGGCGGTCGGAGCGACGCTGTCTTTAGATCGGGTTCTCATGGAGGCGACATGCTAACCATGGCGCTCCCCAAAGGCCGATTGCTTCCGGAACTCGTGGGGGTGTTGGAACGGGGTGGGTTCGTTCTCGCTCGGGAGATCTTGGCCAACCCTCGCCGCTTGGTTTTCGAGGATGGGGAGCTGCGCTTGGTGGTGGTCAAGGATGCCGACGTACCGGCGTACGTGGGGCAAGGGGTGGCGGATATGGGTTTCGCGGGTTTGGACCAAATCTTGGAGTCGGG
Source organism: Thermoanaerobaculum sp. (assembly GCA_039793905.1). Taxonomy (GTDB): domain Bacteria; phylum Acidobacteriota; class Thermoanaerobaculia; order Thermoanaerobaculales; family Thermoanaerobaculaceae; genus Thermoanaerobaculum. The sequence goes on along the minus strand of JBAMMG010000086.1, from coordinate 20,443 downwards.
CGAAGACCTCCTGCGGGTCAAGAGATTGCCCTTCGGTCACTGCCGCTTGTGCCTGCTGGCTCGAGGTGGGAAATCCCAGCCCCCCCGTTCCCGGCCTTTTCGGGTCGCCACCAAGTACCCCAACCTGGCCCAACGGCTCCTCCAGCAGCGGGGGCTATGGGCCGAGATCATCGAGCTTGCCGGTTCGGTGGAGCTGGCCGCCACCCTCGACTTGGCCCCCTTCGTGTTGGATTTGGTGGAAACCGGCGCCACCTTGCGGGAAAATGGGCTCGTGATCGTGGAGACCTGGCTTTCGGTGGCCCCGTACTTCGTGACCAACCGGGCCTCCTGGGCAACCCGGGGGGACGACATCAAGGCGGTTATGGACCGCCTGGGAGGCAAGTATGAAAACGTTGCGTATTTCTGACGAAAAAGCCGAGCGCTTCCTCGAGCAACTGGACACCCGCATGGGGCGCGTCCTGGACCCGGATCTCGAGGACAAGGTGCGGGATATGGTGGCCAGAATTGCCAAAGGCGGGGACAAGGCGCTCACGGCTCTCGTTCGCCGCTTCGACCTCAAGGGAATGGCCCCCTCGGAGCTGAAGCTGGCACCAGAAGCGCCCAGCGAAGCGGAGGTGGGGGAGGAGTTCGCGGAGGCGGTGGAGCTGGCCCTGGCCAACCTCCAGGCGTTCCACGAGGCGCAGAAACCCAAGGGCTACACCCTGGACCTTCAGGGGGACGAGTTGGCCATTCGCGTGCGGCCCATGGGCAGCGTGGGGATTTACGTCCCTGGAGGGCACGCGGTGTACCTCTCCAGCTTGCTCATGGCCGTGGTGCCGGCCCGCCTGGCGGGGGTGGACCGCATTGCCGTGGCGTGCCCCCCGCGGGCGTATCTGGGATCGCCGCACCTTCGTTACCTCCTGAAGCGGCTGGATTTGCGGGAGATCTACCTCATGGGCGGGGCCCACGCCCTGGCGGCACTTGCCCTGGGCACGGAGTCGGTGACGCCGGTGGACAAGATCGTGGGCCCCGGCGGGCGGTGGGTGACGGCGGCCAAGCGGGCCCTTTACGGGATCGTGGACGTGGACCTCATTGCTGGGCCTTCGGAAGTGGTGGTGGTGGCTGACGGACACGCCGATCCCGCCGTGGTCGTCGCCGATCTCCTGGCCCAAGCCGAGCACGATGAGGACGCCCTGGCGGTGGCGGTCACCACCTCAGAGAACCTGGCGGAAAGGATTGCCCGGGGCTTGCGCAACCGCCTGCGGTCCCTTCCCGAAGCCTCCCCGGCCCGTACGGCCCTCAAGCGCTGGGGGGCGGTGCTGGTGGTCGCGGATCTGGAGGAAGCGTGTCAGGTCACGAACCGCATTGCACCGGAGCACGTGGAGCTTTTGGTGGAGGACCCCCAGCGCTGGGCGGACCGCATTATTGCTGCTGGGGCCATTTACCTCGGGACCTTTTCGCCCGTGACCCTGGGGGACTACGTGGTGGGCTCCAACCACATTTTGCCCACGGCGCGGGCGGCCCGCTACGCGTCCCCCCTGGGGGTTTGGGATTTCGTGCACCGCACGGCGGTGGTGCGGGTGGCCCCCCACCGCTACCCCAAACTCGCGCGAGCGGCAGCCACCCTTGCCCAGGTGGAGGGGTTGCCCCTCCACGCCGAGGCCTTGAGCGCCGGCGAGCGGGGAAGGCTGTGAGCGAGGGGTACACCCGCCCGGTGGTGGCTGAGGGTCCCATTCGCCTGGACCTCAACGAGGCTCCCTGGGATGCGGACGGTGCCTTCCGCCAAGCTTTCCTCGCCTTTTTGGAGCAGGTGGAGTTGCGCCGCTACCCGCCCATGGACGCGTTCCCGGCTCGGGAGGCGGCGGCCAAGCTTTACGGGTGGGTGCCGGAAGGCACGCTGGTAGGGAACGGCTCCAACGAAATGCTGGCGGCCGCTTTGGCTGCCTTTGGGGCGGGACGCAAGGTGTTGACGCTTTTCCCCAGCTTTTCCGTGTACCCGTTTCTCATTGCTCGGGCAGGGGGGAACGAACTCAGGATCAACTTCGAAGCCCCGGGCTTCGAAATTCCGGCAGCTGAGCTCCTGGCCGCCGCAAGGGACGCCGACGTGCTGCTCCTTTGCTCCCCCAACAACCCCACCGGTGGCGAGCTGTCGCCCGAGCTCTGGCGCACACTCTTGGAGCTGGGCAAGCCCACAATCTGGGACGGCGCCTACTGGGAGTTCGGCACCAGTCCGGACATGGGAGCGTGGCTTTCCACGTACCCTCACCTCATGGTGACCCGCACGCTCTCCAAGGTTTGGGGGGTTGCTGGGGTACGGGCCGGGTGCCTCTGTACCTCACCGGCCACGGCGCGAACGATCGCCAAGAAGCTTTTGCCCTTTGCCCCTGGGGTGGCGGTGTGGGCTGCCTTTGCCGCCGCGGCATCCCTCCCCCAGGTGGGCCAGGAGCGGGCTGCCCGCATCGTCGCCGAGCGGGAGCGCCAGCTTGCAGCCATTGCCGCCATCCCCAATGTGGAAGCCGTTCCTTCCCGCGGCAACTTTTACCTCCTGCGCCGCCGCGGGTGGACGGGAAAGCGGCTGGCCGAGGTCCTGGCCAGGCGGGGTGTGGCCGTGCGGCCGGTAGGGGAGCTTTCGGCTCGGGGGTACGTGCGGGTTTCTGTGGGTAACCCCGAGGAAGGGGACGTTTTGCTTTCGGTGTTGGAGGAGGTGTCCCGTGAGCACGAGGGTCGGTCGGGTTGAGCGCGTCACCGGCGAAACGGCCGTGGCGGTGGAACTGGACCTCACCGGCGGGGGTTACGCCATCACCACGGGGATCGGCTTTTTCGACCACATGCTGGCGTCCTTCGCCCATCACGCGGGCATGGGGCTTTCGGTGCGTGCCGAGGGTGACCTGGTGGTGGACGCCCACCACACGGTGGAAGACGTGGGGCTCGCCATGGGCCAGGCGTTTTCGGAAGCCCTGGGGGAGCGCCGAGGGATCCGGCGTTTCGGGTTTGCCTACGCGCCCCTGGACGAAGCCCTGGCGCGGGCGGTGGTGGACCTTTCCGGCCGCCCCTTTGCCCACGTTTCTTTCCCTCGGCAGCTGGAGCTGGCCCTGGTCACCGCCAGTTTCCCCCTCACTTTGGTTGCGGAGTTCTTCCGAGCCTTTGCCAGCCGCGGGCTTTTGACGTTGCATGTGGACGTGGAGCGGGGGCGAGACCCCCACCACGGTGCTGAAGCAGCGTTCAAGGCCTTCGCCCTGGCGCTGCGGGAGGCGGTACGGTTGGTTTCCGACACGGTGCCCTCCACCAAAGGCACCCTTTCCCTATGACCGTGACCGTGGTGGATTTGGGCGTGGGGAACATCCCCAACGTGGTGCGGGCCTTCGGGCGGTTGGGGTACGAGGTGCGGGTAACCTCCGAACCGGAAGAAGTGGGTCGGGCGCGGGTTTTGGTTCTGCCCGGGGTGGGCGCAGCTCCGGTGGCGGTGGCAAGCCTCGACTGCACCGGGCTGCGGCAGGCGCTGGAGGAGGCCGTCGCCAACGGGGCGTGGCTATTGGGGATTTGCTTGGGGCATCAGCTCCTGTTCGAGAAACTCGAAGAGTTTGGGGAGCACAGGGGGTTGGGTTTTGTGCCCGGCGTTGTTTCGGCTTTGCCCGCCACCGTTCGTGTTCCCCACATGGGGTGGGCCAAGGTGGAGGCCGAAAGGAAAGACTTCCCCTCTTTGAACCGCCGCTGGTTTTACTTTGTCCACTCCTACGCGGCCCGGCCTTTGCCGGAAGACGTCTTGGCAGTCACGCACCACGACGGCGAGCCCGTGTGCGCGGCGGTGCGTCGGGGGCGGGTGGTGGGGGTGCAGTTCCATCCGGAAAAGAGCGGGCCTGCCGGTGCGGCGTTCCTCGAGGAGTTCCTCGAAAAGGTGTGCTGATGGACGGTAATGGCTTTCGGGTATGGGCAGCCGTGGACCTTTTGGGGGGCAAAGCCGTACGCTTGCGTCAGGGGGCTCCAAAAAGCGCGTGGGTGGTGAGCGACGATCCGTTGGCGTTGGCCGTCGCTTGGCAGGGGCAAGGGGTGCAAGGGCTTCACGTAGTGGACCTGGACGCAGCGTTGGGCATGGGGGACAACCGGCCGCTGGTAGCCGCCATCTGCCGCACGGCTACCGTGCCCGTGGAGGTGGGGGGTGGGGTGCGTGGCGAAGCGGCGTACTGGCAGCTGCGGGAGCTTGGTGCTCAGCGGGTGGTGGTGGGGTCCTTGGCGGTGCGGGAGCCGGAGGCCGTAGCCCGTTTGGCCGCAGCGGACCCCGAGGGTCTGGTGGTGGCGTGCGATGTCCGCGAAGGTACCGTGGTGGTGGCCGGCTGGCAGGAGCCGACACCGCTCCGCCTCGGCCCTTTCGCCCGCTCCATGGCGGATTGCGGGGTGCGGCACCTCCTGGTGACGGCTGTGGAGCGGGACGGGACTGGCCTCGGCCCCGACCTGGAGGTCCTCCAGGAGGCTCTTCGAGCGTTCGGTCCCGGGGTGGTGGCGTCGGGGGGGGTGGGGAGCGCCAGGGACCTCCAGGCCCTCGTGGCCCTGGCTCCCCGTGGCCTCGAAGGAGTGGTGGTGGGGGCCGCCTTGGCCTCGGGGGCTATTACGGTGGGCCAGATCCGCTCGGTGGTGGGAGGGTAAGGTGGGGGCCTACCGCATTATCCCGTGCCTGGATGTGAAGGACGGCCTCGTGGTCAAAGGGGTACGCTTCCGCGGCTTGCGCCCCATGGGGGACCCTGTGGCCTTGGCCCGGCGCTACCGGGACGAAGGGGCCGACGAGCTGGTTTTCCTGGACATTTCCGCCAGCCTCGAGGGGAGACGGGCGCTTGTGGAGGTCGTGCGGGGGGTGGCTGAGGTGCTGGATATCCCGCTTTGCGTCGGTGGTGGAGTCCGGAGCGTAGATGATGCTTGCGCCCTGGTGGATGCCGGCGCCGACAAGGTTTCCGTGAACTCCGCCGCGGTGGCCAATCCCGAGCTCATCGACGCCCTGGCCCGCCGTCTCGGCAGCCAGAGCGTGGTTCTGGCCGTGGACGTTCGCAGGCGGGACGGGGGTTTCGAGGTGGTGACCCACGGTGGGCACCGCCCCACGGGGAAGGACGCCGTGGTTTGGGTCGGGGAGGGTGTGGCCCGCGGTGCTGGGGAAATCCTCCTCACCTCCATGGATCGGGACGGTACGGGGGAGGGCTACGACCTGGAACTTTTGGCCGCTGTGCGCCAGGTTTGCCGGGTACCGGTGATCGCTTCCGGTGGTGGCGCCCGGGAGCAGCATTTCCTACAAGCGTTCCGTGCCGGCGCCGATGCCGTCTTGGCGGCCACGGTGTTTCACGACAGGACCGTGGCCATCCGGGCGCTCAAGGCGTACCTGGCCGCCAACGGCGTGCCCGTACGGGAGGAGGGTGGC
>JBAMMG010000086.1:0-15053 GCA_039793905.1 Thermoanaerobaculum sp. | reverse complement strand
TGACGAGGGTTGAGCTGCGCTGGGACGATGCGGGACTGGTGCCGGCGGTGGTCCAGGATGCCTCGACGGGGCAGGTGCTCATGCTGGGTTTCATGAGCCGGCAAGCCCTCGACGCGACGGTCGAGACCGGGTGGGTGCATTTTTACTCTCGCTCCCGGAAGACCTTGTGGCGCAAAGGGGAAACTTCCGGCCACGGCCTGCGGGTGGTGGGGATTGCCGCCGATTGCGACGGCGACGCGCTGCTGGTCCAGGTCGTACCGGAAGGGCCCACCTGCCATACGGGCGAGACCAGCTGCTTCTTCCGCCCCCTCTCGGGAGCCAGCTGGACCTCGGTTCCGGCCCTTCCGGGGCTTTTGCGGGTGGTCGTCGGGCGCAAAGCCCAGGCACCGGCGGGTTCCTACACGGCCAAGCTGTTGGCCGACCCCGACGAAGCCCTGAAAAAGCTGGCGGAGGAAGCCGTGGAAGTACTCCTGGCCGCCAAGGGCCAGGGAAGCCAGCGGCTCGTGGAGGAGCTCGCCGACCTTCTTTATCACCTGGCGGTGGTCTTGGTGGCGGAAGACGTTTCGGTGGAAGCCGTCAACGGGGAGCTCCGCCGCCGGGGTTTGCTGGAGGCCCTATGACCTACCCGGACCTTCCCACCTTCTCCCGCCTTGCCGCGCACGCCCCGGTGGTGCCGGTGGTGCGAGAGCTTACCGCCGACACGGTGACCCCTTACGGCATGCTCCTGCGCCTTTTCCGCTGGGGGAAGCACCCGTTCCTCTTGGAGTCGGTGGAAGGGGGTGAGCGCGTGGCGCGGTGGTCCTTTGCCGGCGCCAACCCCCGCCGCCTCGTGACCTTGAGGGGAAACGAGGTGGCGGTTGACGGAAGGAAGCTTGGCGGCGACCCCGTTCCCTTGCTCCGGGAGCTGCTCTCGGGTCCGGGGAGGGCCCAGCTTCCGGGGTTGCCACCTTTTGCCGGCGGGGCCGTGGGGTACCTTGCTTACGACATGGTGCGCCTTTTGGAGCGACTGCCAGACCGGCTGCCCGACCCCCTCACGCTGCCCGAAGCTTGGTTCGGGGAGTACCGGGTTGTGGCCGCCCTGGATCGAGTGAGGCAGAGGCTTCTCCTCATCGCCACCCCCGACCTGGGGGAACGAGGTGTGGAGGGCGCTTACCGCCAAGCTCTGGCAGCCCTGGACGAGCTGGAAGCGGTGCTGGCCTCGCCCCTGGATGCGGCGGCCCCCAAAGGGATTCCCGAGGGCCACGAGGGTCTACCCCTCGAAGCTGCCGTTGCCCCCTCGGACGAGGCGTACCTCCGAGCGGTGGAGCAGGCCCGGGACGCCATCAGGGCGGGTGAAGCTTTTCAAATCGTGCTTTCCCGCCGCTGGACCATACCGTTTCCCCACTCGCCCCTGGCCCTCTACCGCGCCCTTCGCCTCACCAACCCCTCGCCGTACATGTTTTACCTGGACACCGGCGCTGCCCAGGTGCTGGGGTCGTCCCCGGAAACCCTGGCCCGCCTGCGGGGGGACGTGGCCACCACCTGCCCCATTGCCGGCACTCGGCGAAGGGGCCAAACGGCCGAGGAGGATCTGGAGCTGGAGCGGGAGCTTTTGGCGGACGAAAAGGAACGCGCCGAACACGTCATGCTCGTGGACCTGGCCCGCAACGACCTGGGCAGGGTGTGCGAGCCGGGGAGCGTGACCCTGCGCAGGGTGATGGAGGTGGAGCGCTTCTCCCACGTCATGCACCTGGTGAGCGAGGTGAGCGGCAAGGTGCTGCCGGGCACGACCGCCCTGGACGTGCTCCTGTCGTGCTTTCCGGCCGGCACCCTCACCGGGGCCCCAAAAGTGCGGGCCATGGAGCTCATCGAGGAACTGGAGCCCCTGCGCCGCGGGATTTACGGCGGAGCGGTGGGGTACTTCGATGTCGGCGGCGACATGGATGCCTGCATCGCCATCCGCACCGCGGTTCTCGCCGGGGGAAAGGCCCACCTCCAAGCTGGAGCAGGGGTTGTCTTCGACTCCGTGCCCGAGCGGGAGCTTGCCGAATGCGCCCACAAGGTGCGGGCTTTGGTGGCCGCGGCCAACATGGCGGGGGGGTTAGAGCCGTGATCCTCATGGTGGACAACTACGATTCGTTTACCTTCAACCTGGTGCAGGTCCTGCGAGAGCTGGCCGGGGGTGAGGAGGTTTGGGTGGTTCGCAACGACCGCGCCACGGTGGCCGAGCTCTTAGCCCGAAAGCCCCGTGCCATCGTGATTTCTCCCGGTCCCGGACGCCCCGAAACCGCTGGCGTTTGCGTGGAGCTCATCCGCCAAGCGGCGGACACGCCGATTCTCGGTGTGTGTCTAGGCCACCAGGCTTTGGGCGTGGCGTACGGGGGCGAGGTGGTGCGGGCCCCCGAGCCCCGCCACGGCAAGGTTTCGGCCATCCACCATGGAGGGGAGGGAATCTTCCGCAACGTGCCGTGCCCTTTTCCCGCCACCCGCTACCACTCCCTGGTGGTGCGCCGGGAGAGCCTGCCGGCGGCGTTGCGGGTCACGGCATGGACAGAGGACGGCCTCATCATGGGGTTGGAGCACCAAACCCGCCCCCACATGGGGGTGCAGTTCCATCCGGAGTCGTACCTCACGGCTTGCGGCAAGGAGCTTTTGGCCAACTTCTTGCGCTTCGCAGGGTAGGAGGGATCGGATGTTTGCCGACGTCTTAGAGCGGCTTCTCGCCAGAGAAGATTTGGCTCCCGAAACCATGGCGGCCGCCTTCAAGGCGCTGATGGCTGGGGAACTGACCTCGGCCCAGCAAGGGGCGTTTTTGGGGGCGCTGCGGGCCAAAGGGGAAACCGCCGGCGAGGTGGCTGTCGCCGCTCGCGTCATGAGGGATTTTGCGGTGAGGATTCAGGCACCGCCGGGGGCTGTGGACACCTGCGGCACCGGCGGCGACGGGCGCGGAACCCTCAACATTTCCACGGCCGCCGCCATCCTCACGGCGAGCTTGGGGGTGCCGGTGGCCAAGCACGGCAACCGCTCCGTCTCCTCCCGCTGCGGCTCGGCGGATGTGCTAGAGGTCCTGGGCTTCCCTTTGAGCTTGGACCCCCAGGCCGCCGAGCGCCTCCTCCGGGAGGAGGGTTTCGTGTTTCTCTTCGCGCCTGCGTTCCATCCCGCCATGAAGGCGGTGGCGCCGGTGCGGCGGGAGCTGGGGATCCGCACCGTGTTCAACCTCTTGGGCCCACTCGCCAACCCGGCGGGGGTTAGTCGCCAGGTGGTGGGCGTTTTTTCCCCCGAGGCTCAAAAGGTGGTTTCGGAAGCCTTTGCCCTTTTGGGAGCGGACCACGTGTGGGTGGTCCACAGCCACGACGGTTTGGACGAGCTATCCCCCAGCGCCCCCACGCGGGTGGTGGAGGTGCGGGGCGGCGCCGTCACCCGCAGCTTCGAGGTGTATCCCGAAAAGCTCGGCATGCCCGAAAACGCCGGAGACGGGCTTGTCGGCGGCGATGCCGTTGCCAACGCCGCCCGCATTCGAGCCATGCTCCAAGGTGAAGGGGATCCGGCGGCGCCGGCCGTGGCCCTGGCAACGGCGGCGGCGCTGGTGGTCGCGGGGGTGGCCGCGGACCTGCCCGAGGGCTACCGGCGGGCCAGGGCCGCCCTCGAAGCCGGAGCCGCGTGGCCCTTTTTCCAGAAGGTTGCAGCGCGCGCCCGGGAGCTGGCCCATGGGTGAGAGCTGGCTCTCACGCCTGGTGGCGGCCAGTGCTCCACGCCTTTCGCGGCCGCCGACGCCGGGACCGGGGCTGCCCCGCCGGAGCTTGGCCGAAAGCCTCAAATCCCCGGGGGTGCGGATCGTGGCCGAGGTGAAGAGGCGTTCGCCATCCGCCGGTGTGCTGCGGGACCCTTTGCTCCCTGGGGAGCTGGCCCGCAGCTACGAAGCGGGGGGTGCGGCAGCACTTTCCGTGGTTACCGAGCCGGAGTTTTTCTGGGGGGACGCGGCTTGGGTGGCAGAGGTCAAGAAAGCTTCAAGCTTGCCGGTGCTTCAGAAGGACTTCTTTTCCCGCCCTGAGCACCTCCAGCACGGGGTGGCCGCCGGTGCCGACGCGGTCCTCCTCATTGCCCGCGTTCTCCCCGGCAGCTTGCTTTCGGAAATGCTGGCCTGTTGCCGGGAGCTCGGCGTGGAGGCGCTGGTGGAAACCCACGACCGACACGAGCTGGAGGCCGCCGTTGCAGCTGGCGCTACGCTCGTGGGCGTGAACTCCAGGGATTTGGCTAGCTTCACCGTGGACGTGGAGCGGGCGGCAAGCCTGGTTCGGGAGCTTCCGGCCGGAGTGGTGGGCGTCCTGGAGTCGGGGATCAAGAGCCGCACGCAGTTCCGGGAACTTTGCGAGGGCGGGGTGCGGTGCTTCCTGGTGGGGGAGTACCTGCTCCGCCAGGCGGATCCCACGGCTGCTTTACGGGAGCTTGTGGCACCGTGGTAACGGTCAAGATTTGCGGTCTCACGAACCCCGGAGATGCCATGCTTTCGGCGGAAGCGGGGGCCGACTTCTTGGGCTTTGTGTTTGCCCCCGGCTCCCCCCGTACCCTGGCCATGGCTGACTGCCCCTGGATCGAAGCGGTTCCGTTTGCTTCCAAAGTGGGGGTTTTCCGCGACCAAGACGTGGGTTTCATCGAGGAGGTGCGGGCGAAAGCGGGTCTTGCCCTGGTGCAGCTCCACGGGAAGGAACCCCCTGAGCTTTGCGCTCGCCTGGGAGGGCGAAAGCGGGTGATCAAAGCTTTGACTGTGAGCGAGGAGGTGGACTGGGGGGCAGTGGCCGCGTACGCCACCGTGGCCCGTATTCTTTTCGATTCGGGGGGTGGCACGGGCAGGGTTTTCCCGTGGAGCCTTTTGTCCAACCCGCCTCTGCCGCTGGAGTTTTGGATTGCGGGAGGGCTTTCGCCCGAAAACGTAGGGGCTGCCATTGCGGCTTGTGGGCCGGCGGGGGTGGACGTGTCGTCCGGGGTAGAATCGGCCCCTGGCCGCAAGGACCCGGCCAAGGTTCGGGCTTTTTTGAGCGCGGTGCGGGAAGGAGGGATGCGTGAAGCGGGTACCGGATGAGCGGGGATATTTCGGAAGTTACGGCGGGCGTTTCGTTCCCGAAACCCTCATGGCCCCCCTCCAGGAGCTGGAGCAGGCTTTTCGCGACGCCATGCGGGACCGGGGCTTCCGCAAGGAACTGGAGAGCCTGCTTTCCGACTATTGCGGCCGGCCGACACCTCTGACCTTTGCCGCGAGGCTTTCCGCTCACCTGGGAGGCGCGAGGATTTACCTCAAACGTGAGGACCTGTGCCACACCGGTGCCCACAAGATCAACAACGCTCTGGCCCAGTGCCTTTTGGCCCGGCGCATGGGGAAGGTGCGGGTCATTGCCGAGACCGGGGCTGGCCAGCACGGGGTGGCGGTGGCTACCGCCGCAGCGCTTTTGGGTCTTTCCTGCCGCATTTACATGGGCACCGAGGACGAGCGGCGGCAAGCCCTCAACGTATACCGCATGAAGCTCTTGGGGGCGGAGGTGGTGGGGGTGGACGCTGGTTCCAAAACCCTCAAAGACGCCATCAACGAAGCCCTTCGGGACTGGGTGACCAACGTCGCGACCACCCACTACGTCCTGGGCTCGGTCCTTGGCCCCCACCCGTACCCCATGATGGTGCGGGAGTTCCAGTCGGTCATTGGCAGCGAAGCGTGGCTGCAGATCCGCAAGGCCCACGGCGCCCTTCCCCGGCTGGTGGTGGCGTGCGTGGGGGGCGGCTCCAACGCTGCCGGCATCTTTTCGGCGTTTCTGCCATACCAGAAGGTCAAGCTCGTGGGGGTCGAAGCGGGTGGGCGCGGCCCCCTCCTTGGTCATCACGCGGCCCGGTTCAGCGGCGGATCGCCCGGGGTTCTCCACGGGACGTACACCTACGTGCTTCAGGATGCGGTGGGTAACACCGCCCCCACCCACTCGGTTTCGGCAGGTCTCGATTACCCTGCGGTAGGCCCGGAGCACGCCTTTTGGAAGGATAGCCGCCGTGTGGAGTACGTACAGGTTTCCGACGACGAGGCGGTGGCCGCTTTCCACCTCCTGGCCGAGCTGGAGGGGATCGTGCCGGCTCTGGAAACGGCCCACGCCTTGGCGTACGTCACCAAGGTGGCCCGCAGCTTTTCTCCGGCGGAAGCGATCCTGGTCAACCTTTCGGGCCGGGGGGACAAGGACGTGGCGGAGGTGGCCCGACTGGAGGGGGTGCGTTTATGAGCTCGCGACTGGAAGCAGCCTTTCGCCGGGCAGCCAAGGACAAGCGCGCCGCGTTTATCGCTTACGTGACCGCCGGTGACCCCACCCCGGCTCGCACCTTGGAGCTTTTGCGGGCCCTGGAACGGGCTGGGGTAGACATCGTGGAGCTGGGGGTTCCCTTTTCCGACCCCATTGCCGACGGGCCCATCAACTGCGCGGCGGCGGAGCGCGCCCTCGCTTCCGGCACGACGTTGGCCGGGGTCTTGCAAGCGGTGCGGGAGCTGCGCTTTGCCTCGTCGCTCCCGGTGGTGCTTTTTTCCTACGCCAACCCCATCCTTGCTTACGGCCTTTCCCGCTTTGCCGTGGATGCCGCCACCGCTGGGGTGGACGGGGTGCTCCTGACGGACGTGCCGGCCGAGGAAGCGGCCCCATTCCACCAGGCCTTAACGAAGGTTGGCCTGGAGCTGGTCCCCATGTTGGCCCCTACCTCCACTCGGGCCCGCGTCAAGCAAGCCAAGAAGCTCGCCCAAAGCTTCCTTTACTTCGTGTCCCACACCGGGGTCACGGGCCCGCAAGCGCAACTTCCGGTGGAGCTGGAGGACCACGTTCGCTTCGTGAGAAAGCTTACGGGCACGAGGGTGGCCGTAGGCTTCGGCCTCGCCAAACCCGAGCAGGTAGCGAAGGTGGCAGGGTTTGCCGACGGGGTGGTGGTGGGCTCGGCCATCGTGGCACGAATTGCCGAGGTAGGGGACCGCCCTGAGCTGGCCAGCGAGATCGAGCGCTTCGTTCAGCCCTTCCGTGCCGCCACCAAGCGGTCCTGAGCCCTTTGGTTTTCCCGTTTAGCCGCGCCCCTGGGTACCGGGGGCGCGAGCTGGGGATTCCTCGCCGTTGCCCTCCAGCCGGGTGGCCTCGGCAGCAAAGGCCAGGAGGCTGTCCACCCCCAGTCGCAGGCGGTAAAAGACGTTGGCTCCCCTTTTTTCGTCTTCCACGACCCCCGCGCTTTTGAGGACCGAAAGGTGCTTGGAAACCGTCGAGAGATCGGCGTCAATGAGGGCCGCGAGCTCGCACACGCACCGTTCCCCGCGCGCTAACTGCTCCACCAGGAAAAGGCGCGTGGGGTGGCCCAGGGCCTTGAAAACACCTGCCCGCCGTTCGTACCGGCGGCGCGTTGCCCGATTGAGGCGTTCCGACACCACAACCTCCTGCGGGAAATCGAGCGAGCCTGTGGTACCTGTCAAACCTGCCTCCTCCAGCTTCGGCCCGCGGTACGGGCGTTCACCGCACCAGGGCTCCGTAAACCATGCCGGTGATGGTGGCCATGACCACGACCAGCGAGACGTAGGCAAAGGTCTTTTTGGGGCCCAAGTAGGAGTTGATGACCAGCATGCTAGGCAGGGAAAGGGCAGGGCCGGCCAGAAGGAGGGTGAGGGCCGGACCTTGGCCCATGCCTGCCCCTATGAGGGTTTGCAGGATGGGGACCTCGGTTAAGGTGGCGAAGTACATGAAAGCTCCCGCTACCGCTGCAAAAAGGTTGGCCGCGAGGGAGTTACCGCCGACCGTGGCCGAAACCCACGAGGCCGGAATCAACCCGGCATCGTGGCCGGGACGGCCCATGAGCCAGCCGGCCACGAGGATCCCACCGAAAAGGAGGGGCAGAATTTGCTTGGCGAAGGCCCAGGTGGCCTCGACCCAGCCGGACAGCTCCTCCCTTGTGTACCAGCGCACAACCATGAACCCAAGGGCAACCACCAACGCCGCGGTGAGATGCCAGTGGATCTTGTAGATTTCGGCAAAGAGCCCGATTTCGCGGTTGGGCTCGCCCCAGTTCGCGAACACCAGGATGCCAACCATGGCCGCGAGAAAAGCCGCATCTTGCCAACCCTTGCGCACCCGCTGCTCCATGGCGGCCTGCGCGGCGAAGGGATCTACGCCGTTGGCGAGCCGCTCCTGGTCCTCCCTGCGGAAAAGGGCCGCCATGACAAGGCCGATGATGACCGCGAAAGCCACGGCTCCCACGGCCCGCGCTACCCCCAGTTCGAGGCCGAGAACGCGGGCGGTGAGGATGATGGCGAGGACGTTGATGGCAGGGCCCGAGTAGAGGAACGCCACGGCCGGACCAAGGCCGGCGCCGCGCCTGTAAATGCTGGCAAACAGCGGCAGCACCGTGCACGAGCACACCGCGAGAATAGCCCCCGAGACCGCAGCGACCCCGTAGGCCACGGTACGCTTGGCCGAGCTCCCCAGGTACTTGAGGACCGCGCCTTGGCTTACAAACTGGGAAATGGCCCCAGCAATGAAAAACGCCGGCACAAGGCACAGTATCACGTGTTCCCGGGCGTACCACTTGAGAAGCTGAAACCCTTCGAGGATCGCGCCTTGGACACGGGCGTGCTCCATCGGCAGGAAGTAGGAGGCCAAAAACACGCCGACAATGAGCAGAAGCTTCGTTCGCTCTTTCATAACCCCCCCCAGACTGAGGCCGGCTTGCCGCCGGCGACAGAGGTGGCGAGACCTTGGGTCTTACCCCTCGATCCCCAGAATTTGCCGCACCACTTCGGCTTTGGGCACTTGACCGGAAAGCTTGACCACGCCGTTCACGGCAATCGCGGGGGTGGCCAGCACACCCAGCTCCACCATGCGGTTGATGCTGTCCACCTTGCGGATCTCAGCGGGGATGCCCGCCTGCTCCACGACGTGGCGAACCACCCGAAGCGTTTGCTCGCAGCGCGGGCACCCGGGTCCGAGTATCTCGATGATCTTCGCGTGAGCGTCGTTCATTTCTCCACCTCCCTTGCGAACCTGCCGGGCTCGCTGGCCCGGCTGTCACTTGGCCCTTTTTCCAAATTTTCATATCTTGTCAACCCCTCCCGCGTCCCGAAGCTCCGCTTCCCGGTTGCCGGTGCCTCGAGGGCGGGCTAGGCGTTCCGTCCCCTTCGAGGCAGCGGGTTGCGGCGGTCGGTCGTCGCCACCAGCCAGACCACGGTGCCGTGGTAAAATAAAACGAGAAAGGTCGGGAGGTCCCTATGGCATCGGTGGCCCAGCTGGCAAGCGCCCACGTCAACTCGTGGCTTGAAACCTTGCGCCCAGGACACGCCCTTGACGCCCACAATCGCTTCCGGTTTCTAGGGCCCGTTCACAAGACCCGCACCGGCTGGGTGGTGCGGGTGGAAAGCGGCGAGGGCAAGGAAAAGGCCGTTCGGCTCATGCGCCCGGAACTGGTGGAGGAGCAAGCGGACCGCGAGCTCTTCCTCGCTTGGGGTGGGGCGTGCCAGAAGGCCGACCATACCCGTTTGGCGAGGGTGGAAGAGGTGGGGTTCCTCACCGCCCCCGAGGGTTGGGAGCTCGCGTTTCTGGCTTTCCCTTGGGTTGGGGGGAGCACGCTCAAGCACATGCTTCAAGGCCGGGGGCAAGGGTTGCCGGCCGAGCACGCCTTTCACCTCGTAGGGCAGGTGGCGGCAGCATTGGCGGCGGTGCATGGGGCAGGGGTGGTGCACGGGGAGCTGCGGCCAGGGCTGGTGGTGGTGGATCGCAAGCAAAACGCGGTGGTCTTGGGGCTCGGGGTGCCGCCGCGGCTGCGCCGGCGAGCCGAGCTTTTGGGCTTTGGTAGCTGGGCGGTGGCGCCGTGGGCGCCGCCCGAGCGCTTGGCCTCCGACGGCGAAACCGTGGAGCCTTCGGCGGACGTTTTCCAGTTAGCCCTCCTCACCTACGAAGCTTTTGCCGGCACTCCCTACCCCAGGTGGACCGCTCCCGACTTGCTTTCGGACATGGTGGAGGGGATGCCGATGGCCATGGACGAGCTCCTGGAGGCCTGCCTGGGGGATCCCGAGCGGCGCCCTGCCTCGGCTCTGGAGTTTCTGGCGCGCTTGCGGGACGTGGAGGCGGCCTACGAGCACAACCTCCGGGAACGAAAGCTCAAGGCGAAGGTCTCGGCCAAGGCTTTGAAGGAGCGGGCGGAAGGGCTTTTGACCCAAACCTACCCCCCCTACGAGCTGGTGCTGGCGCTTGCTTCCAAGGCCAAGACGCTGCGGGGGCCCCTTGCCCTCAGCTCCGGTCTGGAGCGGGAGCTTGCGGAGTTGGCGGACCGGGCCCGGGCCGGGCTCCGCCACCGGCTGGGTGCGATTTTTGACAAGCTCTTGAACGACCGGGACTTTTCCGGCGCTCAGGGGTTCCTGGACCGGGTGGCCGAGGAGCTCCCCGGCGACGAGGTGGTGGCGCACTACGTGCGCTTGGAAAAGGAACGCGCCCAAGCCTTTCCTGGGAAAACCGCCGAGGCCTTGCGCGTGCTTCTGGGCTTTTTGAAAAAGCCCGAGCTGTCCTACGCGGCGCGGCTGGCGGTGGTGGAGGCCTTGGAGGGCCTGGTGGGGGGTGTGGGGGTGCCCCGGGCCGTCGGGTTCTTCAAGCCCCAGGGGAAGGTCAAAGTGGTGGAGACCTTCCGCGTGGTCGGGGTGCCGGTGGACGTGGTCTTGGGACCCGCCATGCGTTTGGGGAGGGGGAGCTTCGAGCAGTTCGGCAACCACGTGGATCTGGCTCCGTCCCTCGAACGGGTGGCCGAAGATTCGGGGCTTTTGCTTTTGGCGCAAAGCATTTCCCGCGCTGGGCATTTGGAGTTTCGCATCGGTGCCGAAGGGCTCGAAGCCTTTTGCCTCGGAACCCACGGTGTCACCTTGGACGGGGTGACCTTGGGGCGCGGCGAAGGAGCTCTTTTGAAGGTCGAGGGGAGCTTCACCGTTGCCCGAGGGGCTGCCAAGGGTCTCTATCGCGTCGTTCAGGACAACGAGGGCAACGCTCTGGCGCTTTCTGTGGAGGTGGTGGAAGGCGTGGCGGCGGGGCGCCGTGCCGTTTGGGTCCTCCAGCGCTTGCCTTTGAGCGTGCTTTCCGGGGAAGCCGGGGAGTGCGGGGTGGCGGACCCAACACCTGAAGGTTGGGTGGTGGAGTCCACCACTCCCGGCTTGCGGTTAGGGGGAATCCCCTTGGAGGTGGGTTCCCGTCGGGTGTGGCAGCCGGGGGAGGTTCTCGTTCTCCCTGGGGAGGTGGAGGTTACCCGGGAGCCCGCGTGAAGCCTCCTTTCGCTTGCCCTCTGGCGCTTGTGTTGGCGGTGCAGCTTTCCGGGTGCCTTTCGGTGCGCACCCGATCCGAAAAAGGACCCCAAGCCGAGGCGGCGGTGGCCGTGGTGCTCTTTTCCGACGATGCCGGAAGGAAAGCGGGCAGAACCGGACCTGAAGGTGTCCTTTCCGAGCTGGAGCGTCGGGAGCACGGGCGCTGGCAGCCCGTTTTCCGCTCACTTGCCGCTCGCTGGGCCGTGACGGGATTGCCGCCGGGGACCTACCGTCTGCGCTTCCCGGCCCGGCTGGACGAAAGGGGGAACGTGGTGCCCCTTTCCGATAAGCCCAAAAAGCTGCGCCTTGCCGCTGGGGATTCGGTACGGGTGGAAGCGGTGCTGGAACACGTACCGGTGGCTTTGGTCGTCGCCGGCGTCGTGGTGGTGGCCGTGGTTGCCGTGGCGTTCTCCAAGTGGCTCAAGGACACCGACCTTCCCGAGCCACCCCTGCCCCCTCCCGAGCTGGTGGACATGGTCTTTCACCTCACCCTCGACCTCGCGGCCGAGCCGTGGCCGGAAGCGGCTGATCGTGCCGCCCCGATGGTGACCTCCCACTTTCCGGCGGCGGGGGCCCAGGTACCTGCCAGCCCTGTGAAGTTGGTGTTCGTGTTTTCCGAGCCTCTGGCCGCGACGTCCCTCGATCCCCAGAAAATCAGGGTTCTTGGGGAGCGCTCGGGGCTTGTCCCCGGCGTGGCCAGCTACGACGCCAGGCGCTGGTGGGTGGTTTGGGAAAGCCAAAAAGCCCTACGCGGTGAAAAGGTGTTTGTCACCCTCGATGCCGGCGCCGTGGAAGACCTGGCGGGAAACGAGCTGGAAAAGCCCACGAGCTTTGCGTTCCAGGTGCGGTGATGTGGGTGGAAACGGTGCCGGGGATCGAGCTTTTCGTTTGCTCCCAAGGGCAAGGGGAGCCGGTGGTTCTGCTCCACGGCCACTCCTTAGATTTGCGGGTTTTCGACGAGGTGGTCCCGGCCCTCGTGGGTGCCGGTTTTGAGGTGATCCGTTACGATCAGCGGGGGCACGGTCGCTCGGCATCCCCACCCAAAGGTTACGGTTGGGGGGACCACGCCCGGGACCTGCGATCGGTGCTTGCCCATCTCGGGCACCCTTCGGCGCACCTCGTGGGGCTTTCCAAAGGCGGGGGAATCGCCTTGGAGGCGGCAGTGCGCTTTCCCGAGCTTGCCCGCTCCCTGGTGGTGGTAGGACCCCTCGTTCCCGACTACCCGCTCCCTCCCGAGTTTTGGGCGTTTTTCAAAGCGTTTGGCAAAGCCATTGGCGAGCGGGGGGTGGAAGCCGCCACGCGCGAGTTGTGGTTGCCCCATCCTCTCCTCAGATCGGCCTGGGAGAACCCCCGCACCCGCCCACTCCTGGAGGCCATGGTCACGTCCTTTCCCGCGGGAGAATACCTCGCCACCGCAAGGGACACCCCCGACCGGGACTGGAAGCTCACGGACCGGCTCAAAGAAATCGCCGTTCCGACCTTGGTGGTCCGCGGGGAGCACGACACCCCGGAGTTTTCCGCCATGGCGGGGTTCGTCTCCTCCGCCATCAACGCCGCTCGGCTGGTCGTCATCCCCCAAAGCGGCCACCTCGTCCCCCTGGAGCAACCCCAAACTCTCGCCTCGCTTCTCTTGTCTTTTCTTGGCGCTTCCCGGTCATAGCGGTAGCGGGTGCGGGCAGGGGGACCTACCACCGGCCCCAGGCGGGGTGGCCTTCCTTCACGGCTACGAACACCCCACGAGCGCGGGCGGTACGCTCTCCGGCGGCCCACAGCTCTCCCTCCACCGTGACCCGGCGGTTGCCCGCTTCCACCACCCGCGCCCGCACCGTGACTTCCTGCCCGGAGGGTGTGGGCTTTTCCAGGTACACGCAAAACTCCGCCGTGACCGTGGGCGCCGGGGAGGGCAGGCCGTCCCGCTGCATGAGGAAGTAAGCCGCGGTCCAGTTCATGTGGCAATCGAAGAGCGTGCCAATGATGCCGCCGTTGAGAAACCCCGGGAACCCCTCGTGGTGGGGCTGGGGCCGAAAGCGGCACACGAGGCCATCCCCTTCGGGGAAGCTCTTGATGTGCAACCCCTTGGGGTTCGAGGGGCCGCAGCCGAAGCAGCGGGTCTCGGGGGCGTAGAGGTCTTGAAGCGCTTTCTCCATGATGGTTCCTCCCGCGTAAGTTTACCTACGTTGGGCGCGGCTGTGCGACAATCACCCCATGCGCGCGCGCCTCCTTTGGGTTTTCGCCTTGGTCCTCACGGTGGCCGCCGCCGTCTGGCAACGCCTTTCCGGGCCCACCTGGCCGGTCAGGGGCGAAAGGGCGCTCCCCAGCGGGGTGGTGCGTTTCGTTCTCCCGCGATCGGCGGAGGTTGGCCGCGACCTGCGCGTGGGGGTGCGAGTGATTTCCGGCAACCTCACGGGTTTCGTCCGTTGCAAGAGGGTGCCGAGCCGGGAAGACTGGCAGTTTCTGGCTTTGGCCTGGGATGGGGGGGAGTTGGTGGCGTACCTTCCCGAGCAGCCCCCGGCGGGCAAGCTTGCCTACCAGTTCGTCCTTGCCGCCGGGGGGCAAGGGGGCAGTGCCTGGGAGGTGCCGGAAAGACCCGTGGTGGTGCGCTTCAAAGGGCACGTTCCCGCTACGCTCCTCGTTCCCCATATCTTTGCCATGTTTTTCGGCATGTTGTTCGCAAACCGCGCGGGTCTTGCGGTTCTTTTCCGAGACGCCAACTCCAGAAAATGGATTTGGCCGACCTTAGCTTGCCTGGTGCTCGGGGGCTTGGTCCTCGGTCCTTTCGTGCAAAAGGCAGCCTTTGGTGCGTACTGGACCGGCTTTCCCGTAGGCCAGGACCTCACGGACACCAAAACCCTGGCGGTGGTTGTGGCCTGGGTTTGGGCGGCCGTGCGCAGCCGGGGTGGCCGCTCCTGGCCGGTGCTGGTGGCGTTTGTGATCACCCTGGCGGTTTTTGCCGTTCCCCATTCGCTTTTCGGCTCGGAAATCCGCTGGGAGCAAATGTAAGCCCACCGGTGCCGGTGGTGCTTACTGGCTCTTTTGATTGGTCCGGCACGCCTTTTTTGGGATGCTTAACCAGAAACGAAGTGGACGACTCCTGACCTGAGCTGTGGGGGTTCCGGGGCACTGGGACCGCTGGCGTCCCGCCGGCAAAATCAAGGAGAAACTTCTTCGAAGATCGCGGCGATGGCGGCACTCCCGGCCGCCAGCTTTGGGCTTCCTGCCTTGCCCAGGAGCGGAGTTGGCCCAGGCCAGCGGGGCGTTGGCGCTGCGAGCCGCGCTTGCTCCGGCTTGTGAACGCCTTTTCGCCGAAACCTCCCCCCGGGCCCCAAGGTCCTGGACGGATACAAACCCTTTGACTTCAGGACGCGGGGTTGCTTATTAACAGAGCCAAAATAGCGGCCTTGCTTTTGAGCCGGAGGCCGCCGGCAAGGGCTTCCGGGTTCGGGCGAGGCGAAAAGGAGCGTTGCCATGGCAGGGCGAAAAGGTCATCAACCCAACTGGAGCGCCGTGCTCGTGTTGGCCGGCGTGCTCGTGGCAGCCTCCCCGCTCGAGAGCCGGGCGGCTGCGCCGGGGCCGGAAGCGCCGAGCCGGGCGGAGGTATCCCGGGCTTTGGAGCTGCTGCCACGAGGGTGGGTGGAAAACGCGGGGCAGTGGGATGAGAAGGCCGCCTTTGCCGCCCCCGGGTACTTCGGCACCACCTGGGTCACCCGGGACGGGGAGCTTCGGCACGTGGTGGAAAAGCGCGAGG
>JBAMMG010000085.1:4452-18876 GCA_039793905.1 Thermoanaerobaculum sp. | reverse complement strand
TGGGGGAGCTGGAAAAAGAGGTGGAGCTCCTCAAGCAGAAAGTGGCTTGATAGACCCCCAACAGCCGGCCTCGACGGTCCGCGCCCGTCTGTTCGGCCCGTACTTTCGGAACCATCGAGAAATCCCGGAGCGTGCACCGGAGTGGGGGCGCGGAGCCCCTGGGACCGCTGGCGTCCCGCCGGCAAAAAAGGCCATTGGCCATACGCTACAACCAAGGGATGGCTCCCAAGGAGCAGCTTCCTCGCAGATGCTAGCGCTCCCGGCATCCGGCTTTGCCCCTCCCCCTTTCGCCGCAGCCCTGCGGCTGCCGGCAAGACCCTCGCAGCCGCAGGCAGCTTGGGCGAGGGGGACTGGACAGAGGGGGTTTCGTAAGTCCGTGACCCGCTCAGCCATAAAAAAGGGGCGGCGGCGCCGCCCCTCGGTGCTTTCTGCTTGGTTTGGCTTTAGGCGTGAGCCTTGGCGAACTCCTCCATGTAGGCGGCGAGAGCTTCCACGGAGCTTTGCGGCACGTAGTTGTACATGGAAACGCGGATGCCCCCCACGGAGCGGTGGCCTTTGAGCCCCACGAACCGGTGAGCTTTGGCGCCTTCGAGGAAGGCAGACTCTAGCTCTTCCGACGGGAGGCGGAAAACCGCGTTCATGAACGAACGGGAATCCTTCTCCACGGGCGCGCGGTAAAACTCGGGGTAGGCGTCAATGACGCCGTAAATCCGAGCGGCTTTGGCGCGGTTTTCCTTTTCCATCCAGGAAAGCCCGCCCCGCTCCTTGATCCATTCCAGCACCAACTTGAGGATGTAAATGGCGAATACCGGTGGGGTGTTGTAGAGCGAGTTGTCCTTGGCGTGGGTCTTGTATCGGAGAATGATGGGGATGTCTTCGCGGCAGCTGGCCAGAAGGTCGTCGCGAATGATGACCACCGTGACACCGGCGGGACCAAGGTTCTTTTGGGCCGCCCCGTAAATGAGCCCGAAGGGTTTGATGTCGAAGGGACGCCACAGAAAGTCCGAGGACATGTCGGCAACGATGGGGACGTTGCCGGTGTCGGGGAAGGTATGCCACTGGGTGCCAAAGATGGTGTTGTTGGAGGTGATGTGGACGTAGCGGGCGGCAGGATCCAGCTGGAGCTCCTCCTGCTTGGGGATGCGGGTGAACGTTCCACCCACCTCGGTAGTCGCCGCCACCCTGGGGTTTCCCACGAGTTTGGCTTCCTTGAAGGCTTTCTGCGACCAGGCGCCGGTGATGACGTAGTCGGCGCTTACCCCCGGGCCCAGGAGGTTCATGGGCACCATGGAGAACTGCAGGGACGCCCCGCCTCCCAAGAACAAGATGTGGTAGTTCTCGGGGATGCCGAGGAGCTCGCCCATGAGGGTTTGGGCGGCGTTGTGCACCGCCTCGTAGTCCTTGGAGCGGTGGGAAATCTCGAGAATGGACATGCCGGTGCCGGCAAAGTCCAAAAGCTCCGCCTGCACCTTTTGCAGGACCTCCAGGGGCAAGGCCGCCGGTCCGGGGTTGAAGTTATGGGCTCGGTTCATGTTGGCCTCCTTGGCAAGCTTACGCCCGCTTGCCGGTGTAGTCCTCGAGGATCTTCACCACTTCTTCGCCAATGCGGAGCAGGTTTTCCTTGGAAGATGCCCCGATATGGGGGGTGAGGAGGGTGTTGGGCGCCGAAAGCAACGGGTTGTCAGGCTCGGGAGGCTCGCTTGCGTACACGTCGGTGGCGTAGCCGGCGAGTTTCCCGGAGCGCAAGGCTTCCGCCACGTCTTCCTCCACCACGCATTTGCCCCGGCCGGTGTTGATGAGGTAGGCGCCGTTTTTCATGAGGGCCAAGGTCTGCCTGTTGATGAGGCCCTTGGTTTCCTCGGTGAGGGGCACGTGGAGGGAAACGTAATCGGCTTGGGGCAAGAGCTCCTTGAGGCTGGCCACCAAAAGCGCCGACTCCGATTTTTTGACGTAGGGGTCGTAGGCTAAAACCCGCATGCCGAAGGCTCTGGCCCGCACCGCCACCTCGTGGCCGATGTTGCCGATCCCCACAAGCCCCAGGGTCTTGCCGAAGAGCTCCGTGCGCTTGAGCTCTTTTTTGAGGAACTTGCCTTCCTTCATGGAGTTGTGGGCTTCCACCAAGCGGTTGGGGAGGGCCAGCATGAAGGCCATGGTAAGCTCGGCCACCGCCACCGCCGAAGCTTTGGGGGTGTTCACGGCCTTGATTCCCCGCGCCTTGGCCGCTTCCAGGTCAATGTTGTCCATCCCCACACCGCCGCGAATGATGAGCTTGAGCTTTCGGGCCTGGGCCATCCACTCGGCGGTGCACTTGGTTTTGGAACGCACGAGGGCCACCTCCGCTTCGGGAAGGCGGCTTCCGTCTTCCGTCACCTCGCCAAAACGGCGGAGTTTTTCCGGCAGCGAGGGATCGAACGCGTCGCAAATCAGGATCAGCATGGTGCGACTCCTTTCCCGCCGGCGCGCCGGCGCTTACCAGGTATCCAGGGTCCGGAGCAAGAGCCCGGACCGCAGCTTGGGCTCGAACCAGGTGGATTTCGGGGGCATGATGAGCCCCGCGTCGGCCACCGCCATGACCTGCTCCAGGGAGGTCGGGTAAAGGGCGAACGCTACTGCCCACCCTTCCTGTACCCGCTGCTCGAGGGCGGCAAGCCCCCGAATCCCACCAATGAAGTCAATGCGCGTGTCGGTACGAGGGTCGGTAATTCCGAGAACGGGCGCCAAAAGGTTTTCCTGGAGGATGGAGACGTCGAGGCTGGCGATCGGGTCGCTCTCCGGGAAGGTGCCGGGGCGGGCCTCCAGCCGGAACCACTCCCCTCCCAGAAACATGCCGAACGTATGGGGTTTTTCGGGCTTGCCGGAAGCAGCCTTGCTCACGGTGAATTTCTCGGAAATCCGTTCAAGAAAACCCTCGCGGGTAAGGCCGTTGAGGTCCTCGACGACGCGGTTGTAGTCGAGGATTTGCAGTTGGTCGTGGGGAAAAAGAACGGCCATGAAGTAGTTGTACGGCTCGTCGCCGCGATGGTAGGGGTTTTTGGCCTTGCGCTCGCGCCCCACGCGGGCAGCGGCGGCGGTGCGGTGGTGACCATCGGCCACGTAAAGCGCCGGAACGTGCCCGAAGGCCGCCTGCAAAGGCTCGGTGAGGCGGGGCGGCACCGCCCACACCGTATGGCCGACACCGTCATCAGCTACGAAGTCGTAGAGGGGCTCGCTGCCTTTCACCTCCGCCACCAGGGCGTCAATGGCGTCCTGCTTCCGGTAGGTGAGGAACACCGGCTCGTCGTTGGCGTTGAGCTCATCCACATGGCGGGTGCGGTCGTCTTCCTTGTCCTTGCGGGTGAGCTCGTGGCGCTTCACGAGCCCGGCATCGTACTCGGCGACGCTCACGGCGGCGACAACGCCGGCTTGGACGTGACTGCCCATCCGCTGCTGGTAGACGTAAAAGCGCGGCTCGGGGTCCCGCAGAAATACACCTTCGGCCATGAAGCGCCGGAGGTTCGCCGCCCCTTGGGCGTAAACCCGGTCGTCGTAAGGATCCACGTCGGGGGGAAGGTCAATTTCCGGCTTGTTGATGTGCAAAAACGAGTAAGGCTTGCCGGCAGCCAAGGCGCGGGCCTCGGCGGAAGAAATCACGTCGTAAGGGGGAGCAGCCACCAGGGCTGCCATGTCTGGGCGGGGACGAAGCGCTCGAAACGGCCGAATGTCAGACATTGAACCACCTCCCGACGGACCCCCGTCGCTTGAGAAATTTATCACGAAACGAAACCGCCGTCGAGGCGGCGACGAGCTCCCCGCCACCCTGGCGAGGCTAGAGGCGCTCGAAAACCCAGGCCAGGTGGCGCAGCCAATGGGCGTGTTCCTCGCCGAGCTGGGAGCCGGTCAGGCGAAACCGCCAGTTGCCGGAAGCGGTCCCCGGACGGTTAAGGCGGCAGCGACTGGGCAGCCCGAGGACGTCCTGCATGGGGACAACGACCAGGTCGGCCACCGAGCCAAACGCCACGCGGATCAGGGCCCGGTGCACTGGCTCGTCGGTTCCCACGTAGTCGCGGAAAAACGACCGCACTTCCGGTGAGGCTTCCTCCTCCCACCACCCCTCGGCGGTGTTGTTGTCGTGGGTGCCCGTGTACACCACGAGGTTTTTCCTGTGGTTGTGGGGGAGGAAAGCCGAGCGCTCGCGGGGGTCGAAGGCGAACTGCAGGACCGCCATGCCGGGGATGCCCAAGGCTTCCCGCAACGCCACCACGTCTTCGGTAATGAAGCCCAGGTCCTCGGCAATGAGCGGGAGGTTCTCGCCCAAGGCTTGAAAGAGCTCGAGACCGGGGCTCGGCACCCACCTTCCGTGGCGCGCGTTGGGCTCGCCGGCCGGCACCTCCCAAGCGGCGGCAAAACCTCGGAAGTGATCGAGCCGGACCACGTCGTAGAGGCTTAAGGCCCGCTCGATGCGTGCTTTCCACCAGGCGAAGCCGGTCTCCCGGTGGGCCTCCCACCGGTAGACGGGGTTTCCCCAGAGCTGGCCGTCGGGGGAAAAGTAGTCGGGGGGTACACCGGCCACGGCCTGGGGCTTGAGGTCCGCCCCCAGCTTGAAAAGCTCCGGATGGGTCCAGACGTCAGCGGAATCCAGGGCCACGTAAAACGGCAGATCGCCAATGATCTTCACCGGTTCGAGGCGCGCCCGAAGGGCCTGCCACTGGAGGTGGAAAAGGAACTGCTCGAACTTCGCCTGCTCGAGGGCCTCGGCGTTTTCCGCTGAAAATTGGTTCAAAGCCTGGGGGTGCCGGCGGGCCAGCGCCTCCGGCCATTCCCAGAAGGGGGCGCCGGCGAAGGCTTTCTTGGCCACGGCGAAAAAGGCCCAGTCCTCGAGCCACGGGGCTTCCCGAGAGCAGAAGGCGGCAAACTCAGTGGCCCTGTAACCGCAACCGCGGGCGACCTCGAAGGCTTTTCGAAGCACCCGTGCCCGCAGCGCGCCGTCCTCGTACTGGGCGTGGGCCTCGGCTGGGGGCAGCTTTTCTAGGTCCTCCCTATCCAAAAGGCCTTCCTCCACCAGCCTCGCGGGGCTTACCAGAGCGGCATTAGCGGCGAAGCTCGAGGGGGAAGCGTAGGGCGAGTTCCCTGGCCCCGGAGGGTTGATGGGCAACACCTGCCAGAAGCTCGCGCCGCAGGCGTGCAGAAACGCCCCAAAACGGGCCGCACCGGGCCCCAAATCCCCGTGGAGGGGGCTTTCGGGCAGCGACGTTACGGGTAAAAGGATCCCAAAGCTGCGGCTCCAGCCCATGGCCGATGCTAGCATTGGCCGCGCCCGGAAAGGGCGGTAACCCAGGGGGACAGCTTCCGTGGACCGCGTGGCCGAGGTATTTGCCCCGTACTTGCCGCTTGTGGACGATCCGGCGGCATTCCTTGCGGCTTGCGCCCGCCCCCTCCCGGTGGCGTTTTGGGTCAACCCCATCAAAGCCCGGGAAGAGACGTGTCTCGCCTACCTCCGAAGCCTGGGTGTGGAGCCCGAGCCCCTGGGGTGGTTTCCCGGTGCCTACCGGGTCCGGATGTGGGAGAGGCCCGGCGCCAACCTGGCGTTTTTGGCCGGCTGGTACTACGTCCAGGAGGAAATCGCCCTCACCGCCGTGGCCGCTCTCGACCCGCAACCGGGGGAGCGCATCGTGGACCTGGCGGCCTCCCCAGGCGGCAAGACCGCCCAGCTTGCCCTGCGGGTGGGTCCGAACGGCTTGGTGGTGGCCAACGAGGCGCACATGGAGAGGCTTTCGGGCCTGCGCGCCACCGTGGATCGGATGGGGCTTTTGAACGTGGTGGTCACGTGGGAAGACGGCCGCTTCTTGTCCCTGCCCGAAGGCGTGTGGGATCGGGTGCTCGTGGATGCCCCATGCACGGGGGAAGGCACGGTGCGCAAGCCTGGCCAGAGTTGGAAGCCCGCGCCGGAAGCTTTCCGCCGCTCCCTTTACGCTTTGCAAAGAGCGCTCCTCGAGCGGGCCTTGGGCTTGGTCAAGCCCGGCGGCGTGGTGATCTACAGCACCTGCACCTTCAACCCTGAGGAAAACGAAGCCGTGTTGGACACGGCCCTCGGGGACTGGGGGGAGGTGGAGCCGTTCGAGATCCCGGGACTTCACGGGGATCCGGGGATTCCGGTTTGGCAGGGCCGTGGCTTTCGTGCCGATGTCGTCCACGCCCGGCGTTTTTGGCCGCACCACAACGACACGGGAGGGTTTTTCGTGGCCCGCATCCGCCGAACGGAGGCACCGCTCGTCACGCCTCGGCGGCCCAGCCGGCGCAAAGGGCCGCTCTTTGTACCAGCCGCCCCCGAGGCTGTGGCGCCCCTTTGGGAGCGGTTCGGAATCGGAGAGGCGCTGCAAAGCCGCTTGGCCTTTTGGCAGCGGGGCAACCGAACGGTGTGGATGGCCAACCCCGAGCTCGAGCTGTTCGAGGGCGTCAACGTCGAGGGGATGGGCGTGCCGTTGGCCCAGCAAACCAACCGGGGGCTCAAGCCCAAGAGCTTTGCGCTCCAGTACCTGGCGCCGCACATCCGCGAGGCGGTGGTGGAGCTTCCCGACGAGGCCGCGGCGTGGCGCTTCGCCTCCGGCCAAACCCAGAACCTCCTGGCCCAGGCCAGTCCTGGCTACGTGCTGGTATGTTTTGGACCCTTCGCTCTCGGGTGCGGCCTTTACACCCGGGGCCAGCTTCACTCCCAACTTCCCAAGGCGCTGCAGCTCCGGCCTGAGTAACGGATTTCCAACCTTTTCATGGGCCGTTCGTAAGCTTGGAAGCCGGAGGGTGGCATGGGTCGTTGGTGGGCGGTTTTCGGGATCGTGGGCCTTTTGGCCTGTGGCGGCGGGCGAGGCGGCCAAAACGAGGCGCCCCAGGCCGTAAGGGTGAGGGTGGCGGCGGTTAAGCCCGAGCTATTGGAAGTACGCGCGACTACCGTGGGTACCATCGAGCCCGAGCACAAGGTGGTGGTGGCGGCCCAAGAGGAAGGGGTCGTCACCGAGCTGTTCGTGCGGGAGGGGGACAGGGTCACCAAGGGGCAACTTTTGGCCAAACTTGACGACCGGGAGCTCTTGGCGCAACTGGAGGAGGCCGAGGCTCGCCTCACGGAAGCCTCGGGGCAGTGGCAGCGCGCCCAATCCTTGGTCAAAGAGGGGCTTATTACCGCTGCCGAAGCCGACGCGGCGCGGGCGTCCTTTGCCGTGGCCCAGGCACGGGTGAGCGCCCTGCGCACGCGCCTTTCCTTTACGCGCATTACCGCCCCGGTGGACGGGGTGGTCACGGCCCGGCACGTGGAAATCGGTAGCCTCGTTGCCGCCCGCTCCCCCGTGGTTGAGCTGGCAGCCGGGCGCATGGTTTTGCGGGTGCCGGTTTCCGAGCTGGACGTGGTCAAGCTCAAGGTAGGGGACCAAGCCAGCGTGGTGGTGGACGCCTTGGCCGCCACACCGGTACAGGCCCGCATCGAGCGTATTTTCCCCGCGGCTGACCCATCGTCGCGGCAGGTCACGGTGGAGCTGGTTTTGCAAAGCGTGCCTTCTGGCCTGCGCCCCGGTTTTCTGGCCCGGGCGGAGCTTTCCTTGGAGCGCATCGCCAACGCGATGTTGGTTCCGGAAGGCGTGGTCATGCGCGGGTCCGAGTTCCCGTTTTTCGTGTACGTGGTGGAGGATGGAACGGCGCGGGTGCGGCCCATCGAGGTTGGCCTCCGCCAAGGAGGGAAGGCCCTGGTGACCAAAGGGCTGGCACCGGGAGACAGGGTCGTGGTGGAAGGCGCCTCGCTCCTCCGCGACGGTCAAGCTGTGGTGGTGGAGGGGGAGGTATGAGCCCCAAGGAGCGTCGGGGCCTTGTCCACTGGGCCATCACCCACCCCGTGGGCACGATCACGGTTTCCCTCGGGATTTGCGTGGTGGGGCTGGCCCTGGGGGCCAACCTGGCGGTGGATCTCCTCCCCAAGATCATCTACCCTCAGGTGCGGGTGTCGGTAACGTACCCGGGGGTGGACCCCGAGGTCATGGAGCAAACGGTCACCAAGCCCCTGGAAACGCGGCTGGCTACCACCGAAAACGCCATCCTCATGACGTCCGAATCGTCGGAAGGGCGCTCCAGCGTGGATGTGCATTTCTCGTACGGCACCAACGTGGATTTTGCCCTGCGCGACGCCTCCACGAAACTGGATCAAGCGCGGGGAGCCTTGCCCCGGGACGTGGATCCGCCGGTCATTTTCAAGTTCGACCCGTCGCAGATCCCGGTCTTGCAGTTTGCCGTGTCGTCGCCGACCCGGGACGAAGCTTGGCTCAAGCGGTGGTGTGAGGACGCCTTGGCCAGACAGCTCATGACCGTGGAAGGTGTGGCCTCGGTGGATGTGGCCGGGGGTCTGGACCGGGAAATCCAGGTGGTGGTGGATCCGGAGCGCTTGCGCTCCTACGGCTTGACCGTTTCCGAGCTTTTGACCCGCATCGCTGAGGAAAACCAAGACGTTTCCGGCGGCAGGGTCACCTCCGCTACCCGCGAGGTGCTCACAAAAACCAAGGGGAAGTTCCGGCAGGTGGCGGACATTGAGCGCATCCGCATCCCTCTGCGGTCAGGGGGCGAGGTGGCGCTTACGGATATCGCCAAGGTGCTGGACACGTACCGGGACAACCGGGTGTACGCGCGCTTGGATGGCAAGCCTGCGGTGCAAGTGGCGGTTTCCAAGCAACCGGACGCCAACACCGTGGCGGTGGTGGACGGGTGCAACCGCGTGCTCGCCCGCCTGCAAGCCGAGGGGTTCTTCCCTCCCGACGTCACCTTCAAGGTCGTGGAGGATCAAGCCTTTTACGTTCGGGCCGCGGTCTCCGGAGTGGGCAACGCGGCGCTCATCGGCGGCACGCTGGCGATGGCGGTGGTTTTCCTGTTCCTCGGCTCTTTGCGCCGAACGGTCATCATCGGGCTCGCCATTCCCCTTTCGATCCTGGGGTGTCTGGCCCTCATGGGGGTCTCGGGCATGACCCTCAACCTCATGTCCCTCGGCGGGCTGGCCCTGGGGATCGGGATGCTGGTGGACAACGCCATCGTCATGCTGGAAAACATTGACCGCCACCAGCGGCGCGGGGAAGACGCCCTGGAGGCAACGCACGAGGGCGCGGCCGAGGTCGCGTCGGCGGTGGCGGCGTCTACCATGACGAACCTGGCGGCGGTGGTCCCGTTTCTGATGATTTCGGGCTTGGCGGCGCTCATCTTCCGCGAGCTCTTGCTGACGATTTCGTTTGCTATTTTGGTTTCCCTTTTGGTGGCCCTGACGCTGGTGCCCATGCTTTCGGGACAGCTCTTTCGCCTCAAAGCCAAACCTTCCCGCTTGGAAGAGGTGGCGGTCCTGCGTATCCTTCCCGAGCTCGTCAAGAAGCTGGAAAAAACCTACCGCCGGCAACTCCCCTGGGTGTTGCGCCACCGAGGATGGGTTCTAGCCGGGGCTTTTTCGGCGTTTTTCGCTAGCCTCTGGGGGATGGGCAAGCTGGGAAGCGAGTTCCTGCCTCCGGTAGACGACGGCCGGGTGCGCGTGTTCCTGCGTTTTCCCCCGGATACCTCGGTGGAGGTTACCAACCGCGCCGTCAAGGAAGCGGAAAACCTCGTGCGGGGCTTGCCGGAGGTGAAGCAAGTTTTTGCCGTGGCCGGAGGGGGTATCTGGGGGCGGGGCGTGAGCGTCAACCCCGCCGTGGGCTCCATGGTGGTGGAGCTGACCCCCAGGCGGGCGCGGGGGATGTCGGCGGGGGAATGGGTGCAGATGGCACAAGGGAAACTGCGGGAGCTGCCAGCCTTGAAGGATGCCCAGGTGCGGGTTTCGCCTCCCCGTATTCGTGGGCTGCGCACCGGAGCATCCACCGAGGATATTGAGGTGAAGATCTTTGGTGACGACCTCGCCACCCTCGAGCGCCTGGGCAACGATTTGGCGGCGCAGCTCGCGCGCCTGCCGGGGCTCGTCAACGTGGACAGCTCCTACCAGCAAACCGCTCCCGAGCTGCGGGTGGAGGTGGATCGGGTGCGGGCTGCGGCTCTGGGCTTGGACGCGGGGGAGGTGGGGCGGACCGTCCGTACGGCTGTGGCGGGCACCGTGGCCACCCGTCTCACCGAGCAGGACCGAGAGTTCGACATTCGCGTTCGCTTCCCCCGGGAGCTGGTGCGGTCGGCCTCGGAGCTCGGATCGGTACCTCTTTTTCCGCGTTCGGGTGTGCCCGTGAGGGTGCGCGACGTGGCCCGCATTTACGAAAGCTCGGCGCCCCAAACCATCTTCAGGGAAAACCAAAACCGACTCGTGCGGGTGACGGCGCAACCGCTTTCCTCCGTGTGGTCCACCGGCGAGGCTACCGCAGCGGTCCGCAAGGTTCTGGCTGGGTTTGCCATCCCCGAAGGGTATACGGTGCGCTTTGGCGGCCAGGAGGAAACCCTTGCCGAAAACCGTCGAATCTTCCTCACCATGATTGGCCTGGCGGTGTTCCTGGTGTTCGCGGTCATGGCTATCCAGTACGAGTCCTTTGCCCTTCCCCTGGCGATCATGGGCGCCATTCCCTTGGCGCTCGTGGGGGTTATCGGGGCTCTGGCCGCAGCTGGGCTTCCCTTTTCCGCCCCGGTGATGCTGGGGATGATCCTGCTCGCCGGGATTGTGGTGAACAACGGCATCTTGCTCGTGGAGTACATGGAAATCCGGCGCCGGGGCGGGCTTTCTCTCGAGGCCGCCATTGTTGAGGCAGCGCCGCTGCGGGTGCGCCCGATCCTCATGACCGTAAGCACCACCGTGGTGGGGATGCTCCCGTTGGCTTTGAACCCCGCCGAAGGGGCCGAGCTCATGAGCCCCCTGGCGGTCGCGGTGATCGGCGGGCTCTCGGTGTCCACGGGCCTCACGTTGTTCGTGGTTCCCAGCGCCTACCTCGTGATCCTGCGCACGCGGGAAAGACTGCGCAAGCGCTGGCTAGCTTCCCCCTAAGCCCCCCGACCCGGAGCGCCCGGGACCGCCCCGTGGTGGAAGCTTTGTTGACAAGCGGTGCAAGGTAGCCTAACATTGCTGGCCCCTGTGGGGGACCACAGGCGGGCTGTGCGGTTTTGGGGTAAGGAGAGACGATGAAAACGTACGTGCCGAAGAAGGGCGAGGTCAAGCAAAGTTGGTACGTGGTGGACGCCTCGGACGTGGTCCTGGGCCGTCTTTCCACGCTTGTAGCGCGGCTCTTGCGGGGCAAGCACAAGCCCCAGTACACGCCGGGGATGGACGTGGGCGATTTCGTGGTGGTGGTCAACGCCGCGCGCGTGAAGCTCACCGGCAACAAGTGGGAAGACAAGCGCTACTACCGCCATACTGGCGACCCCGGTCACCTCAAAGAAGCTACGGCTCGCGAGCTCAGGGAAAAGACCCCCGAGCGGATCGTCCGCTACGCCGTATGGGGGATGCTCCCCAAGAACCGCCTTGGGCGCAAGCTCCTCTCCAAGCTTAAGGTCTACGCCGGGCCCGAGCACCCGCACCAGGCCCAGCAACCCCAACCCATCAAGGTCAAGGAGTAGGTCACGATGATTCAGTACTACGGAACGGGACGTCGGAAGACAGCCACGGCGCGTGTGTACCTGCGGCCGGGAAGCGGCAAGATCACGGTCAACAAGAGGGCGTTCGACGACTACTTCCCCAGCCGGACGCTCAAGATGATCATCAGGCAGCCGCTCCTCATCACCGAGACAGCCGACAAGTTCGATGTGTACGTGAACGTGGCCGGTGGCGGCATTTCCGGCCAGGCCGGCGCCATACGGCACGGGCTTTCCCGGGCGCTGGTGGAGTTCAACCCCGAGCTCCGGCCTCGCCTGAAGGCGGCCGGGTTCTTGACCCGCGACGCCCGCGAGGTGGAGCGTAAGAAGTACGGCCAGCGCAAGGCTCGCCGGCGCTTCCAATTCTCCAAGCGTTAAAGGAAAGGAGAGGGCACGTGGCATCCGTTTCCATGAAAGAGCTGCTCGAGGCTGGCGTTCATTTTGGCCACCAGACCCGGCGCTGGAACCCCAAGATGCGTCCTTACATCTTTGGGAAGCGCAACGGGATTTACATCGTGGATCTGCAAAAAACGCTGCAGCTCTTCGAAGAAGCCTCGGCATTCGTACGCGATCTCGCCGCCTCCGGTGGCACCGTGCTGTTCGTGGGGACCAAACGGCAAGCTCAGGATGTGGTGCGGGAGGAGGCCACCCGCTGCGGGATGTTTTACGTCAATAACCGGTGGTTGGGGGGAACCCTCACGAACTTCACGACGATTCGGCGCTCCATTGAAAAGTTCAAGGAAATGGAGCGGCAGTTGGCTTCAGAGGATTCTCAGATGACAAAAAAGGAGAGGATCCGCCTGGAGCGCCTGCGGGCCAAGATGGAAAAAAACCTGGGGGGCATCCGGGAAATGGAGCGCTTGCCCGACGCCCTCTACGTCATTGACACCAACCAAGAGCACAACGCCGTGAAAGAGGCGGCCAAGCTCGGAATCCCGGTGGTGGCTCTCGTGGACACCAACTGCGACCCGGATCTGGTGGATTACCCCATCCCCGGCAACGACGATGCGATTCGCGCCATCAAGCTGTTTACCTCCCGCATTGCCGATTCCATTCTCGAGGGTTTGGCCATGATCGAGGGGCGGGAGGAGGAAGTGCGGGCCAAGCTGGCGGCGAGGGCGGTGACGGTGGAGGAGGTCGCGGAAGCGGTGCTCCCCTCTCTGGACGATACGCTCGACGATTACGAGGAGGCGGAGCTTTACGAGCGCTAAGGGCGGCGCTTTTCCGTTGCGAAAACCCAAAGCCCTGCGTCGTGCAGGGCTTTTTGGCGAAAAAAGGAGGGAACCATGGCGGTATCAGCACAAGCGGTGAAGGAGCTGAGGGAGAAAACCGGGGCGGGCATGATGGATTGCCAGAGGGCTCTGGTGGAAGCGGGCGGCGATATGGAGGAAGCCATCAAGATCCTCCGCAAGAAGGGCCTGGCGGCAGCCGCGAAGAAGGCGGGGCGGGTGGCCAAGGACGGCTTGGTGGCTATTGCCGTTTCCGCCGATGGGCGGAAGGCGGGCATGGTGGAGCTCAACTGCGAAACGGACTTCGTGGCTCGCACCGAGCAGTACCAGAACCTGGTCAGGGCTTTGGCCGAGCAGGCGATGACCGAAGCGGTGGCCGACGCTCAGGAGCTGGCAGCCAAGCCGTTCGCTTCCGACCCTAGCCACACGGTGGCCGAGACCATTGCCTCCCACATTGCCACCATTGGCGAGAACATCGTGCTTTCCCGTGCCTTGCACTGGGAAGCAGGGGAGGGCATGAAGTTCGGCTCCTACCTGCACATGGGGGGCAAGATCGGGGTCCTCGTGGAAGTCTCGGCAGGTGCCGACGAGGAAACGGTCAAGGACATCGCCATGCAGGTGGCGGCAGCTGAGCCGCGGTTTTTGGACCCGGCTTCGGTACCGGCAGAGGTGGTGCGGGAAGAAAAGGAAATTGCCAAAGCGCAAGCAGCGGCTGCGGGAAAGCCGGAAGCTGTTCAGGACAAGATTGCCGAAGGCAAGCTCGCCAAGTTTTACGAGCAGGTGTGCCTTTTGGAGCAGCCCTTCGTGAAGGACCCCAACCGCAAGGTGAAGGACGTTCTGGCCGAACGCGGTGGCGTGGTGGTGACGCGGTTCGCTCGCTTCCGGCTTGGTGAGACGGTGGGCCAGGAGGGGTGATGCCGGACCCCGCCTACCGCCGGGTCCTGCTCAAGCTTTCCGGGGAGGTGCTCATGGGCAGCCAGCCCTTCGGCATCGCCCCGGAGGTGTTGCCGCAATTGGCGCAAGAAATTGCCGAGGTGCGGGCGCTCGGGGTGGACGTGGCGATCGTCATTGGCGGCGGCAACATCATCCGCGGCATTGCCGCCACCGAGCAGGGGCTGGAGCGGGTCACCGGCGATTACATGGGGATGCTGGCTACGGTCATCAACGCCCTGGCGCTCCAGGATGCCCTGGAAAAGCAGGGGTGCCAGACCCGGGTGCTTACCGCCATTGAAATGCGGCAGGTGGCGGAGCCGTTCATCCGGCGGCGGGCCATCCGTCACCTGGAAAAGGGGCGGGTGGTGATCTTTGCCGCCGGCACCGGAAACCCCTTCTTCACCACCGATTCGGCAGCAGCCCTCAGGGCCAGCGAGATCCACGCCGACGCCCTGCTCAAAGGGACCAAGGTGGACGGCCTGTACACCGCCGATCCGGTGCGGGAGGTAGGGGCAGTTTTGGTGAAGAAGGCCTCGTACCAGTACCTGTTGGAAAAGGGACTTTCGATCATGGACGCGGCCGCCGTTTCCCTCTGCCAGAACGCCAACATCCCCATCCGCATCTTCAACATCCGTGTTCCAGGCAACATCAAACGGGTCGTGCTGGGGGAGGACGTAGGGTCCACGGTTTCGGAAGTGGGTGCGGGCTCGGTAGAATGAAGGGCCGGTGGTGACGCAGG
>JBAMMG010000085.1:0-4442 GCA_039793905.1 Thermoanaerobaculum sp. | reverse complement strand
CAGGAGGCAACGATGAAGGAGGTCATCAAGGAAACCAAAGCCCACATGGACAAGGCGGTGGAGGTTTTCAAGGACGAGCTCAAGACCCTCCGCACGGGTCGCGCCAACCTGGGGATTTTGGACCACATTCGCGTGGACTACTACGGCACCCCGACCCCCCTCAACGAGCTGGCGACCCTCTCCATCCCCGAGCCCACACTCATCACCATTCAGCCCTGGGATCCCTCGGTGCTCTCCGCCATCGTTCACGCCATTCAAAAGTCCAACTTGGGGCTCAACCCCGTGGATGACGGGCGCATCATCCGCTTGCCGGTACCGCCGCCGACCCAGGAGCGGCGCAAAGAGCTGGTGAAGCTTGCCCATGAGTACGCTGAGAAGGCGCGGTTGGCGGTGCGCAACGTCCGCCGGGACGCCAACGACGCCATCAAGAAGCTGGAAAAGGAAAAGAAGATTTCCGAGGACGACATGCGCCGCGGCCTTGACGAGGTGCAAAAGCTCACCGACGAGCACATCGAGGCCATCAACAAGATCCTCGAGAGCAAGGAAAAGGAAATCCTCGAAGTGTGAGCACGCAGGGCGATACCGGGAGCCCCACCCTGGGGTTGGTGGTTGTGGCGGCGGGGTTCTCCCGCCGTTTTGGTTCGGACAAGCTTTCCGTAGGTCTGGGCGGGCGAACGGTACTGCAACGGGCGGTAGGCAGCCTGCAAGCCGTGTTTCCCGATGCTCCCCTGGTGGTGGTGGTGAGGGAAGATCAAATTCGCGAGCGCCGGGAGGAGCTGGCCACCTTGGGAGTGGAGCGGTTGGTCCCGGGTGGCGACAGGCGGCAAGATTCGGTGCGGGCTGGGGTGGAGGCCTTGGGGCTTGAAGACGACGCTGTGGTGGTGATTCACGACGGGGCTCGGCCGTTTGTCCCGCTTGCGGACGTGCAACGGGTGGTGGAAGCCGCGGCTGCGGCCGGCGCCGCGGTACTGGCGGCACCCCTTGCCGACACCATCAAAGAAGTGGACAGCCGCGGCTGGGTGGTGCGGACCGTTCCCCGGGAAACCCTCTTCCGCTCTCTAACCCCCCAGGCGTTCCGGGTGGGCCTCCTGCGCCGCGCCTGGGCCGAGCTCAAAGACCAGCTTTGGACCGATGAGGCTTCGGCGTTGGAATGCTTGGGGGTCCCCGTGGCGGCCGTCTCGGGGGATCCCCGCAACTTCAAGGTTACCCGCCCGGAGGAGGTTTCGCTGCTGCGGGGGCTCTTCCCCCCGACGCTGCGGGTGGGGCAAGGTTTCGACGTTCACCCTTTTACCGAAGGCCGGCCCCTGGTTTTAGCTGGCGTACGCGTGCCTTACCCCCGTGGCCTCGTCGGGCATTCCGACGCCGACGTGGTTTTCCACGCGGTTACCGATGCTGTCCTTGGGGCGTGCGGCGGCGGCGATATTGGTCACCATTTCCCCCCGGGCGACCCCCGCTGGCGGGACGCCCCCTCCAAGGTTTTTTGCGAGTTTGCCGTCGCCAAAGCCGCGGAAGCTGGGCTTTCGGTCGTAAACGGCGACGTCACGGTTCTTTGTGAAGAGCCCCGCATAGGCCCGTACCGAGACGCCATGCGGGCCAACCTCGCGGCGGCTCTGGGCGTGCCCCAAAGCTTCGTAAACGTTAAGGCCACCACCACCGAAGGCTTGGGCTTTGTGGGTCGGGGGGAGGGGGTGGCGGCCATGGCGGTTGTGCTCCTTGCCGGATCCTAACTGGGTCGTGGGGTTTCATGCGGTCCTGGGAGCCCTCGAGTACGAGGCACCCCGGGTGGAGGTGGTGTGGCTGGGAGAGGGGGTGGGAGGCAGCCGTGCCCGCCAGGTCCTGGAGCTGGCCCGCCGCAAGGGGGTGCGCTTTGCGGTGGTTCCCCGCCGGGAGCTCGACCGCGTGGCCGCTGGGGCTGCCCACAACGGCTTCGCCGCACGCCTTGCCCCTGTCCCTCTCGCCGGCGTGGACGCCCTTCTTGCCCTTCCGAGCCCGGTGTGCGTTTTGGGCCTGGACGGCGTCCAAGACCCCCACAACCTGGGAGCCGTCATTCGCGTGGCGGCAGCGTTTGCCTTGGGAGGGGTGGTGGTGGCGGGGCCTCACCCGCCACCCCTGGGCGGGGCGGTAGCCAAGGTGGCGGCCGGGACTTTGCCTTTGGTCCGGGTGGCGCGGGTGGGCGCTCTGGGCGATGTGGCCCGCCAAGCTCAGGAGGCGGGTTTCACGGTCCTGGGAGCCGACGCGCGGGGCGAAGGCGTTCATAGGGTCGAGCTCCCTCAAAGGCTTTTTTTGTGTCTCGGGGGCGAGGAGGGGCTGCGGGCCAAGACCCAGCGTTTCCTTGACGGGGTGGTGGCGATTCCCATGGCCGCTGGCGTTGAGTCCCTCAACATGGCTGTGGCCACCGGCATCCTGGCCTTCGAGTGGCGCCGCCGCTGGCCGCTCTCCCACTGACGTACCCTCGGTGGGAATTGCGGCTACGAGAGGCGAGGCGCACCGGAAGCGCTGGCAAGCCGAGGCGCAAGGCTGAAACTGCGCGGCTTGGGGGTTGCGGTGAGGTGCTTTCTTGTGGGCGAGATGGCGAGTCGTCCAAGCCTCGGGTGGTCCCCGATGGCGTGCGGTCGAACTCGAAACCTCGGCATACAGCTCTTGTGCCTCCGGGAGAGGCCTTGATTTTTTCTCGCGCCCTGGTAGTATATCCCTCCCTGTCGGTGTAGGTGTGCACCGCGGGAGTTCTTTGGAAGCCGTGGAGGCGGAGAGGTGAGCGCAAGCGCTGGCGTAGCTCAACGGGTAGAGCAGCGGATTTGTAATCCGCAGGTTACGGGTTCGAGTCCCCTCGCCAGCTCCAGCGGTTGCGGTCACACCCCGCGGGGAAGGTTTGGGACTTTGAGGTGTGCAGGCGTGGCCGAGCGGTCAAAGGCAGCAGACTGTAAATCTGCCGGGCTAAGCCCTACGGTGGTTCGAATCCATCCGCCTGCACCATTCGCACGCGGGAGTAACTCAGGGGTAGAGTCACAGCCTTCCAAGCTGTTGGTCGCGGGTTCGAATCCCGTCTCCCGCTCCACTGTGAGGGCATCGAGACCGCGGGCCCACGTAGCTCAGGCGGTAGAGCACGTCCTTGGTAAGGACGGGGTCACCAGTTCAAGTCTGGTCGTGGGCTCCATGGAGCAACGCGCAAGGTTGGGCTGGCTTGGAAAGCCGCCGAAGAACAGGTAGAGGGACACGAAAAGGAGGCAAAGACGATGGCCAAGCAGAAGTTTGATCGGACGAAGCCGCACGTGAACGTAGGGACGATTGGGCACGTGGATCACGGGAAGACGACGTTGACGGCGGCGATTACGAAGGTATTGTCCATGAGGGGTTTGGCGGAGTACAAGTCGTACGATGAGGTGGCGAAGGCGTCCATTGCGCAGGGGCGGCGGAACGAGATGAAGATTTTGACGATTGCGACGTCGCATGTGGAGTACCAGAGCGAGAAGCGGCACTACGCGCACGTGGACTGTCCTGGGCATGCGGACTACGTGAAGAACATGATCACGGGTGCGGCGCAGATGGATGGGGCGATTTTGGTGGTGTCGGCGGAGGATGGGCCGATGCCGCAGACGAGGGAGCACATTTTGTTGGCGAGGCAGGTGGGGGTGCCGTACATCGTGGTGTTTTTGAACAAGGTGGACAAGGTTGAGGATCCGGAGTTGTTGGACTTGGTGGAGTTGGAGGTGAGGGAGCTTTTGAGTCAGTACGATTTTCCTGGGGATGATGTGCCGGTGATTCGTGGGAGCGCGTTGAAGGCTGGGATGGTGGATTCGCCGGATCATCCGGATGCGAAGTGCATTTGGGAGTTGGTGGGGGCGTTGGATGAGTACGTACCGGAGCCGGTGAGGGACATTGACAAGCCGTTTTTGATGCCGATTGAGGACGTGTTTTCGATTTCTGGGCGGGGGACGGTGGTGACGGGTCGGGTGGAGCGTGGGGTGGTGAAGGTTGGGGACGAGGTGGAGATCGTGGGTTTTCGGCCGACGTTCAAGAGGGTGGTGACTGGGGTAGAGATGTTTCGGAAGTTGTTGGATCAGGGGCAGGCTGGGGACAACATTGGGATTTTGCTACGGGGGACGGAGAAGCACGAGGTGGAGCGGGGGCAGGTGGTGGCGAAGCCTGGGAGCATTACGCCGCATGTGAGGTTCAAGGGGCAGGTGTACGTGTTGACGAAGGAGGAAGGTGGGCGGCACACGCCGTTTTTCAACGGGTACCGGCCGCAGTTTTACTTCCGGACGACGGATGTGACGGGGAGCGTGAAGTTGCCCCAGGGTGTGGAGATGGTGATGCCTGGGGACAACGTGGAGATCGAGGTGGAGCTCATCACGCCCATTGCTTTGGAGCAAGGCTTGCGCTTCGCCATCCGTGAAGGCGGCCGTACCGTCGGCGCCGGCACCGTGACCGAGATTGTGGAGTAA
>JBAMMG010000084.1:0-18881 GCA_039793905.1 Thermoanaerobaculum sp. | reverse complement strand
CGGGGGCAGGCCAACGCCCAACTGGAAGGGTACCTTGCGGAGCTGCTCGCCGTCCCGCGCCGCGTCGTGAGCGTGAGGGCCGGGGCCGGGTCGCGAGACAAGCTCGTTTTTCTCGAAGGGATGGAGCCTTCCGAGGTGCTCCGGCGCTTGCAGACGGTGCTACGCTGAGTGCATGAACGTTGCGCAGGCGGCGGGGCGTGGCTTGCGGCGAGCGCTGCCGTTTCTGGTGGTGGCCGTAGGCTGGGCCCTTTTGAACCGTCTCGCCGGCCTCTTCGAGTTCATCCCGGGGGTGAGCTTTTTCTTTCCGGCAGCAGGATTCACGGCTTTTGCGGCGGCGTGGGTGGGGCCGTGGGGGGCACTGGCCGTCTGGATGGCCAACTTCATCTCCCCTTGGGGTGCTGCGGTGGGACCCGCGCGCACCGGGCTCTTTGGCCTTCCGGAAGCCGTCTTCCTTCTTGTGGTGTCCGCCGCCCTGGAAAGGGCGGAGGGCAAAAGCCGTCACAAGCTGGCCCACGTCCTGGGCTGGGGCCTGACCCTGGGGACGTTGGCCAGCGCCGCCTTGGGAACGCTGCTTTTGGCGTTTTTCCCGCCCCAGGGCGCGGTGACCCTCAACTTGCCCCTGGCGTTCTTTTCTTGGTGGCTTTCGGACCTGGCGGCCGCCGTTACCCTCGGGCTTGCCGGCATGGTGCTGGTGCGTCCCGAAGCCGTTTTGCTTTTGGACGAGTTGGGCCACTTTCGGGGCTGGCAGCGGTCCCAGGCCTTCATCCCCGCCATGGGCCTCACCCTGGGGGTGGCGCTTGGGGTGTGGATGCTCACAGCCGCCACCGGCGCCAGACCGTATTGGTTCGCAGTGCTGTTCCTCCCAGCCTTGGCGGTGGCCGCCTTTCGCGGCGGAACGGGGGCGGCCCTGGTGACCAACGGTGCCGTGGCCGCGTGCCATCTGGCCCTGGTGGTGGGGTTCGACAGTACCCACGTCCAGCGGGTAACGGTGGAACTCGTTACCGCTTACGGGTATTTGTTCGTGTTTACGGCCATGGCCTGGCTTTTGGGCTCCCAAGCGGCAGCCAACCGCGCCTTGCTGCAACGGGTGGAGCTCCAGTCCCAGGCCTTGGAGGAAGCCATGGAACAAATCGCTACCCTCCTGGCTCAAGCCCTCGAGGCCAAGGAGCGGGGGAGTCGGGGCCACGCCCAAAGGGTGGCGGAGCTGTCCGTAAGGGTGGGGCAAGCTCTGGGCTTGCAGGAAGATGAACTCAAGACGCTGCGCCGGGCGGCGCTCCTCCACGATGTGGGGAAAATCGGAATTGCCGAAGGGGTTCTCAACCAACTGGGCGAACTCGAGTCTCAAGGCACGGAGCTTTTGCGGCGGCAGTTAGCGCAGTCGGTGGCGTCGCTCCAGCGGGTGGAGCTCTTGCGGGACGTGATGGCGGTGGTGGAAGCCGTGGGCGAGCGGTGGGACGGCAAAACCTCCGGCGAGTTTGCGGGAAGGTTGGGTTTAAGTGGGGAAGCCATCCCCAGGGCGGCTCGGATCATTTCGGCGGTGCGGGCCTACGACGCCATGACCCACCCCAAGCCGTGGCGCCCGGCCCGTACCCGGGAAGAAGCGGTGGCCGAGCTGTGGCGCGGCTCGGGCAGCCAGTTCGACCCCGAAGTCGTCTGGGTTCTCACCGAAATCCTCCGCGAGCGCTGGGACCTGGAGGCCGAACGCGCGGCCGGGTGAGGGCTCGAACGCGCTACACCCGGCCGACGAGAGCCTCGAGGCGGGCGATGCGCTCGCCGATGGGCGGGTGGGTGGAAAAGAGCTTCATCAAGCCGCCACCGGAAAAGGGGTTGGCAATCATCAGCGAGGCCGTGGCGGGTTGCGCGGTTTCCATGGGCACCCGCTCGGTGAGGGCTGCGAGCTTCCGCAACGCGGACGCCAAGCCCAGGGGGTTGCCGGTGATGCGAGCCGCCTTTTCGTCGGCGGCAAACTCCCGGGAGCGGGAAATGGCCAGCTGAATCAACAGCGCGGCAACAGGCGCCACGATGAGCAGAAAGATGCCACCCCAGGCGCTGCCGCTTTCGTCGCGGTCGCGGCCCCCAAACATGAGGGCGTACCCCACCATGCGCGCCAGCACGGTAATAGCCCCGGCCAAGGTGGCCGCCACGGAAGCCGTGAGGATGTCCCGGTTTTTCACGTGGGCCAGCTCATGGGCCAGGACCCCAGCCAGCTCTTCCCGGTTCATGGTTCGCAAAAGCCCTTCGGTCACCGCGACCGCGGCATGGCGGGGTGAGCGGCCGGTGGCAAAGGCGTTGGGCTGCAGCTCGGAGATCACGTACAGGCGCGGCATGGGGATCTGCGCCCGCTGGGCGAGGTTGGCCACGATGGCGTAAAGCTCGGGAGCCTCGGCCTCGCTCACCGGTTGGGCCCGGTGCATGGCCAGCGCAATCTTGTCGGAAAAGAAGTAGCCCACGAAGTTCATGAGGCCGGCAATCCCCAAGGCCAAAACGAGGCCCTGGTTGCCGCCCAAGGCGTCGCCAATGGCGAGCAGCAGGCCGGTGAGGAGGCCCAGGAGCAGCACGGTTTTGACGGTGTTACCCATAACAACCCTCCGTTGTTTCTATGCCCCTAACGGGCGTGCGGTTACGTCACGGCCGAGATACCGGTGTGGGCTTTCCCCAACCCTTGTCCGCGTCGGGGTTGAACTCCACTTTGCACGACCCGGGAGCGAGGACGATGGCCAAAATGAACGCCAAAAACGCCAACCCTACGGCGGCCAGGAAGTATTCCACCAGCGAGTGTCTCGGCCGCTTCCCCACGGCCTTATGGTAGCACGAACCGCCGACGCCGTTACTCCC
The DNA here is from genome assembly GCA_039793905.1 of Thermoanaerobaculum sp. Lineage (GTDB taxonomy): Bacteria > Acidobacteriota > Thermoanaerobaculia > Thermoanaerobaculales > Thermoanaerobaculaceae > Thermoanaerobaculum. The sequence goes on along the minus strand of JBAMMG010000084.1, from coordinate 16,046 downwards.
GCGGCACGGGAATGCCGTAGCGCTGGATTTTCTGGTAGAGGGTGGAGCGGGAGATCCCCAAAACCTCTGCCGCTCGCTTGAGGTTGCCTCCCAGGGCGTGGACCACGCGGCGGATGTGGGCGGCTTCCAGCTCGGGGAGGGAAACGAAGGCCAATTCCGCACCTTTTCGCAAGCGGATTTCTGCAGGGAGGTGTTCGGGGCGGATTTCGTTGCCCCGGGCCAGGATCATGGCCCGCTCGATGACGTTGCGGAGCTCGCGGATGTTTCCAGGCCAGTGGTAGGCCTCCAGGATGCGAGCCGCGTCGGGGTGGATCCCGTCCACGGCTTTGCCCAGCACCGGGTTGAGCTCGGCCATGAAAGCGGTGGCAATGGGGAGGATGTCCTCCCGCCGCTCGCGCAGTGGGGGCAGGACGATTTGAAAAACGTTCAAGCGGTAGTAGAGGTCCTGGCGGAAGCGCCCGTTCCTCGCCTCTTCTTGAAGGTCGCGGTGGGTGGCCGCAATCAGACGCACGTCCACCTGGATTTCCCTGACCCCCCCGAGCCTGCGGAAGCGCCGGTCCTCGATGGCTTTGAGGAGCTTGGACTGGACGTGGAGGTCCATGTCGGCAATTTCGTCCAGAAACACCGTGCCCCCGTGAGCCGCTTCCAATAAGCCCAGCTTGCGCTCCCGGGCATCGGTAAAGGCCCCCCGTTCGTGACCGAAAAGCTCCGATTCCAAAAGCTGGGGGGCGAGAGCCGCACAGTTCACGTCCAAAAAAGGCGCGTCCCGCCGGCGGGAAAGGCTGTGGATGAGGCGGGCCACCATCCCCTTCCCTGTACCCGACTCCCCCGTGAGCAAGACCGAAGCGTCGGTTTCCGCCACCCTGAGGACCAACTGGCGCACCTGCTGCATGGCCCGACTTTCACCAATGGGAAAGCGGGCGCCGCGGGCCTTTTCCCTTGCGAGCTGGATTTCCATATGCCGCTGGCGGAGGTGCCGGGCGAGCTCCTTTTGCACCACGCTGACCACCTGCGCGGCCTCGGTGGGCTTCACCAGGAAGTTGGCGGCACCAAGCTTCATGGCCTCCACCACTGTCGCCGTCTCGCTGCGCCCGGTAAGCACCACGATCGGCGCGTCATCGTGCTGAGCCAAATGGCCGAGCAGCTCGAGGCCGTCCATGTCCGGAAGCCCGAGGTCCAAAAGGATCAGCCCCGCCTCTCGGTCCGCGAGGGCCGAGAGGGCCTCGGCGGCGCTGGCCGCCTCGAGGGTCGGAATGCCCTCGCTTTCCAGGAGGGCCCGCAGGGAGGCACGGAGCTCGGCGTCGTCCTCCACCACCAGCACCGGAAGGGTGGAAACTGTGCTCACGGCTCCCCTCCCTCACCCCCAGCCCGTGCCCAGGCGGCGAGGCCGTCGGCAATGGCCGCGAAGGCCAGCACCGTGACGGCGATGGCACAACCAGGCAGAAGCGGTAACCAAAAGGCGAGGCGCCACACCTCGAACCCTTCGGCGGCCATGCTACCCCAAGACGGCAGCGGCGGGGGCACGCCAAAACCGAGAAAGCTCAAGGAGGCTTCCAGGAGGATGAGGTCCCCCAGGCGCAGGGCGGCGTCGCTCAAAAGGGGGGTCAGGGCGTGGGGAAGGAGGTGTACGGCCGCCAGGCGCCAGGGCGGTAGCCCCAAACCTCGCGCCGCCAGAAACCACGGCTGCTCCCGGGCCACGAGCACCTGGCCGCGCACGAGGCGCGCCACCCCCATCCACGAGAAGAGGCCGAGCATGGCCACCACCGTGGCCAAAGACGGGCGGAGGAAGGCGCTGGCGGCCAACAGCACGAAGAGCAGGGGGAGGGCCAAGGCAGTGTCCACGAACGCCATGAGGGCTCTGTCCAGCCAGCGTGGACCCAGGCCGCAAGCCATCCCCACGAACGTGCCCAAGAAAACGGCCAAGGCCAGGGAAAGGACCCCCACAGCCAGGGAAACCTCGCCGGCCTTGACAAGCCGGGCCGCCACGTCCCTTCCTAGGGCATCGCTCCCCAGGAGGTACCAGCGGGTATGGACCGCAACCATGAGCGGCTCGGGGACCTGCTCCCAGGAGGTTCCCCGCAAGAGGCGGATGTGGCCGTTTTGGCGCTCGAGCTGGGTGGCGGCCAACTCGCGGCCATCGGTGAGCGTCACCACCAGGACCCGCGAACCGGGTGGCACGAGCCCCGCCCCTCGCGGATCCACGATGCGGTTGGGGTCAGGCAGAAGGAGCGGCCCGAAAATTGCCGCTGCCGCCTCAACGAGGAGGACGCCCAAGCCAACGGTGAGCCGCCGGAGAGCCGCGTTCACTGCCGGATCCTCGGATCGGCCAGGGAGTAGACCACGTCGGCCAGCCAGTTGCCAGCCACCACGGCCGCCGTGACCAGCACCGTTGCCGCTTGGATGAGCGGCACGTCCCGGGCGGTCACCGCGGTGTAGAACACCTGCCCCATTCCCGGCCACGAAAACATCACCTCGATGACCAGAGAGCCCGAAACCAAAAAGGGCAGCGAAAGCCCGAGGATCGTGAGGAGTGGAAGCACGGCGTTGGGGAGGGCGTGAACCACCAGAGCCCGGCGCCGACTGCACCCCCGGGCCAAAGCGGCGAGGATGTAGGTTTGCTGGCGCTCGTCCAGGAGCGAGCCCCGGAGGTAGCGGGCCACGGCCCCGAACCCGGTCAAGCCGACGGTGAGCGCGGGGAGCGCCAGGTGGCGGGCGGTTTCCCATGTGCGTTCCCACAAACCGGGGTTGGTGGCCAGGGATTCAGCCATGTGCGAAGGGGGAAAGAGGGGTACGGTGTACGCCAAAAGCCAAAGGAGCAGGGAGGCCATGAAAAACGTTGGCATGGCGTATGCGGCGAGGTAAAGCGCACAAAGCCACCGATACACCCAGCTTCCCGGGCGCAGGGCCTGAAAGAGACCCAGAGCGACGCCGGCCCCCAGTTCCAAAAGCAAACCCACTGACGCGAGAAGCACCGTGTTGGGGACCGCTTCGGTCAAAACCTCCCGCACCGGGCGGCGAAAGGCAAAGGATTCGCCCAAGTTCCCCGAAGCTCCATCGAAAAGCCAGCGAACGTACCTTGCCAGGACCGGTTTATCCAAGCCAAAGTGCTCCCGCAAGCGGGCGCGGGCGCTTGGTGGGATGCGAGGGTCGGCCAGCTTCGAAGCCACATCGCCAGGGGTGGCGGCGACGAAGAAAAAGGTTCCGGTGGCGACCAGCCACACGACGAACAAGCTTCCGACCAGGCGGCGGGCCAGCCGCGCTCTCATGGCTCGACGTACCACTCCGGAAGGTTGAAGAACACGGAAGCCGGGTTGATGTTGGCGCCCTTGATCCGGCGGGAAATTCCCACCAGCTGCACGCCCTCGTAAAGGAACGTCACCGGCTGGTCCTCGACGATGAGCTCCTGGGCCCGGTCCAAAAACACCTTGGCCTTGGCGAGGTCGCTTTCCTCCCGAGCCTGCAAGGCCAGGTGGTCCACGTCGGGGTTGGAGTAACCAATGAAGTTGTTGCTGCCGGTGGTCGCCGAAGGGGTTACCCATGCGGAGGTCAAGTCCACCTTGGTGGCCTCGGACCAGGCGCTGAGGACCGCGTCGAAGTTGCCTGTCTCCTGGCGAGCCATCATGGCCGTGAACTCCATGGGCGTGAGCTCGACCTTCACCCCCACCTTGGCCAAATCCGCTTGGATCATGAGCGCCACCTGCGCCCGCAGGGTGTTGACCGAGGGGTAGAGAAGCTCGATGGTCCAGGGTTTCCCCTGCCAGTCCCGGAAGCCATCGCCGTCGCGGTCCACGACCCCAGCGGCGTCCAGGAGCGCGGCGGCTTGGTGGGGCTCGTAGGGGAGGGGCTTGAGGTTGCGGTTGGCCGCCCACATGGTGGAAGGGATGGGTCCCTTGGCCACCCGCGCGAAACCCCAGTACACCGTGTCCACGATGGCTTGGCGGTTGATGGCCATGGTGAGGGCGCGGCGTACGCGGCGGTCAGTAAAAGGCGGGCGGCGGTTGTTCCAGCCCACGTACCCCCAAACCCGCGACGGCACCTCCACGATCTCGACCTTGGGGTGGCGCTTGAGCTCCACGGCTTCCCTGGGGGGGACCATGAGCACCACGTCCACAAGGCCAGCGAGGAGCTGGGCCAACTGTTGGCCGGTGTCGGGGATGACCTTGAACACCACCCGGTCCAGGTACGGCTTAGGCGGCTCCCAAAAGGCGGGGTCCCGCACCAGGGTCAAGACTTGCTGGGGAACGTGGGAGCCAACCCGAAAAGGCCCGGAGGTTACGAGAACGCGGGAAAAGTCCGTATGAGGCCAGGCCTCCAGGGGGATGGCGCCCCAGGCGTGGGCTGGCAGGATGTGCCCGTCGTTGGCGTCCATGAGCTGGTAGGGGTAGGCCCGGGAAAAATGGAAGCGCACCTCGGTAGGAGAAACCACCTCCACGGCTTCGATGAAATCCTTGATTTCCTGCCCCGGCCAGGAGAGGCGTGGATCCTTTTGCACCCGGAAGGTGAACGCCACGTCCCCAGCTGTCACCGGGGTGCCGTCCGACCAGTGGGCGTTGGAGCGAAGCTTGAAGGTGAGGGTGCGGTTGTCGTCGGAAAAAGCCCAAGAGATCGCGAGGTTGGGAGCAAAGGATGGCGGGTGCTGCTCGTAGTCCGGCTGCTCCACCAGGAGCGTTGGGAAGATTTGATCGAGGATGGCGGTTTCGGTGGTTTCGCCAAAACCGGTGTACTCGTTGAAGCTCGTGATGTCTTGGGCGATGGCCACGGTGACCTGGCCGCCGTGAACCGGTTCGGTAGCGGGGGAAGGGGGCGGTGGGGGTGAGCCCTTGCCACAGGCTTGGGCCAAAAGAACCAGTGTCCACCACACCGCGAGCGTGCGTCCCGTTCCCCGCATCGTTCGGTTCCCCCAGGTATGGTAGCAACCTACGGGTTCCCGCGTACAATCCCGCCGTGGGGCGCGAAGATCTCGGCTGGAGCAAGCAGTACCTGGCGGTAGCGGTGGTGTTTGCGCTGTTTTTCGTGGTGGCCTTCGGCCTTTTCGCCCAGCTTACCATTTCCCAGCTTTCCCGCTCGTACCTGGAGGACGTGCTCCTTACCGGTCGCGCCCAGGCGGAAGAGCTCGCCAAGCAGTTCAAGGGCGAAGGCTCCCTGTACCAGGTGGTGGAAAAGAAAAAGGAAGCCCTCCAGAAGCTCTCCCTGTCTCTGGCGAAAAAGGAGGTCATCGAGTCGCTGGAGGTTTACGACGACCGGGGTCGCTTGGTCTGGCGCACCACGACCCGTACGGAAGGGGTACCCGGAGGTTTTCCTGAGCCGGGCAGCGAGTTCGTGCCGGTGCCGGAGGGCGAGCACGTCACGGAAAGCCAAACCTCGTACCAAATCCGCGTGCCGGTGGAGGAGCTGGCCACCGTGGTCGTCTCCATTTCCAAGCCGGCGCTCGAGCAACGAATTGCGTTTTTGCGTCGAAGGCTCCTGATCCGGACGGCCTTGGCCGGCGGGGTCACCCTCACCATGATGGTCTTCGCGTTCGTGTTCATGGGGCACCTCATCAAGCGCAATGCCGAGCTGGAGGCTCGGCGGCTGCGGGACCGGGAGCTGGCGGCGCTGGGGGTACTTGCAGCCAACCTCGCCCACGAGATCCGCAACCCACTGAACGCCCTTTCCATTCACCTGGACCTGGTGAGCGAGGAGGTGGGCGGGGGAAGCTCGGAGGCTGTGGCCTTGGCCAAGAAGGAAGTTGCGCGCTTGCGCAAGCTGGTTACCGACTTCCTTCACTACGCCCGCCCCTCTCCTCTGCAGAAAGAAGCGGTGGATGTGCCGTCGCTCCTCCGGGACGTGGCGGCGGTGCTGGGCCCCGAGTGCCAGCGGGCTGGGGTGGCCCTCGACGTTCACGGGATTGCCGGGACGGTGCTGGCCGACCGCGGGCAGCTGACGCAGGTGCTGTTGAACCTGGGGCTCAACGCCATCCAAGCCTTGGATGGAGCCGAAACCAAGCACGTGGTGTTGCGAGCGGCGCGGGAGGACGACCGCTGGGTTTTGGCGGTCGAGGACACGGGTCCCGGCATCCCCGAGGCGGAGCTCCCCAAGGTGAAAGAGGCCTTCTACTCCAACCGCAAGGGCGGGACAGGTTTAGGGCTGGCCATAGCCGACCGCATCGTCGCCGCCCACGGCGGCGAGCTGCGCCTCGCCAACCTCCCAGGCGGTGGCCTTTCGGCGCAGGTGGTGCTGCCGTTGACTCCCGAAGCCGTGTACACTCACCGGGGAGGCTGAGCATGAGAACGCTTGCGGTGCTCCTTATGTTGTGTCTTTCCGCCCATGCCGCCTGGTCCAGCTTCAGGGCCGCGGATTTTGTCATTGTGCCCGCAGCGGCGGCAGCGCCAGGTTTGCAAAACGCCACGTGGCGCACGGATCTCGAAATCATGAACGTGGACGAGGTGCCAGTGGACGTGATGATCGTTTTTCTCCCCACGGGCAACATCGACAACACCTTTTGGTACGACACCTTCACCAACCACCTGGGGGGCCGGAGCGAGGACGGCTTTGCCAAAGTGGACCCCAAACTCAAGGACATTCAGCCCGGCCGCAGCGTGCTTTTGGAAAACATCGTCGAGGCCAACTGGGGAGCTAACAGCGTTGGCGCTTTGCTTATTTGGGCCTTTAAGGCTGGCACCTTCAAACAAACCACACCCCCGCGGGGCGAGCCGCGGAAAATCTTGGTGTGGAGCCGCACCTACAACAAAAAAACCGCCGACGACGGCACCGTTTCCACCTACGGCCAGGCCATTCCCGGCATCCCCTGGTACTACTACATTGACCCCCACCAGCAGGCGAAGGGCCTCAACAAGGTGGTGTTCTCGGGTATCCGCGAAGATGCGGCGTTTCGCACCAACGTGGGTCTCGTGAACCTCTCCGATCGCCTCACGTCCCTGGAGGTGGAGCTCACGCTTTACGCTGCTGACGGCACCAAGCTCAAGGACCTGGGTCTGGTGCTCAACCCCCTCGCCCACGAGCAGTTCGACCAGGCCGTCAAGGGGGGGCTTTTCGGCTTGGAAAACGACGTGGCCTTCGGCACGCTTGAAATTTCCGTCAAAGCTTGGCGCTCCACCGCTGCCCAGCCCACACCGGCCCTTCTCGCTTACGTTTCCCGGGTGGACAACGCCACCAACGACCCCGTGTACTTGGAGCAAACCTTCACCAAGGAGTTCCCCTGGGACTGTGTCTTCAACGGCAACTGCTCGCCCCAAGCCCTGGCCGCTCTCCCTCTGGCTCCGCCTCGCCTCAGACCCCTCACCCCGCCAGTGCCGTAAGGGAATAATCGCCGCTGTTCTTGTGCTACAATTCACGGCCTGGCGGCCTGCCCCGCGGCCGCGAGAAAGGGGTGAGACATGGCGGACAAGAACAACAAGGTCGCTCTCAACGTTCCCGGCAAGTGGTACGTGGACACCTCGTGCATTGACTGCGACGTGTGTCGCACCACGGCGCCCAACAACTTCCGGGCCAACGAGGACGAGGGGTACTCCTACGTCTACAAGCAGCCCGAAACTCCCGAAGAGGAGGCCCAGTGCCAGGAGGCCAAGGCTTCCTGCCCGGTGGAAGCCATTGGCGATGACGGCGACGAGTAGTCGCCACCAAGAAAAGCCAAAAAAGTCGGCCTCGGGCCGGCTTTTTTTGTTACGGCAGTGGCGGGGGAGGGATGACCCGGCTTGCCCAGGAAACCACCTCTTCGGCTTCGGCAAGGGCGCGCTGGGCGTCAGCCTGGCTGTACTCCTCGGTGGGGATGACATCCTCATCGCCGTAAAACGCAAACTCCCGTTCTCGCCGTAAGCGATGCGAAATGTCGGCGAGACGAGGGATGGCTTTTTCAACCTCGGGGGGGAAGCGCGTGGCTGCTTCCTGGAGGGGACCACCGACATCGAGCCACCGTGGTGGATCCACCCCAACGGCCCGCAACATGCCTTTCAACGCGAGCTCCACGATCTCCTGGGCTTCCCTCACCACGTCCGAGTACGCGTCCTCGGCCAAAAGTACGGCTAACGCCCGGAGCCGCTTTTGCGCCTTCACGAGGTAGCTTTGGGCTAGGGAGAGGTTGGTCACAGCTCAAAGACCTCGCCGGGTTTGTAGTCGGGTTTGAGGTCCCAATAGCGGGTGGTGCCGCGGACAATGCGCCGTGCCCCCAGCGATGCCAGACGCTCCCGCACCGCTGCCAGGTGACGGCTCAGGATCCCTTTTGGGTCGTAAAGGATTACCGCCTCTTCGGTCATGTCCCAGAACAGCAGCGATCCCCAAGGCAGTTCCTCGGGTGTTTTGAAAACCGGGGACAAAAAGGTGTGAACCCCGTGGTGCTCGGCTTGGGCCAAAGCTTCTTCCATGCGCCGCTCGACTTCCTCGAACTCCGCCACCCGCGCCATGCGCCCCCGGGGGAGGTTGGTGGCCACAACGAGGAAATCCAAATCCGAATCGGGCCGCGGCGTTTGCCGCGCTACTGAGCCAAAGACGGCTAACGACAGCAAACGCTCCCGTTAAACTTCCTGACAGCAGCGGAGAAGCTCCTGGGTGAGCTTGCCAAAAACCTCCCTTAGGCTCGCCATCCCCCGTGAGTATAGCCTATCGCCCGGGCGTTTCCTCGCTTTCGGGAAAAAGGGAACGCTCGGCGGCGGGTCCGCCGGGCTCGAAGCAGTGGCGGCAGCGGGCTTCGTAGGTGTCGGCGGCCCCCACCAGCACTTGCTCCTGGGCGGGGGTAAGCCGTTGCGTGTAGGACGCCGGAGCCCCACAGCGAGCGCAAATGGCGTGCATCTTTTCCACCTCTTCGGCAATGGCGAGGAGTTCGGGCATGGGGCCGAAAGGCTGGCCCCGAAAGTCCATGTCCAAGCCGGCTACAATCACGCGCTTGCCGAGGTTGGCCAGGTGCGTGCACACGGCAACGAGGGCGGCATCGAAGAACTGGGCTTCGTCAATGCCCACGACTTCGGTCCGCGGGTTCAAGCGGTCCAGGATCTCCTCGGCCCTGGCCACCCGCTCGGCCTCAAGGCGCCAGCGGGAATGGGAAACCACCTCGGTAGCGGAGTAGCGGTCGTCCAAGGCTGGCTTGAAGACCTGAACCCGCTGGCGGGCAATGATGGCCCGGCGCAAGCGGCGGATGAGCTCTTCGGACTTGCCCGAAAACATGCAGCCGGTGATGATCTCGATCCACCCCCCGAAATGGAACCGGCGGTGCACCTCACACCCCCACCCGCGGGCAAATTTCCGCAAGCAGGCAGGAACCGCACGCCGGCTTGCGGGCTTTGCAGACGTAACGGCCGTGGAGGATCAAGCGGTGGGAAAGGGCCACCCACTCCTCGCGGGGGAAAAGGGCCATGAGCTCGCGCTCGATCTTTTCGGGCTCGCTTTGGGTGGTAAGCCCCAAACGCTGGGAGACCCTGGTCACATGGGTGTCCACGACGATGCCCGTGGCAAGCCCGTAGGCCGTGCCCAAGACGACGTTGGCCGTCTTTCGGCCGACGCCGGGGAGCTGCACCATGGCCTCCATCTGCCTCGGAACCTCGCCACCGTGCCGCTCCACCAGGGCCTTGGCCATGCCTAAAAGCGCCTTGGCCTTGTTGCGGTAAAACCCGGTGCTCTTGATGAGCTCTTCCACCTCTTCTTGGCGCGCCTGGGCCAGGGCCTGGGCGTTGGGGAAACGGGCAAAAAACGCCGGCGTTACCTGGTTGACGCGGGCATCGGTGCACTGGGCGGAGAGGATGGTAGCGACCAAAAGCTCGTAGGCGTTGCGGTGGTCGAGCTCGCACCGCGCTTCCGGGTAGGCGTGAGCCAGAAGGGGCGCGACCTTGCGGGCACGCTCCTGAGGTGTCATGGGTTTCTCCCGAACAGGCGCACCAGGTCGCCGGCGGCAAGCCCACCGGAAATCACGATTTTCACTGCCTCTTCCACGGTCAAGTCGGTGGTCTTGATGCGGCTTTTGGGGTAGGCGAGGAAAAACCCGGTTGTGGGGTTAGGTGTGGTGGGCATGAACACCGCCACCATGGGCACCGGGCCATCTGGGCTGTTGGCCACGAACTCGCCGGTTTGAAAGGCCACGCACCACGCTCCCTCGCACGGGAAGGGGATGAGCACCACGCGCCGGAACCCCTGGGTACGGTCGCGGGAAAAGGCCCGGGAAACCTCCCGGGCTCCCAGGTACACGGGGCGCAGGATCGGTATCCGGGTCAGAAGCAATTCGCCAAGACGCAAAAGCCTCCGACCCAAAACGTTGTGGGCAGCGACCCCGAGGAGAAACATGAGTACCAAGGCAATGGCGGCGCCAATGCCGGGGATGGAGCGGCCGAAGAAACGCAAGCTCCAGGGGTAAAACCAGCGGTCCAGGAGGTTAAAGAGGAACCGCCCGAAAAACAGGGTTACCACCAGGGGAAAGGCCACCAAGGCTCCGGTGACCAAGCGGGAGCGGATGTACGCGAAGAGACCTGGTTTGCTCCCGGAGGGCGGAACGACCAGGGGAAACTCCACGGAATCGTGAAGAAAAACGGGCTTTTTTTCCATCGCCACTATTGTACTGAAAAACCAAAGGCCCGGCACGCGCCGGGCCTCGGTAGCGGTTCCCAAAAGCAAGCTACGTCGTGGGATGGGCGGTGTGTCCAGCTCCCTTGCTGCACCCGGAGCCTTTGGCCTCGCCTTTGGAGCAGCACCCGCCTTTGGCGGCGCCGGTACCCCCCTCCTTCGAGCAGCAGGCTCCCTTCATGGTCCCTTGGCCCATGGTGGCGGCGTGCTGCTGCAGCTTGGCCACCAGGGCAGCGTCGGCAGCGGTCGCCGTAATCGTCACGCCGTTGGCGACCTTTTCCACCGTGCGGGTCACGCCTGCGGCATGCATGGGGCAGTCCTTGCAGTCCTTTCCGCAAGCTTCACCCCTGCTTTGCAGCTGGGCCACGACCTTGGGGTCGGAGGAGGTGAGGGTGATCTTGACCCCGTTGGGCAGGGTTTCCACCTGCCTCGCCACCGCCTGGTCCTTGCTGCAGCACGCTCCCCCCGCCAGGGCAGCCGGTGCCACAGCCAACCCCATGGCCACTGCAACCACCAAAACCTTCCAAACCTTCATTGCGTCCTCCTTTTCTCCACGGTCCGATCGTACCATGGTCCGCGGCTCTGTTTCCATGTATGCGGGAAGATGCCGTTCGGTTACAGCCGGGCGGGTGCCTTGGGGCAGCCAATCCGGTGCCGGGAGTTAGGGCTGGCACCGCGGGGGCTTTTCCCCTTCTGCCCCTTGACCCCTGGCGCTGAGGTTGCTACATTGTGTCGTGCTCGCGCCCGCGAGCGGCGAGCGGGAATAACTCAGTGGTAGAGTGCGACCTTGCCAAGGTCGAAGTCGCGGGTTCGAATCCCGTTTCCCGCTCCACCCCGCGCTAACGCAACCCCCTCATCGAGCAAGCTCGTCATTGGCTTTGCACGGCCCTTTCGGGGTGGCAACTTTCTTCCCAAGCGCTGATGCCGTACCATTGAGGCTACGAAGGAGGGCGTTATGTTCGTGGAGCTTTCCGAAGAGGAGCGGCAGGTTTTGGAAGGCATCTTGGAAGCGGCCCTGCGGGAGCTGCGGGGGGAGGTTTACCACGCCGAAACCACCGAGTTCAAAGAGCAGCTCAAGCGCGACGAGAGGATCCTCAGGGAGCTTTTGGCCAAGCTCAAAGGCACGGCGGAAGGCCGGTGACGGATTTTTGGCGAGGGGAAGCGCACCAGCCCGGTGCCGTGTCAAGCGGCCGCTGGGAGGCCCTATGACCTTGATTTTCGTATTTGCCGTGGCCTTGCAAGGCGCGCCCGGGCAGGTGCCGGCTCTGGTCCCCACGGCCGTCTGGCAGCAAGCTCAAGGCCGGGAGCGCCTGGAGCTGCTCGTGCTGTTCCGTTCCGAAAAAGGGGTGGAGGGTTTTGGCGTCCCGCCCCAAGCCGGCTGGGAACGCGAAGCAGAGGTTCTGGCAAGCTTCCGGCAGCTTGGCGTGGTGGTTGTGCGGGTGCCGGCGGCGCTTTTGGCCGACCTGGCCTCGGATCCGCGGGTGCACGCGGTGAGTCCCACCTTTCGGGTGCGAGCTTTGCGCAAGGAGGGGAAGGCGCTCATCCGCGCGGGCGACGTCCAGCGTTTGGGGTTTACCGGGGCTGGGGTGGGCGTTGCGGTCTTGGATACGGGCGTGGACGACGATCACCCCGAGCTCGCCCCTGGGGGGACGGCTTTTGGGAGCAAAACCGTGAGGCTTCTTGACGCTGTCGACGGCGATGGAAACCCTCGCGACGAGGAAGGCCACGGTACCCGCGTGGCCGGCATTGCCGCCGGAGGCGGCGGTGGAGTGGCGCCGGGGGCCACGGTGGTGGCGGTGCGAGTGCTGGACGCCCAGGGGGAGGGAACGTCCGAGCAGATCCTGGCAGGTCTCGAGGCGGTGCTGGCAAGCGTGCGCGCCGGCAACCCCTTCCGCATTCGCGTCGTGAACCTTTCCCTGGGCGGCTACGACAAGGATCTCTGGCCCCCGGGTTCCGGGAGCTGCGACGACCAGGACCCGGTCATGGCCGAGGTCTTCCGAAAACTCGAAGATGCCGGTGTCCTTCCGGTGGCGGCGGCGGGCAACGGCGGCTGCACCCGGGGTGTGGCGTGGCCGGCATGCTTGAGCTCGGTTTTGGCTGTGGGCGCGGTTTACGACGACGAGCTGTGCTTCGACCCGCTGCCGCTGCCCTTCGGCTGCCTCATGAAAACGGCCAGCTTCGGGCAGGGCCAGTGCATGGCTTCCGGCTGCTCCGACGAGACCAAAAAGGACCGCATTGCTTGTTACAGCGATTCCGGAGACAAGCTCGGGGTTTGGGCACCGGCTCACTGCGCCAAGACCACCAAGAAGGGCGGAGGCTACGATGAGTGCTTCGGAGGCACCTCGGCAGCCAGCCCGTATGTGGCCGGTGCGGCAGCACTTTTGTTCGAGGCTTTTCCGTACGCGCTTCCTGCTGCGGTTCGGGAAGCTCTGGCCACCACCGGCAACCCCCGTCAGGACGGCCGCAACGGTATCACCCGGCGGCGGGTGGACGTGGCGGCGGCGTACGCGGTTCTGGCCGCCACTTGCAGCGCACCCGCACCGCCCCAGAGTTTGCGCTTTTCGCCACCCCTTCTGTGCGGAAAGCGGGTGGGGCTCTTTTCCTGGGTACCTGTGGCTGGTGCCGAACGTTATCGGGTGCACGCGGCTTTCGTTCCCGATTTCCGGGATGCCTGGGAAACCGTAGTCGAGCAACCGGAAGTCGCGGTTTCGGCACCGCCGGGCTCGGGTGCCCAGGTGTACCTGCGGGTGCGGGCGGAAACCTCGTGCGCGGCTTCAGGTTGGGTCGAAACCACGGTACCCTACGCGGCCACCTGCCCGCGGCCCGTCCGGCGGCGGCTTTCGCCGTAAGTCTCGTCGCGTTGACACGCACCTTGAGGGTTCGGTACACTCTCGGGCGGACGGCGACGTAGCCAAGGGGTAAGGCAGGGGCCTGCAAAGCCCTCATTCGGCGGTTCGAATCCGCCCGTCGCCTCCAGTCCGTTTCCCTTTTGGTTGTGAAATTCGTAGCAAAGCCTGGCGAACCACACTTTTTTTGCTCGGTACCCCCATTTTTCCCCTTTGCGCCAAAAGATTTCTGGAACGTGCCCCCTCCCCTTGACACGACCGTTCTCTGGTTGCAAGTTAACTCGGGAGAAAGCGATGTGTTTTGGGCACTGTCTCAGGTCGGAATGGTTTTTCGGCGCGAGGCCGGAAAGGAGGGAGATGATGCGTCGGTGGTTTGCAGCTTTTCTCGTTTCCGCGTGCCTGGCCACACCCCTTTTGGCCAAAACGGGTGTGGCCTTGGTTCACGGCAAGGGGGGTGCGGATCTGGCCAACCCCTCGGTGGCTTGGGAGTACTGGGGCACGGACATGATCAAGGCCGTGACCAAGAACTACACCGTGCCCTACGTGGTTTGCCACTACGACGGCACCAAGTACATGTGGGTGGCGGCATCGCAGGTGGCCCAGCAGCTCTACGACTTCATCACCCAGCAAGGGATCACGGATTTGGTCATCGATACCCACTCCTTCGGGGGCATCGTCATCCGCTGGATTTTCTCCAACCCGACCTACGATTGGCGCTACCCGACGATCATCCAGAAAACCCGGTGGATCAACTCCATTGCCGCTCCGCAAAAGGGCAGCGAAGCGGCTGATTTGGCCGGCACCCTTTCCGGGTCCTGGCTCACCGGCTGGCTGGTGGATTTGGTGGGTGAAAACACCGATTCCACCAGAAACTGCCGCACCGACTGGATGGCCTACTACAACCAGTACTACCTCAAGGGCACGGCCGGCCGCCCGGCGCTTCCCAAAACCGTTTACTGGATTTCCGGGTGGGGGCTGTGGAACGACTACTGGTGGACCTTCCACTACCAAGATATCGGCCTCGCCACGCTGTCCGGCATTGCTGGGCTTCCCGGGGAGGACGACGGCATGGTGGCCGAGTACTCGGCGCAAGCGGTGGGGGTGCAGTGGTTCCGCACCGAAGCCAACCACCACCACAACCGCCGCAACGACTTCCGGGCCATTGGCACGGCCCTCAGCACTGACTTTTAAGGGAGGGAACCATGAAGCGAGCGATGATCGTTGGGTTTTGCTTGCTGGCAGCAGCGACCTTTGCCGGGGAATGGGGGCTTTTGCTGCCGGGTCCGTACCCGGGACCTGGTCCGGCAGGACCCGAAAAGCACTCCAAGTTTTTCGTCGTGACCGTGCCGGTGGTTGGCGGCGAGGCGGAGGTGGCGCTGCCCCTGACCCAACCCAAGGGCGCGGTGGTGGTGGTGCTCGGTGACAAGCCAGCGCGGGCCTCGGTGGCCGGAAAGCCCTTGCGCTACCAGAAGTTCGATGAACCCGAACTGGAAACCATGGACGTTTCGCCGAAAGGGGTGCGCGTGGACGTTTCTGCCTTGCCCCCGGGCGAGCACCGTTTGCGGCTGGAGGGGCTTTCCAAGCCGGTCGTTCAGGTGGCGGTGAACGAGCCGGAAAGCCCGGTGGAGCTTTCGGTTCAGGTCAAGCCCCTGGCGGCGCGCAGCGGGGAAACCGTGGTGGTGACGGCGAACGTGGCCGACGACGGGCCGGTGGCCGAGGCTCAGGTGGTGGCCAGGCTTTCCACCGGGGTGCGGCTCGCCCTTCGGGACGACGGTCAGGGAGCCGACGAGAAGGGCGGGGACGGCGTGTTCACCGCTGCGTTCGTGGCTCCCGAAACGCCGGGCATGGCTCCCGTGGAGCTGCGGGTGGAAGCGGCTGGGCGCCGGGCCAGTGGCGAGCGGTTTGTGCGCATGGCGCCGGCAGCGGTCATGGTGGCGAAGCCGGCCAGCGGCATCGCCGAACGGGGCGTGGCGGTAAGCCCCGAGGCTTTGGTGGTTCCTCTTCTGCCGGCGTCCGGTCGCTTTCGGGTGGAGGTGCTGTACGCGGCCGAAGGTCAAAGCTTCGCCTGGGCCCAGGAGGAGGTCACCCTCGCCGGGGAGGGAGTGGCCGTGACCCTGCCCCGGCCCCGGGAAAGCTGGGGTGCGGACAAGGCCCTGGTGCGGCTTTTGAACCTCGACACCTTGGGCGTGGAAGCGGAGCTCGAGCTCCCCTTGACGCCGCTCTCGGCACCTCCGGATTTCCGCGCCCTGGCGCAAAGGGCGCCGGAACTCCCGCCCTCCAAGGCGGAGGCGGCTCGGCGCTTCGGCGACCGCAAGCCCTGAGCGTTTCGACCTCTCGCGTTTCCGAGCCCGCGGGTCTCTGCGGGCTTTTTTTCTTTCACCAACCCGTTTGCGAAAACCGAGTCGCGGTTTTCAGGCCGCTTGACACACACACACACACACACACACACACAGTAGACTCGCGCCAAAGGCCGCAGAGAGCGGCGAGAAAGGAGGTGTTGAGCGATAGCTACATGGAGTTGGCAAAAGAAGATGCGGGGCAAGGTGCAGCTTTGGATTATGGTCGCGATTTCGGTGGTATTCTCAAGTAAAGCTCTGCCGCTTGCTGCCAGCGGCGGGGGCGTCACCTCTGTGCTTCTTGACGAAAGCAACGGCTGGG
>JBAMMG010000083.1:10021-19170 GCA_039793905.1 Thermoanaerobaculum sp. | reverse complement strand
CAGAGCCTCCCCGTCCAGCCACGGAGCCCCGGTGAGGAGAAAAGGCCGCGTGGGTGCCCGCCCTTCCGAGAGGTTGGTGGCTTCCACGAGGCACGCCCCCGGGTAAACGGTTGCCGTGGCCAGGGTGGGCATGTTGGGGGAGGGCGCGACCCAGGGAAGGCCCGTTTCGTCCCACCACGCGCCTCGCGACCACCCCTCGCACGCGAGAACCGTCAGGGTCAACTTCGGGTGCCGCTCGGTTTGGAGCAGAAGCGCAAGCTCTCCCAGGGTCATGCCGTGGCGAACCGGCACCGGCAATTCGGAAACGAAGGACCGGCAACAAGCCTCCACCGGTCCCCCTTCCAGAATTTCCCCACCCAAAGGGTTCGGCCGGTCGCACACCACAACCTCGACCCCAGCGGCCTCGCACGCCGCCAGGGCGTAGGCCATGGTCGCCGCGAACGTGTAGTAACGGCAGCCGATATCCGGCAGGTCCACCACCAAAAGGTCCAGGTCCGCCAGCAGCTCGGGCCGGGGCTTCAGGGAATCTACGCTCGCTCCGTAAAGCGATACCACCGGCACACCCCGCCACCGGTGATGGCCCACGGCCTCCATGTCCTGGGCAAGGCCGAAAAGCCCGTGCTCGGGGGCAAACATGCGCACCAGGACACCTCCGAGGCGCGGGACGAGCTCCCAAGCGGGTTCGAGCTCGCAGGTCACCGCGGCTTGGTTGGCCAGAAGCCCAACGCGCCGGCCGCGCACCCATGTCCCTTGGGCCGCCAAGCGGTCGAGACCAGTGAGGACTCTGGAGCTCATGGCTTCGAGCCGCCCAAATCCTCCACCACCGTGACCGAAACGGCGCCCCGGAAGTCCCCAACTTTGTACCCCACGGCCTTGTCCTCTGGGTAATGCTCGGCAAGAAAGGCCCGTACCTGAGGGTCGAGCTTTTCTACAGGTCCGTGGCAGGTGAGACACAGATCTCCCACGGTAATGGGCCGCATGTACCGCACCATGAGGCGGTTCCCTTCCTGAATCCAGTCGGCCGTTTCCGTTGCGTTCTTCCCCTTTTCCCACCTGTGAACCAAAAGCACGAGCTGGCTTTCCTCGACCTCGTCCGGCCGATTTGCCGGGTTTCGCGGCTTGAGGGTGACCCGCCGCACCGTAACCCCATCCTGGGAGTAGGCCCTGGCCAGCTCCTGGGCCTTGACGGAGCACACGGTCAAGGCCCGAAGCGGGCCGCCGGCCCTCATTTCCGAGAGAAGCGTGGCCAAAAGCTCCTGGGTAAAAGCCGAAGCCGCTTGCCGTGCCTTGTCAACGGCTTTGGCAACGGCCTCTTCGGTACCCTCATGACCCGAAGCCGCCTCCTGGGCCATAAGGGCCCCAGCAATCCATAACAGCGCCACCACCAACCCTCCGTGCCTCATGGGCATCCTCCTCGGGGCATCCGCTCCCGAACGCACCGCCGACCCTATGTTAGTTTTCTCCCGTGGATACTGGCCACTCGCACGCCTTCTCCTTTTCCCGCCTCCGCCTCGCCCTCGGCCTGTGCCTCGCCTACATGGTCGCCGAAGCCGCAGGTGGGGTCGTCAGTGGCTCTTTGGCGCTCTTAGCCGATGCCGGGCACATGCTAGCCGACGCTGCCTCCCTGGGCCTGGCCCTCGTCGCGGCACACCTGGCCCGCCGTCCCCCCGACACGCGCCTCACCTACGGCTACCATCGGGCCGAGATCCTGGCCGCGACGGTGAACGCCGCTACCCTCCTGGCCGTGGGCCTGACGGTGCTGTGGGAGGCCTTCCGGCGTTTGGCGTCCCCAGGCCACGTACGCTGGCAGCTCGTGCTGGCCGTCGGTGTTCCTGGCCTGGCGGTAAACCTCCTCATGGCCGTCATCCTCAACCCCAAAGACAGTCACAACCTCAACGTTAAAGCCGCGTTTTCCCACGTTCTCACCGACGCTTTCGGCTCGCTGCAGGTGATCCTAGCCGGAACCCTCATCGCCTGGAAAGGCTGGACTTGGGTGGATCCCCTGGTATCGGCACTCATTTCCCTCCTCATCATGCTTTCGGGTGGGCGCATCCTCCGTGAAGGCTTGGGGATCCTCATGGAGGCTACCCCCAGAGGCTTGGACCTGGAGGCGCTAGCCGACGCCGTGCGCGGCGTTCCCGGCGTTGTGGGAGTCCACGACCTCCACGTGTGGGCCATCACCCCGGGCTTCGTTGCCGCCTCCCTGCATGTGGAAGTGGAGCCTGACACCGAAGACGACATCCTGTGGAGAGTCCGCCAGCTTCTGGCAACGCGTTTCGGCATCGAGCACTCGACGATCCAAGTGGAACGCCCGCCCAAAGGGAGGGCAAGCCAGCTGCCCCGCTACCCGCTGGCGTGAGGTCCCGTCAAAAGCTTTCGCTGCGACGTGCCAAGAGTTCGCACCAAGCCTACTTGATTTCGAAGCGTGCCTCGGCCAAAAGCGTGCCGTCGCTCGCGTGGACCTCCACCCGCCAGGAGCCGGTTTGGGAAGGCACAATGCGCTTCTTGGACCAGGTGCGGAAGCGCGGGCCTTTGGCCGCAAGCTCCACCCGGGCAACCTCCTTGTCGCCGTAAAACCAGACATGCGTTACCGACCCCTGGGCGTTCTTCACTTCCGAAAAGCAGAAGAGCTGGCCCACGGTGGCGGGAAACTCCTTCCCCTCCCCTTGGGGGGTTCGGTTTTCCACACCGGTGCACACCACGGCCGTAGCCGTGGCTTCCTCGGCCCAGGCTGCGGGAGCCAAAACCGAAAGAGCAAGAAAACCAATGGCCATCGCGGCTCGCATAGGAACCTCCTTCGGCAGCGATTTTACACCCCAACCGGGGCAACGACCAGGGCGTCCAGAGCCTGAAGGAAACGAAGGTTTTCTTTCCTCGTGCCCACCGAAACCCGGGCGCAGTTGACGAGACCAGGTCCCCCCACTGGGCGGATGATGACCCCGCGCTTTTGAAACTCCAAAAACAGCTTCTGGACGTCCTCCTCGAACTCGATGAGCACGAAGTTGGTTACCGAAGGGGTAAATTTGACGCCCCGCCGAGCCAGCTCCCCCTCGAGAAAGGCGAGCTCCTGCAAATTGTGGGTGCGGGAAGCCGTAGCCCATTCTTCGTCGTCGAGAGCGGCCAGGGCAGCCGCTTGCGCCAAGGACGACGTGTTGAACGGCGAGCGAACGCGGTTCAAGGTCGCGACGACCTCAGGAGAAGAAACGGCGTAGCCAATGCGGATTCCCGCCAAGCCGTAAATCTTGGAAAAGGTCCGCAAGACCACGACGTTCCGCCCTCTCTTGAGGTCCTCGAGGCCATCGGGGTAGTCCGGCCGGTTGACGTACTCCTGGTACGCTTGGTCCAGCACGGTGAGAACCCGGTCGCCAACGGTTTCGAAGTAGGCGTCCAGCTCCCGCCGGGTAACGTAGGTACCGGTGGGGTTGCAGGGGTTGACTATGTACACGAGCTTGGTGCGGGCGCTGACCGCCTTCGCCATGGCCATGAGGTCGTGGCGGCGCCCCGGGGCGGTAGGAACGGCAATGGCCCGCCCGTTGACCTGGTTGACGGCCAGCTCGTACATGACGAAGGACTGCTGGGAAATCACCGCTTCGTCCCCATCGGCGAGGTAGGCCCGGGCCAGCATTTCAATGAGCTCGCAGGAGCCGTTACCCAAAACGATTTGGTCCATGTCCACGGAAAGGCGTTCAGCGAGGGCCTTTCTCAGCCTGTAGCCGCTGCCGTCGGGGTAGCGGTTGAGGTCGGGGAGTGCGTCCTGGATCGCCTTAAGGGCTTTAGGCGAGGTGCCGAGGGGGTTTTCGTTGGAGGCCAGCTTGACGATTTCCCGCACCCCCAGCTCTCGCTGTACCTCCTCGATGGGTTTTCCCGGCACGTACACGGCGAGCTTGCGAATGTAATCCGGTGCTTGTGGTCCGCCCATGGCTTGCCTCCCCGGCAGGCTTGAGGCCCACCGCCTTGTAAAGCGCGTCCACCTCTTGGGGGGTGAGGTCCCTGAACGCCCCAGCCTTCAGCTTGTCGTCCCGCAGAGGGCCGACGGCCACGCGGATCAGGCGCTGCACCGGGTGCCCCACCCGGAGGAAAAACTCCCGCACTTCATGGGTCTTCCCCTCCCCCACCACCACCCGCCACCACGAATTGAGCCCCTTAGGGGTGGTGCGCACGAGCGCCACCTCCTTGGGAACGACCCTTTTCCCCTCGATCACGGTGCCTTTCTTGAGCTTGGTCACGTCCTTGTCGTCGGGAACGCCCTTGACCTTCACCAGGTATTCGCGAAGCACGCCGTACCGCGGGTGCGCCAGGCGGTAGGCGAGCTCGCCGTCGTTGGTGAGCAGGAGCAACCCTTCCGAGTGGTAGTCCAGGCGGCCCACCGGGAACACCCTTTCGTGCACTTTCGAGCGCACCAAGTCCACCACCGTGGTTCGCCCTTCAGGATCTTCGGCGGTAGTCACCACACCCTGGGGCTTGTACAGAAGCACGTAGCGGAGGCGCCGGTCCAACTTGAGCCTCTTTCCGTCCACCTTGATAGAGTCCTTGAACGGATCGGCTTTCGCCCCCAGCTCGATGACTTGGCCGTTGACGGTAACGCGCCCCTCTCGAATCAACGCCTCGGCTTCGCGGCGGGACACGAGCCCCGCCCGGGCAATGATCTTTTGCACCCGCTCAAGAGCCAACGGACGCCCCCGTTTCCCCGAGCTCTTCCAGCGTCGGCAGCTCCGAAAGGCTCCCGAGTCCCAAAAGCACCAGAAACTCCTTGGTCGTGCGGTACAAGAGTGGCGTCCCCACCACCTGCTTGCGGCCCGCCACCCGGATCAGCTTTCGCTCCAAAAGCGTGCGCACCACCCCGGCAGAGTTTACACCCCGAAGGAAGTTGATTTCAGGGAGCGTCACCGGCTGGCGGTAAGCAACGATCGCCAGCGTCTCCAGAGCCGCTTGGGAAAGCCGGGTTTGCGCCCGCACCCCGAGAAACGACGCCACGAACTCCGCAAGCTCCGGTTTGGTGGCAAGCCTGTAACCCCCCGCAACCTTTTCCAGCACGAGCCCCGACCCCGATCCCTCATGCCGCTTTCTCACCAAATCCAAAGCCTCCGCCAGGGCCTCCGCGGAGACGTCCGGACCCAAGGCTTTGCGGAGCGACGCCTCGCTTACCGGCTCTCCGGCCACGGCCAGGATGGCCTCGCACGCGGCTGCTAGAAGCTCCCGCTCAAGCATCGGCCACGACCTCCCAGTTGGGCTCGTTCCCGGTTGGGGTCAGGTAAATCTCAGCGAAAGGCAGGCCTTGGTGCACCAGCGCGGCTTTGAGCCAAACCAGCTCCAGGGCCGCCAAGAACCAGGTCATCGCTTCCAAGCGGTCCGGCCGGGTGAGCATGTGGCTCAAGAGGGGAAAGCTCCGCTCCCGGCGCAGGAGGTCCCAAAGCGTGCGCATGGTCTCTGCGACCGTAAAACGCAAGGGAGCCAGGACCAAACCCGGCGGGTGCTCGCGGCGAAAACGGTCCAAGACCGCCCGCATGGCTCGCCCGAGGACCGCCACGTCCACGTCTTCCAGGGCCATCTCCTCCGGCGGGGGCCCATCGGCAAGCGCCACTCGCACCGGCCAAACCCCTTCCCGGAGAGACAGCAAGCCCGCAATTTCCGCCGCTTGCCTTTTGACTTTTTCGTACGCCAACAGCCTTTCCACCAGCTCCTGGCGTGGGTCGTCCTCACCTTTAGACCTTTTGGGCAAAAGCATCCGCGACTTGATCGCCAAAAGCCACGAGGCCAAGACCAGGTACTCCCCAGCCACCGCCAGGTCCAGCTCTTCCATGGCCCGCAGCCAGGCCTGGTACTGGTCGCAAATGGTCGCGATGGGGATGTCCCAAATGGAGACCCGGTTTTCCCGCACCAAAAAAAGGAGCAAATCCAGAGGTCCCTCAAAGACCGGTAGAATGACAGCCGGCCCTTTGCTTTCGGCTAATGCAACAGCACCCACGACAAGGCCCGCATGAATGGTCGCACAATCACCTCAAAAAACCCAGTCCAAAGGAGAGCAAAAAGCAAAATCATGCCGTATTGCCGCAGCTGGGAAAAATGCCAGGCCCACCCCCTGGGGAGGAAGTACTCCAAAAGGTGGGAGCCGTCCAAGGGCGGAATGGGAATCATGTTGAAAACCGCCAGAACGGTGTTGATAGCCGCCAGGGAAAAGAGTAGGTACAGGATCGGCGCCAAAACGCCTGCCGCCCCCAAGACGCCGTCATTCACGACGGCCACAAGAAGCCCACGAAAATCAGGAAGCAGCGCCCGCAGCGCCAGCATCACCACCACCGCCCCCGAGGCCAGAAGCAGGTTCGAAGCAGGACCGGCGAGGGCTACCAGCATGGGGTCCCGCCTGGGGTTTCGCAGGTTTCTCGGGACGTACGGCACGGGTTTGGCCCACCCCAAAACCGGGGCCCCCATGATGGCCAGGAGCACCGGGAAAAGCACGGTGCCGATGGGATCCACGTGGCGCAGGGGGTTCAGGGAAACCCGGCCCAGCCAGCGTCCCGTGGGATCCCCCAGGCGGTCCGCAGTCCAGGCGTGGGCCGACTCGTGCACGGCTATGGCAAAGCCAAGGGCCAACAGTTGAATCACGATCTCGGGAAGGCGTAAGAGAAAGCTCTCCATACGTCCTCATGCTAGCAGATGACCCCTGGTGGCTGGCGGCTCGGTGCCGAGCCAGCGGTCCACCGCCACCCCGGCCAGCCGCCAGCCAATGCGGAAAAACGTGGCTCCGCCCCGCACCAGCCAAACCCTTTCGGGAGAGCTAGCTCCGGCGCGGGAAACGGTGGCCGCAGCGAGGACCTCCAGGTCGAGCGTCTCCCCTCCGAGCTCAAGGGTGCGCGGCGTCTCGAAGCCCTGGCTTCCGGCGTAAAACTCCACGCGAGCCAGAGCGCGAACCCAGCAACCCATGCCTGGAATCTAGCGAACACCCGCGGTCGTTACAATAGAGCCGGAGGGCAGCTTGGACCAGGTTTTCATCCGCGGTTTGGAGACCTACTGCATCGTAGGCGTCAACCCCTGGGAACGCGAGGTTCAGCAAAAAGTGGTTTTCGACATCACCATGGACTGCGATTGCCGGGAAGCTGGGCGCCGCGACGACATGGCGTACACCGTGGACTACAAGGAAGTGGCCAAAGCGGTCCTGGAGCTGGTGAGCAACTCCCGCTTTTTTCTCGTGGAGGCCCTGGCTGAAGCGGTGGCCAGCAAGGTCCTGGCCCTGGAGCCCCGGGTCCAGGCGGTCACCGTCGCGGTGGAAAAACCTGGGGCGGTGCGCTTTGCCGAAAGCGTGGGGGTTCGCATCACGCGGCAGAGGTCCGAGTCGGAATGACCGAGGTGCTCCTCCTTCTCGGCTCCAACATCCACCCCGAACGGCATATCCCTGCCGCCAAAAAAGCGATCCGCGAGCTCCTGGCGAGTTGCGCTTTTTCCCGAACCTTCGTCACCGAACCCGTGGGCGACCCTGACCAGCCGGCTTTTTGGAACGTGGCGGCCCGAGGCCTCACACCCCTTGCCATCGAAGCCCTGCAGCGCGAGCTGGCCGAACTCGAGGCCCGCCACGGGCGCCAGCGGGACCCCGCCCGTCCCTGTGGCCCCCGCACCCTCGATGTGGATATCCTGCTTTTTGGCCACCAGGTGGGGCGTTTTGGGGCTCTCGAGCTTCCTTCCCCGCTTTTGGCCCGGGAGGCCTTCGTTCTCATCCCTGCTGCGGAAGTCGCGCCCGACTGGCTCCACCCCGTTCTCGGCAAAACCCTTGGGGAGCTCGCCGTCGGCGCTGATGGGAGCGGCGTGTCACCCCTGGAGGCCGGCCCCGATGGCCCATGAGCTCACCGCCCTGGTTACAGGAGGGGCCCGGCGGGTGGGGCGGGCTATCGTCCAGGAGCTCGTACGGTGCGGCTTTAGCGTGGCGTTCACGTACCGGCAATCGCAAAGAAGCGCTCAGGAGCTGGCCGCCACCTTGGAAGGGAAAGCCACGCCGCTCTACTGCCAACTGGAAGACCCGGAAAGCCGCCGGGAGCTGGTGAAAGCCGTGGCCGGTTTGTTTCCAAGCCTTTCGGCGCTCGTCAACAACGCCGCGGTTTTCCCACGAACACCCCTTTCCGAGCTCACCCTGGAGAGCTTCCGCCAAACCATGGCAGTCAACCTGGAAGCGCCTCTCTTCCTGTGCCGCGACCTTGCCGGCATGCTGCAAAAGGCGCGGGGCGTCATCGTCAACGTGGCGGACATTTACGCCTTTGTCCCCTTGCGAGACTTCACCGCCTATGCCGTTTCCAAAGCAGGCCTGGTGGCCCTTACCCGGCAACTGGCGGTGGAGCTGGCACCAGAGGTGCGGGTCAATGCCGTGGCGCCCGGGATTGCCGTTTTCCCCGAAGACTACGACGACGCCACCAGGAAGCGTCTCGTGGAGCGGACGCTCCTCAAACAACCCGGGAGCCCCGAAGAAATCGCCCGCACCGTCCGATTTTTGATCCTGGAAGCACCCACCGTCACCGGCCAGGTCCTGGCGGTGGATGGGGGCAGGTCCCTCAACCTCGCCTAGAGAGGCGACCCCCGAGCTTTTCCCATCCTCTCCCAGCCCCCGCCGCGGGAGGTGCGCCGGCGCGACTTCGGCAGGGCAACGCCAAGGTCCGCGCCTTTGGTGGCGGCCCTTGACACCTTAGCGATTTCGGCCTCCCGCGCTCGAGGCACGACACCTCCGGCTTGGGTGAAACGTACTGGGCGGACACAACCCCTTGACAAGAGAGAGAATCGGCTCGACGCGCCCTGGGAGGTGCGTGCGAAAGGAGGTACGTTGAGTGGTGCTACGGTCGTGATTTTCTTGGGTTTCATGGTGGTTGTGGCCGTCCTGGCCCTGGCTTCCCCGAGGCACGGGGCCGCTTGCTTTCAGTGCCGAATGGGGCCACCACCAAACGGCGCCGAAGGGAGCTGGGCAGATTGCCCGGCGGGAAGCCAGGCGGCCAATCGCAGTGCCGTAAACAACTGCACAACGGAAAAAATGCGATCAAGTTGGGGGTTTTGAGGACTGCTACAACAAGACCACCTGCGAAGGTTCATGTACCATCTCCGGCACTTGCCCCTCGGGGGGAGGAGGAGGTGGGAACAATAGCGGCGAATACTTTGTGAACCTTTCCGACTGATCC
>JBAMMG010000083.1:0-10011 GCA_039793905.1 Thermoanaerobaculum sp. | reverse complement strand
AAGCCGAAAACTCGGCTTGGGAATGCGGTCCTTGATCCAGGGGCGGCGCCGGCGTCCCAGCCGGCGCCGCCATGACCTTCTGAGGAGGGAGCGAATGAAGCGGGCGAGAATGCTTTTTCTCCTCGTATGGATCGGGCTTCGGGCCCAGACAGTTCAGGGGCAAGGGAACCTTTTGGTAACCATCACCGACGACGCAGGAAAAGAAGTGAGGGATCAGGCGCGGTACGTGGCCCTGGTACGCCAAAACGATCTCATCAAGGAAGTCGAAGTTCCAGCAGGTGAGCCTGTGCCGCCTTTCGACCCCGAGCCCGGTTTGTACACCCTGGTGTGCACCGCCGAGGGCTACTCCTTTCGGGCCATGCCCATTGCCATCCCTGAGGGCAAGGGGACCCGGGAGCAGTGCCGGCTCTCCCGCCTCGTTGGCCTGAGGGGAAGGTCCTCGACGCCACCACCGGCAAACCCGTGGCCAACGCTCGCGTCGAAAACGCGGCCCTGACCCTCAACGAGCTCCCCTTTTCCACAACCCTTTCCCTGAAATACGCCTACGCCAAGGAAGCCGCCGTCACCGACCGAGACGGGAACTTCACTCTTTGGGTGCTGCCTGGGAAGTCGGTGAGCCTCGTCATCTTTGCCGAGGATTACGGCCGCAAGGTCCTTCCCAACGTTCCCGCAAGCGGCAATTCCGAGTCGTTGCTCACGGTAAACCTGGAACCAGGCGGCAGCGTGGAGGTTTTCGTGGACTTACCGCCAGAAGAGCTCAGCCAAGGCATTTGGTGGGTTGAGCTTCGACCCTTGACCCGTCCTGAGGACGAGGAAAGCGGCCATGAGGAGGAAATGGGAGACTTGCAGCAAGAGCTGCGTTCTGCGTCGCTCTTTCCCGCCCTTTTTTCCAGCAAGGTGCCCCCCGACGGGTGGGTTCGGTTTGCCTCAGTTCTCCCTGGGACCTACAGCGTCCACTGCACTACCCTACCGGAGAGGCTCCTCCGGAAAACGGGCTGGAAGCAACCGGAGGTCGTTCCTTTTCGCCCGTCGGCGTCCACGGGGCCCCTTTACGTGCCCCCTCGGGGGCTGCAGTCCGTGGTCCTTGCCCCGCCAAGGGCCCGCCTGGAGGTCACCATCGGGGGCATGCCAAAGGAACAAGCTGAAACCCTTGCACCTTGGGTTTGGCTACCCAGCTCGAGCTACGTCGCCAAAGCCCAGTGGCAGAATTTGGCCGAGGACCGGGCAAGGTTCCAGGCTATTTTGGAGGACAGAGGAGTTTGGTTCTTCGGGGTAAGACCATCTAAGCCCACGGGAACCGCCCTGGTCCCAGCGCTGACCTTAGGGAAGGTGACTGTCGTTCCTGGGCAAAAGATGGCCGCGGCAAAAGCGGCTTTCAACGCCTCACCGCTGAGCCTCGAAGTCGTTGACCAACGTGGTTTGCCGGTGGTGGCAACGGTGAGCGTGACCACAACGGATCTCTGCAGCGGCTTTAACTTTTCCTGGGAAGACAACACCGACGCCCAGGGGCGAATGCTCTTGCCCCTGGTGCCGAAAAAACCCCTCACCATTTGGTCCTACTTTTATGGAAAAGGAGCCTCAGCCTACCTGGAGGTTGACGAGCCTGGCGTGTACCGTTTGGAAGGAAAACCAGGTAAGAACGTGAGCTTCCTCCTCCGCGACGAAAAGGGCAGACCCGTTTGGGACGGTGTGAGCGTCCGATTCCGCCCCCTCAAGGGTCGGGAGCTCTCCGTGGCCACGCCATCCCAGGAGGGCGAGGTACGCATCGAGGGGTTGCCCGAAGTGGACGGGGAGCTTCTGGTGGTGGATTTGTCCCCCGAGGGACAGAAAGCGCACGCGCCCATCCGCATCCGGCTGGAGGCCAAGAAGAGGGGGTATTTAGGCTCCTTTCGTCTCGAAAAAGGGGGAGGCCTGCGTTGGTGGGATTTGGACCGAAGCTTTCTTCAAGATGCGCCCATGGTTCTCCTGGAAAGGGAAGGCGCCTTTTACCGTTTTCCCGTGAGCGTCGAGTCCTTTGCCACAGGAGATTATCCGAAGCCCGAGTCGGGGGTGCTCAACTTCAGAAGTCGGAACCTGCCTCCGGGACGCTACCGCGTGGTGGCCGTGGATGAGGAGTGCCGGCCCCTTCGGTATTCCAAGCCGTTTTGGATCCAATCGGGTCGCATCACCACTCGGAAAGATTAGTCCCCATTTTGGGGACGCGCCCAAGGCCAGTTCTTCCCTGGACGCCCGCGAGCCGCCACGCCCCTCGCGCCTGAAGGCTCCCGCTCGCCCGCGAGCTGCTCAGCAGCCAAGGCTGGTCATCATGTCCTCGGGGTAGGGCGCGGAAACCTCCACAAAACCCTCCCCTACGGGGTGGGGAAAGGTCACAGCCCGGGCGTGGAGCAACGGGCGGGGGGCATCCTTGCCGCCCCCGTACAGCGCGTCGCCGAGGATGGGGAACCCGAGGGCCGCCAAATGGGCCCGGACTTGGTGGCGCCGCCCGGTGAGGGGGGAGGCCTCCACCAAGGCCCTCTCCCCCGGGAGCACCCGCAACAGGCGGAAACGCGTTTGTGCTGGCTTTCCCCGCTCCCAGTCCACCACCGTACGGTGGGCGCCATCGCCGTTTTCCCGCAGGGGGCGCTCGGCGGTCACCTCGTGCCAAAAGGGGACGCCAACCACCACCGCGTGGTAAATCTTGGCCACGCGGTGCTTGGCAAAGGCTTGACTCAGAGCTTTCTGAGCGGCTTGGGAGCGGGCGAAAACCAAAGCACCGGTAGTTTCCCGGTCCAGCCGGTGGACCACGTAGACGGGGCCATGAGACCTCCACAGTTCCTGCCAGAAGCTGACCTCATCGGGACGGTGGCGGTCGAAAACCACCGCCACCCCTGCCGGTTTGTTGACGACCAGGACGTGGTCGTCTCGGAAGAGGATCTCCACGGTCATAGGCCCCGCTCGTCGCCGAGCGCAGTCATTGTAGGACTCATGGGAAACTGGACGCTTCGACTTGGCTTTTCGGGAAAGGGCTTTCCAAGCTTAAAAGGTGAGCTCCAAAAAAGCGAAAAGGACCAGCCACACAACCGTCAAAAAGTGCCAGTAGGTCGCGGCATAGGAAAGCCCCGCGGCTGAAAGGCGCCCCTTCCCAGCTTTGACCGTTACCACCGCCAGGCTCACGAGCCCCCCGAGAACGTGGAGGGCGTGGAGCGCGGTCAAAAGCAAAAAGCTAAAAACGTAAAGCGCGATGGTCTGGACGCGCACGCCGGGCCAGATGGCGAGCCAGTTGTGGGTTTGGTTGGCAATGAACGCGAGGGCAAGGCCAGCGGTGGCGAGAAGGAAGCGGGTGGTGGGTCTGCTTTCGCCCCTCGCCTGGTGCCTGCCCGCCCGCCCCATGGTCCAGGAACTCAAAAGGATGAGGCCGGTGGACAGCCACAACCCCCTGGGAAGGGGCGGAGCTCCGGCTGGCGGCCAAACCGGCGCTTTGTACCGAACCACCAAAATGCCTATGACGCTTGCGGCAAAAAGGACGGTGAGGGAAAGGAGGAAAAAACGCAGCCCGAGCTCCCCGGGGGAAAGGCTCTTCCTCACGGTTTTCCCCCCATCCCCGGAGCGTACCCGGGGATGAGCTCGGGCTGGTAGGCGCGGGTGTCCAAAAGCGCCAGGCCCACGAAAAGCATGACGAAAAGGAGCGCGCCGATGAACACGATGGCGTTGAAGGGGTGGTCGTAGCGCATGTGCATGAAGTACAGGACCACCAGGGAAGCCTTCAACGTGGCAATGGCCATGGCCAGCCACAAGTTGAAGGAACCCAGATCCACCCAGGTGGCGCCCACCGTGACGATGGTGAGCACCAGCAACGACAGCCACACGCCCACCAAGACCCTGAGAGGAACGACGTGAACGAAGCTTTCGCCGTGCTCGCCCATGACCTCTCCTTCAATGAATCAGGTACAAAAGCGGAAAGAGGTAAATCCAAATCAAGTCCACCAAATGCCAGTAAAGCCCTGCCAAATCCAC
Organism: Thermoanaerobaculum sp.; assembly: GCA_039793905.1. Classification (GTDB taxonomy): domain Bacteria; phylum Acidobacteriota; class Thermoanaerobaculia; order Thermoanaerobaculales; family Thermoanaerobaculaceae; genus Thermoanaerobaculum. The sequence continues at coordinate 6,018 of JBAMMG010000083.1, read as the reverse complement.
CGGCGTAAAGTACGCCGCGGAAAACTCTCCTCGCCGGGCGCGAACGAGCATCCAGGCGAGCACGGCCATGCCGCCGATGACGTGGAGGCCGTGAAGGCCGGTCATGAGGAAGTACACGCTGAAGAAAAGCTGGACGTTTTGCGGCACGACGCCAGCTTCGTGGGAAGTAGAAGCATGTGCCGCCAAGCCCTTCGGCGGCTCGGCCGGGGGCGGCAGGGTGCTGCGCTCCTCCGGGTTGACCCACTGCAGAGGCTTGGGCGGAGGAACGTCCTTGGGCGTCTCCCCCTCGCTGTGGACAGGTTTGTAGCGCTTGCCCCAAAGCAGGCCTTCCTTCCACTTGTGCTCGTACTCCACGACCTTGATCCCCAAAAACACGAAGCCGCAGAGAATCGTCACCGAAAGCAAGCGTACGAGGCTTTTCTGCTGGGAAAGCTGCGCCGCCCGCACCGCCCAGGCCATGGTAAAGCTCGAGAAAATCAAAACCGCCGTGTTGATGCCGCCCAAAACCTTGTCCAGGTACCGGTGTGCGTAGATGAAAATTTCGGGGTGGTTGGCGCGGTAGACAGCATAAGCACAGAAAAGCCCGCCGAAAAGCAGGATTTCCGTGGCAAGGAAAATCCACATGCCGAGCTTGCCGGCTTCCACCTGGGATTTGGCGTTGGGAAAGTGATGGGCTACGTGGCTCTCGGCAGAATGCACCGTAACCTCCTAGGCCTGGCCGCCTGCGGCTGCTGCCGGCGCCAGCACGTAGCCTCCCGCGCTTGGGTCGAAAACCCAGCGGTCGACATCGTAGGGATCGCCGGGTACGGGTTGCGTGTGGAAGTTTTCATGGGGCGGCGGGGACGTGGTTTGCCATTCCAAGGTCGCTGCTCCCCAGGGATTGGCTGGCGCCGGCGCGCCCGCCACGAGGGAATGGAGCAGTGTTCCCGCAGCAATCACGAAACCGATGGCGAGGATAAAAGCACCAATGGTGGAAACCTTGTGGTAGGGAGCGAACTCCGGAAGGTAGTTATAGTAGCGCCGAGGCATGCCGTGGGCCCCCATGATGAACTGGGCCAAAAAGGTCGTGTTGAAGCCAATGAAAACCAAAAAAGCCCCGATCCGCGCCCAGGTTTCGTTGTACATGCGGCCGAACATCTTGGGCCACCAGTAAAAAAGTCCACCGAAGAAAGCGATGGCGGTCCCGCCGAACATGGTGTAGTGGAAGTGGGCAACGACGAAGTACGTATCGGTCAGGTGGACATCGGTTGCCAAAGCCCCGAGGAAAAGACCCGTCAGCCCTCCAATCCCGAAGAGGAACAGGAAGGAAAGCGCGTACACCATCGGCGTTGCCAGCTCCACCTCACCCTTGTACATGGTTGCCACCCAGTTGAAGACCTTCACCGCCGAAGGAATCGCCACCAGGAAGGTCAAAACCGAGAAGATGAGGCTCGCCAGGTTCGACTGCCCGGAAACGAACATGTGATGCCCCCAAACCAAAAACGAAATCACGGCAATAGCAATGGAGCTCATGGCGATGAATCGGTAGCCGAAAATATGGCGGTGCGAAAAGGCGGAAACCAGCTCGGAAATGACACCCATGGCCGGAAGAATCATGATGTAAACTGCTGGGTGAGAGTAGAACCAGAAGAAGTGCTGGAACAAAACCGGATCGCCACCCAACGCCGGATCAAAAATACCCACACCCAAGGTCCTTTCGGCAATGAGGAGGAGCAGGGTAATACCCAATACCGGGGTGGCGAGAATCTGGATGATCGCCGTGCCGTAAAGACCCCAGAGAAACAACGGCATCTTGAACCAGGTCATGGTCGGAGGCCGCAACTTGTGAATGGTGACGATGAAGTTGAGGCCCGTGAAAATCGAGGAAAACCCAGGATAAACGCACCGAGCGTCATGGCCACTACCGAGGTGTTGGTGGTGGTGGAGTATGGGGTGTAAAAAGTCCACCCGGTGTCCACGGCTCCCGTGACGATGGAAACCAGGACCATCAAGGCTCCGGCCACCCAAAAGTAGTAGGACAGCAGGTTCAGCCTTGGAAATGCAACGTCCTTAGCTCCCAGCATGAGCGGCAGTACGAAGTTGCCCAAGGCCGCAGGAATTCCTGGAATGATGAACAAGAAAATCATTGCGGCCCCGTGGAGGGTGAAGATCTGGTTGTAGGTGTGAGCATCCATGATGGTTCGCTGGGGCGTCCAAAGCTCCATGCGGATAAGAAGAGCGAAAATACCGCCCAGGAGAAAAGACGCCAGAATGGAAACCAAGTACATGATGCCGATGCGTTTGTGGTCGAGGGTGAAAAGCCAAGATTTCCATCCCTTGGCATGGGAAAGGTAGTTGTCACCGAAAAGCGCGTTGCCTACGGGTAAAGCCATGCTCACCTCCCCTGCCCACCTTCTTTGCCCAAGGACTTGATGTACTCGATGAGGGCCGTAATTTCCTGGTCCTTGAGCCTGCCCTTGTAGGTAGGCATGACCGGCTCGAAACCAGCCACGATTTTAGCCATGGGTTCCAAAACCGACTCACGAATGTAGTTTTCATCAGCCACAGCCTTGGTGCCCCCTTTGAGGACCACGTCGTGGCCAAAGAGGCCCTTGAAGGTTGGGCCAATGGCGCCGCTGCCGTCCACAGAATGGCACTGGGAACAACCGCGGCTCTGGTAAAGCCTTCGACCTGCTTCCGCCGGTGCAAGCGTATTGAGAAGGTTGGAAGCCGCTTCCAGCCAGCGCTCGAACCCTCCAGGCTCGTGAACCTCCACGAAGGTCAACATGTCCGAATGGCCCGTCCCGCAGTACTCGGCGCAAAAAACCTGAAACTTCCCGGATTTCGTCGCTCGAAACCAGATTTTTGTATAGCGGCCGGGTACGACATCCCTTTTGATGCGGAAAGCCGGCACGAAAAAGCTGTGAATCACGTCTTCCGAGGTCATGACCAGCCGCACCGGCTCGTCCACCGGTACGTGCAGCACCTCGTCCACGTATCCGTTGGGGTACGTGAAGAGCCACTTCCACTTTTGGCCCGTGACTTGTATTTCATAGGCGTTGGCAGGTGGTGTGTTGATATCCAAAAAAACCTTGAAGCCCCAAACCCCCATGACGATGACGAGAATCAAGGGAATTCCACTCCACGTGAGCTCCAAGGCCGTGTTGTGAGTCGGGGCGTGCGCCGGCTTGGTGTAGCCGGGCCGCTTGCGAAAGCGGATGACGAAGGCCAGCATGAGGCCAACGATGAGGACGAAAAAGAACGCAGCAACCCAAAAAATGAACTTGAAAAGCGAATCCACCGCTGGCGCCACCGACGACGCTTGCGGCGGCAGCATCAGCCCCTTTTCAGCGAGAAAAAAGCCCATCAGGCTCCCCTCCGCGACGACCGCCGCCACGCCACCAAGAGCCACCCTCCCAGGGTGAGGACCGTTGCCGCTCCGCCCATGCGCATGAGGCGGGTTGCCGCCACCACGTACCGACCTTCGTTGGCATCGTAGTGGAAGCAGTAAAGGACGATCTTCTCCCCGAGAGAACTCTTCCCTTCCCTAGCTTCCGAAAGAGCCAGTTTCAGAGTGCGCGGCTCGAAAAGAACCCCGTAAAGGGTGCGCGCCACTTTCCCGTTGGGGGTAAGCACGAAAATCCCGGCGCCATGGGCGTACTCCTGGCGTTCGGGGTTCCACTTATAAAAGAACCCTACGGCATCCGCAACTTTGCGAATCTCCTCTTCTTTTCCGGTAAGAAATCGCCAGCCGGGCCCAGCGCCGGGACGCCCGTACTCTGCCAGGTAGCTTTGTTTCTTGAGCTTGGCGAGAGTTGGCGTTTCCAGGGGATCGATGGAAATCGTAATGACGTTAAAGTCCTCGCCAACCGTCCCGGGTAAGCCCTTGAGACCCTCCAAAACCCCTTGGAGAACGAGGCCGCAAAGCATGGGGCAGCGGTAATACACCAGCGTCAAAATAGCTGGCTTGCCATGAAAAAGCTCGGAAAGGCGGACGGTTTTGCCGTCCTCGTCGAAAAACTCGGCGTTCAAAGGAACCTGGGCGCCCGGCCGCTCCTCGATCCCCACCCCTTCCAGCTCCTTGGGAAGGGGCTCGGCGCGCTGGGCCCACGCCGGCGCCACCATCGCCAGCGCAAGAAAAAGGTTGAGGGTTAGCAGCTTCATCGCCTTCCTCCCTGCTCCGCCACCACCAGCTCCATGGCTTTCTCAATGGGGATGGCTACCACCCCCTTCAGGGGGTCCACCACCCGGTACCCCGAAAGTTGCCCGAGCTGCTCGGCGCGAACCGCCTTGGCTTCGGGGGGTACCATGACCGCTTTGGCAAGGTCTTCCTTTGCGGCGGCTCGGTAACAGAGCGCTTGCAGGAGCAGCACGACAGCCACCAGCACCACCGCACTTACCACCCCTACCACTGCCACCAAACCGCTTTTGGGCTCGTAAGATTCCATAACCGACCTCACGCGTTTTCGAAGGTCAAAGATTCCTCCAGACGAGGATCGCGCTGGGGAGCAAGGGAGTGTCGGCTGGCTAAACGCGCTGCCCCCGCAACCCACACTCCCCCCATGCCAAGGAGGAGCAGAACATCCACCGGCCGAGGTACCGCACCGCCAAACTCCGGCATCACCAGCCAATAGAGGTCCACGTAGTGCATGACCAAAAGCCAAAGGGCCGGGTAAAAGAGAATTCCCGGGGAACGTTTGATGGAGCGTGGAAGAAGAACCACGAACGGAACCAAGAAGTGGCCGAAAATCAATAACAGGCCAACAGTGCTAAAACCTCCGGTCATGCGCCTTGAAAGCCATCCGGTTTCTTCCGGAATGTTGCCGTACCAAATCAACATCAGTTGCGAAAAGGCGATGTATGCCCAAAAAACGACGAAAGCAAAGAGCAGCTTGCCCAGGTCGTGGTAGTGCTCGCGGGTGATGGTTCGCCTGAGGAAACCGGCCCTCTGGACCAAAACCGCGCTGGCAATCAAGAGGGCAACGGCGCCGAGGACCGCACCGGAGAAAAAGTACACCCCGAAAATCGTGCTGTACCAGTGAGGATCCAAGCTCATGAGGAGGTCGAAAGACGCAAAGGTGACGGTCAAAGCAAAACCCAGCATCACGGGAGCCGCGCGTTTTTGCAGCTTTTCCGTGAGGGCGACATCCCCGCTTTCGTCCTGGGCCACCGAAGCAGCAAAGAACGAGCGCCCTACCCACACCCAAAAGCCGAAGTAAAGAACCAACCGGACCAAAAAGAAAGGCACGTTAAGGTACGGGCGCTTGCCGACAAGGACCGGGTCCTGGAGAGCCGCATCGGCGTGAGTCCAGTGGTAGAGATCCCCGAGGCCGAACAGCAAAGGCAGCGCCAAAATGGCCACCAGCGGCGCTTGGGCCGCAAAAAGCTCGGCTAAGCGCCGCACCACCACGCTCCACCCTGCCCGCACCAGGTGCTGGAGGACCACAAAAAACAAGGCTCCCAGGGTCAGGGACACAACCCATGCCCAGGCCGTAAGGTAGGCTGGGAAAAACCGCTGGCGCCACGGCTCCCAAAGCCATGCACCCGCTCCGGCCACAGCCAAGCAAGCCAGCCCACCTCCTCCGGCCAGGCGCGCCAGCTTCTCCCCTAGCTCCCCGAGGGACCGGCGATCCAGCAAGAGCTCAACGATTGCCGCCATGATCTCCCACCTTCGCTTCCAACTGAGACCGCACCTCCGCCGGGACGTCGGCCAGGGTGGCATGCTGGGATCGCTGGAGCGCCTTCACGTAGGCCACGATGGCCCAGCGGTCGGCGACAGGAATTTGCGATCCGTACGGCGGCATGGTGCGGACGCCGTTGGTAATGGCGTTGTAGATGTAGCCCGGCGGGCGCGACCGAGCGGTTTCGGTATGAAAGGAAGCCACCGGCGTCCACCTTCCTTCTTCCAGCCGCTCGGCCCGCCTGTTGACCACCCCGTCACCGTACCCCGAATACCCATGGCACGGCGAGCAAAAGACGTTGTACCGGTCCTGGCCGCGCTGGAGGAGCTCGCGGGTGACGGGCACGGGGATGGTCGAA
>JBAMMG010000082.1:0-19230 GCA_039793905.1 Thermoanaerobaculum sp. | reverse complement strand
CTTCACCGCCCCCTTGGGCCTCCGCTGCCGCTGGCGCATCCACCCCCTTCTCCCCTTGCGCCGCTGGAGCCACCCCTTTGTCAAGGCGGGCCGGAGGGGCCGGTGGGAAAAGGCTATACCACGCTACAATCGCCACCACCGAAAGCACCACAGCCAACAGTGCCCTACGCTCCATCACCAACCCCCGTTCCTCGCCGCGGCACAGGGTCGAAACCTCCGGGGTGCCAAGGATGGCACCGCGAAAGCCGCCGCAAACCCAAGAAAAAGCCTCGCCAAAAACCCCAAATGCCTATGGCCTCGGCCATGTACTCCGAGCAGGTTGGGGTAAACCGGCACGCCGGAGGCAAAAGCGGGGAAACCCATCGCTTGTAGGCGCGCAGCGCCCTTACCCCTACGCGCGCTGCCCAGCTCGCGCCAGGCCCTTTTCCACGCACCTCGCGAACTCCTCCACCACGTCCCTCCACGCTGCCGTGGCCAGCTCCCGCTTCACGTTGACCACCACGTCCACCGGAACCCCCGAAACCAGCTCCTGGCACGCCCTGGCCGCTTCCCGCACTCGCCGCCGGCAGCGGTTGCGAAGGACCGCACCACCCACTTTCCGGGTCGCCGTAATTCCCAGCCTGGGCTCGCCGTCTTCCCGCACGTAAACGAAGACGACCATCAAACGGCCAAAAACCTTGACGCCCTGCCGGTAGGCACGGGTGAAGTCCTGCCGCCGCCTGAGACCCGAAAAGCCCAAGAGTTACGGGGTCAGGCGTGCCCGACCCTTCCGCCTCCGAGCTGCCAGCACCCTCCGCCCCGCCGCCGTCCGCATGCGCGCCCGGAAGCCATGGGTCTTTTTCCGTCGCCGGTTGTTCGGCTGAAACGTTCTCTTCATGGCAAACCTCTCCTAGGGCCTTTTGCCCCAAAGCCTTGAAAGTCTACACGCCCCTTCCCACCCGGTCAACCACTGTGCTAGACTTTCCGGCCCAGCGTTGTGGGGTGAACTGCTATGTCCGACCCCGAAGCCCTTTGGCAAGCTGCCCTCGCCCTCCTTAGGGAAAAGCTCCCCCCGGAGGAGGTCGAGTCCTGGTTTCTCCCCCTCACCCCGGCCCCCAGCAACGGCCACGAGCTTCACCTCACAGCCCCCTCCCCCGTCTATACCCGATACCTCACGGAGCAGTACCTCCCCCTCATCGAAGACGCCGTAGCTCTGGCCGCCGGGACCTCCATCCCCGTGGTCTTGACCTCCACCCAGGCTTCCCAACCCCACACCCTACCCTCCTTCACCTTCAACCCCCGCTACACCTTCGCCACCTTCGTGGAGGGCACCTCCAACGCCTTCGCCCGTGCCGCCGCCCTCGCCGTGGCTTCCAACCCAGGCCGGGGCTACAACCCCCTCTTCATCTACGCCGGCTCCGGCCTCGGCAAGACCCATCTCCTCCACGCCATTGGCAACCACCTCCGCGAAACCCGACCTACCCTCCGCGTTTCCTACGTCCCCGCCGAAAAGTTCGTCAACGATCTCATTTCCTCCATCCACCTGCAAAAAATGAACCAGTTCCGGCAGACCTACCGCCAGGTGGACGTCTTGCTTTTGGACGACTGCCACATCCTCGCCGGCAAGGAGCGCTCCCAGGAGGAGTTCTTCCACACCTTCAACACCCTCCACGGCGCCGAAAAACAAATCGTTCTCACCTCCGACACCCCTCCCCACAACATTTCCGGACTTGAGGAACGCCTCCGCACCCGCTTTGCCTGGGGCCTAGTGGCCGACATCCAACCACCGGACCTGGAAACCCGAATTGCCATCATCCGCCAAAAAGCCCACTTGGAAGGGTACGAGCTGCCCACCGACGTGCTTTCTTTTATTGCCGCCCGCTCCAAAGACAACATCCGCGAACTCGAGGGTTATCTCCACCGCCTCTTCGTGTTCATGACCCTCACCAACCGCCCCCCCACCTTGGAAACCGTGCGGGAGGCCTTGCACCCCGTGTTGCCCAACGAAAAGACCTCCACCCCTCACGAAATCATCCGCTTCGTGGCCCACCACTACGGGGTTAAGGTTGCCGACCTGAAAGGCCGCGACAACCGCCGCAGCGTGGCCTTTCCCCGCCAGGTGGCCATGTACCTTTTGCGCGAGGTTCTCAACCTCTCCTACCCCGAAATTGGCCGCCTCTTCGGCAAGCACCACTCCACCGTCCTTTACTCTGTGGAGCAAATCGCCGCCCAGCGCCACAAGAACCCCAACCTGGACGCCACCCTCAGTGCCTTTGTGGAGCAGTTTCGGACCTAGGTTTCGTTTTTCCACTCCCACCCCCCGCCCCTCCGCACCCCTCTCCACAGGGTTCACGCCCTCGAAATCCCCCCGCCTCAAGCCCTTGCTCCCGAAAGCAGGTTTTTCCACACCCTCGACGGTTTTTACGAAAACGTGTAAGCTCTACCTCGGATCGTAGTCGTCGGAGGGCAAACGATGGACGTGACCCTCAACCGCGCGCATTTGGCCCAGGAGCTTCAGCTCCTCCAAGGTGTTCTCGAGCGCCGAACGACCATCCCCATTTTGAGCCACGTGCTTCTCACGGCCACAGGGGATAGGTTGGAGGTGGTGGGCACTGACCTTGACCTCACGGTCTTCACCTCCGCCCCGGCAAGCGTTCGCCACGAAGGGCGGGTCACCGTTCAGGGCAAGGTGTTCTTCGATCTCCTCCGCCAGCTCCCATCGGACACCGTGGACCTCACCGTTCAGGACACCCGCCTCCTCCTCAAAAGCGGCAGCTTCCGTTCGGAGCTGGCGATCCTGGACCCTTCCCAGTACCCCACCCTCCCCGAGCTGCCCCAGGGCCAGGGCTACGCCCTCCCTTTGACCCTCCTTCACGCCCTCATTGACCGCGCCGCTTTTGCCGTCTCCGCCGAGGAAGGACACTTTCAGTACAACGCTGCCCTCCTCAACCTGGCTTCCGATGCGGTGGAAATGGTGGGCACTGACGGTCACCGCTTGGCCTTCGTGCGCTTTGCTCACACTGGCGGCGTGCCCCCCTTTTCCCGCCAGCTCCTCCCGCGCAAGCTCCTCCAGCAGCTTCGCCGCTTGGAAGACGGCGGCGATACTCCCGTTTACCTGGCCCTCGGCGAGCGCCACTTAGCCTTCCGCCTGGGCGACCGGGTGCTCCTGTCGCGCCTTTTGGAGTCCCGATTCCCCCAGTACGAGCGGGTTCTCATCCGCACCCACCCCCTGCGCGCCCGCATTGCCCGCGGGGACTTCACGGCTGCCCTAAGGCGCGTGGCGCTATTGAGCGCTGACCGCAACCGCGGTGTGTTCCTCGAGTTTTCCCGTGATTCCCTGACCCTCTCCTCGGCCGGCTTCGAGGTAGGGCAAGCAGCCGAACAAATCCCCTGTGCCTACGACGGCGAGGAGCTCAAGGTCTTCGTCAACGCGTCGTACCTCCTAGACTTTTTGGGTTCCTGCCCGGAGCAGCAGGTCGAGGTCCACATGGCTCGCAGCGACGCTCCCCTCGTCCTTACCCCTGTTCCCGAGGAGCAAAGCCCGGCCGAGTGCCTCTACGTTCTCATGCCCATTAAGTTCGGCGGCGCTTGATCCTGGAGCGGTTTGCTTGCCGCCAGTTCCGCTGCTTCGCGGAGCTCACCTGGTACCCCCCGCAAGGACTCGTGGTCCTGGCGGGTCCCAACGGCGCCGGAAAGTCGAACCTCCTGGAAGCCCTCGCGGTTCTTGGCAACCTGGTATCCTTCCGCGCGGCACCCTCCGCCAGCTGGGTTCAGCACGGCCGCGACGGTTTCTACCTCCGCGGCGAGCTCCGCCATGGGGACACCATCCTCCTTCTCGAGCAGCACGCCCGTTTGGGACGCACCCTCCACCGCACCCTCTACCGTGGTGGCCGCGCGGTGCGCCCAGCCGAGTACCTCACCCTTTTCCCCGTAGCTACCCTCTCCGGTTCGGACCGCGAGCTCGTGGTGGGTTCCCCCGAACACCGCCGGCGCCTGTTGGACCGCTTGGCGTTTCAGCTCCAACCCCAGTTCCTCGACCTCCTCCTCCGCTACCGCCGCGCTCTCCGCCAGCGCAACGCCGCTCTCGCCAAGAAAGACCTTGCCACCCTCGAAGCTTACGACCGGGAGGTCGCCCACCTGGGTGCCCGCGTGGTGGCCGGGCGCCGCGCCGCCCTCCGCCTCCTTTCGGAGGCCTTGGAGCGGGAACTCTCCCGCCTCGCACCCCTTTCCTTTCGCCCTGTTTTGCGCTACCATGACGGTGAAGGCCAGGCAGCTTCGGCCGGGAGCGACGAACAGTTCCTGCTCAGCCAGCTGCGCCGCTTCCGGGCTTTGGAGCTGGCCCGGGGCTATACGCTGGTGGGCCCGCACCGCCACGACGTCAGCATCACGGTCTCCGGACGCCGAGCCCAGGAGGTTTTATCGGCGGGGCAAGTCAAGCTCCTGGCCACGGCCCTGCGGCTGGCAGCGGTTGCGGTTACCGCCGAGAAAAGGAAGGTGGCACCTCTGGTGCTTTTCGACGATGTGGACGCCGAGCTGGACAAGGTGGTGCTGAGCCGCCTCCTCGCCCGCCTCCCCGAACTTTCCCCCCAGGTGGTGGTCTCTACGGCCCACCCCGAGGTGGTGCTCCCTTCCTGCCCTCATGCTGCGGTGGTGCCCATCAGCGATGGGGTCCTCGGGGCAAGCCCCGGCGAAAGGAGCGGTTTGTGAGCGATACCACCTACACCGCCGAAAGCATCAAGGTCTTGCGTGGGCCCGAAGCCGTGCGCAAGCGGCCGGGGATGTACATCGGCGACACGGACGACCTTTCGGGCCTCCACCACATGGTTTGGGAGGTGGTGGACAACGCCGTGGACGAGGCCCAGGCTGGCTTTGCCACGCGCATCGTGGTGCGCCTCCACGCCGATAACTCGGTGACCGTCGAGGACAACGGCCGGGGCATCCCCGTGGACATTCACAAAGAAACGGGGCGCCCAGCGGCCGAGGTCATCATGTGCGAGCTCCATTCCGGCGGAAAGTTCGACAACAAGTCCTACAAGGTTTCGGGTGGTCTCCACGGCGTGGGCGTTTCCGTCGTGAACTTCCTTTCCCAATGGTTGCGGCTGGAAATCCGCCGGGATGGGGCGGTTTGGGAGCAGGAGTATCGCCGTGGCGTTCCCGTGACGCCCCTCCAAAAGGTCGGCAAGTCGAGCCGAACGGGCACGGTCGTTTCCTTCAAGCCCGACCCGGAAATCTTTTCGGTCACCGAGTTTCACGCCGACATCATGGTCCAGCGCCTGCGGGAGCTGGCCTTCCTCAACCCCGGCTTGACCATCGTTTTTGTTGACGAGCGCACCGGCGTCGAGCACACCTTCCAGTTCAAAGGGGGATTGGCCGCCTTCGTGGAGTTTTTGAACCGCGCTAAAAACGTCCTTCACCCCAAGCCCATCGTCCTTGCTGACACCAACGCCGAGGGGGAGGAGGTCGCCATTGCCCTCCAGTGGCACGACGGCTACAACGAAAACGTCCTCGCCTTCACCAACACCGTGTACAACAGCGACGGCGGTGCCCACCTCTCGGGTTTCCGCGCCGCCCTCACCCGCACCATCAACGCCTACGCCCAAGCCAACAACCTCCTCAAAGGCCTGCCTGAGGGTTTGGCCGGCGAAGACGTTCGCGAGGGTCTAACCGCGGTCATTTCGGTCAAAATCAAGGACCCCAAGTTTTCCTCCCAAACCAAGGACAAGCTGGTCTCCTCCCACGTCAAGGGGTGGGTGGAGTCGGTGGTGAGCGCCCGGCTGGCCGAGTACTTCGAGGAAAACCCCGCGGTGGCCCGCCGCATCGTGGCCAAATGTGTGGACGCCGCTCGTGCCCGGGAGGCGGCGCGCAAGGCCCGGGAGCTCACCCGCCGCAAGAGCGCTTTGGAGGCCACCTCTCTCCCCGGCAAGCTGGCCGATTGCCAGGAGCGGGACCCGGCCCGGGCCGAGCTTTTCCTGGTGGAAGGCGACTCGGCGGGGGGCTCCGCCAAGCAAGGCCGGGACCGGCGCTTTCAAGCCATCCTTCCCCTTCGGGGCAAGATCCTCAACGTGGAAAAGGCCCGCTTCGACAAGATGCTGGCCAACGAGGAGATCCGCACCATCATTCAGTGCTTGGGCACCGGCATCGGCGAGGAGGACTTCGACCTCGCCAAGCTCCGCTACCACAAGATCATCATCATGACCGACGCCGACGTGGACGGGGCCCACATCCGCACGTTGCTTTTGACCTTTTTCTTCCGCCATTTCCGGCCCCTCATCGAGCGCGGCTTCCTGTACATAGCCCAACCTCCTCTGTACAAGGTCACGGCCAAAAAGGAGGAGCGCTACCTCAAGGACGACGCCGAGCTTTCCGCGTTTCTCTTGGACCGGCTTTCCGCCTCGGCGCGCCTCACCTTGGCCAGCACGGGCCAGGTCTTGGAGGGCAAGGCCCTCAAGGACGCCATCCGCAAGCTGGAGGCTTTTCTCGCCAACCTCGAGCGCCTGGAAACCCGCGGTTTCCCCCGGGACCTGGTCATGGCGTTCCTCCGCCAGGGGATTCGCCATCGCCAGGACCTGCAAGCCCCAGGTCTGGTGGCCAAGCTTTTGGAGGAGCTTGCGGCCCTGGGGTTCGAACATGTGGAGGTGGGGGAGGACGAGGAGCACCAGGTTCCGGTGCTCCGGGTCACCGTGAAGAAGAACGGCCTTTCCCGCCCGGTGGAGGTGGGCTACCCCCTGCTGCGAACCTACGAGTACGGCCAGCTGGTGACGCTCTTTACCGAAACCGCCGCCTTTGCTTACCCTCCGTTCCACCTGGAGCTGGACGGGCACAAGCAAACCCTGGACTCGGTGGCGGCTCTCGTGGAGCGGGTGTACGAAGGGGCGCGCCAGGGGGTCACGATCCAGCGCTACAAGGGCTTGGGGGAAATGAACCCCGAGCAGCTCTGGGCCACCACCATGAACCCCGAAAGCCGCCGCCTTCTCCAGGTGCGGGTGGAAGACGCGGCGGAGGCCGACGAGCTCTTCACGATCCTCATGGGGGACGCCGTCGAACCCAGGAGGGACTTCATTGCCGCCAACGCCCTCGAGGTGGCGAACTTGGATGTGTAAGCGAGGACCAGGGAAACCATGAGTGACGCCCTCTTTTTCCGGGAAGAAAAGATCCCGGTTGCCATTGAGCAGGAACTCAAGCGCTCCTACCTGGACTACGCCATGAGCGTCATCATCGGGCGGGCGCTTCCCGATGTCCGGGACGGGCTCAAGCCCGTGCACCGGCGGATCCTCTACGGAATGTGGGAGCAGGGGAACACCGCCGGCAAGCCGTACAAGAAATCGGCGCGCATCGTCGGCGACGTCATGGGTAAGTACCACCCCCACGGCGACGCCGCCATTTACGACGCTCTCGTGCGCATGGCGCAGCCTTTTTCCATGCGCCACGTGCTCGTGGACGGTCAGGGCAACTTTGGTTCCGTGGATGGCGACAACCCGGCAGCCATGCGCTACACCGAGGTGCGCCTGTCGCGGCTGGCCGAGGAAATGCTCGGGGACGACTTGGAAAAGCAAACGGTGGACTGGCAGCCCAACTACGACGGCTCCCTCCAGGAGCCGGTTGTGCTTCCGGCCCGCTTCCCCAACCTTTTGGTCAACGGCTCCTCGGGGATTGCCGTGGGCATGGCCACCAACATTCCTCCCCACAACTTGGGGGAGGTCATTGAGGCGTGCGTGGCCTTGGCCAAAAACCCGGAAATTTCCCTGGAGGATCTCATGAAGCACCTCCCGGGCCCCGATTTCCCCACGGCTGCCATCATCCGCGGCTCGGAAGGGATCAAAAAGGCCTACGCCACGGGCCAGGGATCGGTGCAGGTGCAAGCTCGGGCCGTCATCGAGCACCACCCCAAGGGGGGTAAGACCGCCATCGTCATTACCGAGCTGCCGTTCCAGGTCAACAAGGCCAAGCTCGTGGAGCGCATCGCCGAGCTCGTGCAAAGCAAGGACATCGAGGGCATCAGCGATCTTCGCGACGAATCGGACCGCGACGGCATTCGCGTCGTCGTCGAGCTCAAGCGCGACGCCGTGCCCCAGGTGATCCTGAACCAGCTCTACAAGCTCACCCCCATGCAGAGCTCCTTTGGCATCAACCTCTTGGCCATCGTCGAGGGCCAGCCCCGGGTGCTCACCCTCAAGCAAGCCCTGGAGCACTTCCTGGCCTTCCGCAAGGAAGTGGTCGTGCGACGTACCCGCTTCGATTTGGCCAAGGCCAAGGAGCGTGCCCACATTTTGGAGGGTCTGGTGGTGGCCTTGGATCATTTGGACGAGGTTATCGCCACCATCCGCAAGGCCCCCGATCCCCCCACCGCCAAGGTGGAGCTGTGCCGGCGCTTTGGCCTTTCCGAGCTCCAGGCGCAAGCCATCTTGGATTTGCGCTTACAGCGCCTGACGGCCCTCGAGCGCGACAAGATCCTGGCCGAGTACCGGGAGGTCCTGGCCCTCATCGAGCGGCTGATGGCGATCCTGGCCTCGGAACGCTTGGTTTTGGAAATCGTCATCGAGGAGCTTTTGGACATCAAGCGCCGTTTTGCCGAGCCCCGGCGCACGGAAATCCTTCCCGACACCAGCGAGCTTTCCATCGAGGACCTCATCGTCGAGGAAGACGTGGTGGTGACCGTGACCCGAGCCGGCTACATCAAGCGCTCGCCAGTCTCCGCGTACCGGGCCCAGCGCCGGGGCGGGCGCGGCCGGCGCGGCGCCTTGGCCCGTGACGAAGACCCGGTGGAGCACCTGTTCGTGGCTTCCACCCACGACGTGCTCCTGGTCTTTACCTCCCGGGGCAAGGTCCACGCCCTCAAGGTCCACGAGATCCCCGATGCCTCCCCGGCCTCCCGCGGCAAAGCCATCGTCAACCTTCTGCCCATCCCCCAGGACGAGCGGGTGGCGGCCTTGGTAGCGGTTAAGGAGTTCAGCAACGATCGCTTCCTGCTCTTTGCCACCCGCGCCGGCAAGGTCAAGAAAACCGAACTTGCCGCCTACGCCAACATCCGCTCGGGAGGCATTGCTGCCATTACCCTCGAAGAGGGGGACGACTTGCTCTCGGTTCGCCTCACGGACGGCCAAAGCCACGTGTTCTTGGGTACCCACCACGGCATGGCCATCCGCTTCCGGGAGAGCGAGGTGCGTCCCATGGGTCGGGTGGCGGCGGGGGTGCGGGGGATTGCCCTCAAGGAGGGGGACTTCGTCGAGGAGATGGCGACGTTCCCGGAAGGGGAGGCAGGGGACATCCTGGTGGTTTCCGAGGGCGGCTACGGCAAGCGGACCCCGGTGGGGGAGTTCCGGCTCCAGAGCCGCGGTGGGTTCGGGATCATCCTCATGAAGCTCACCGAACGCACGGGGGCGGTGGCTGGCATCCGCCACGTCCACGACGAGGACGACGTGCTCTTGGTCACCGCCCAGGGCATGCTCATCCGCACCCGCGCTGCGGAGATTCGCCGCACCGGCCGGGCCGCCCAAGGAGTACGTCTCATTGCCGTCAACGGCGATGACCGCGTGGTGGCGGTGGCCAAGCTCGCCGAGCGTGACGAAAACGGAGGCGACGATGAAGCTGTTCATTGATACGGCCAACGTGAAGGACATAGCCGAAGCCCTTTCCTGGGGGATCGTGGATGGCGTCACCACCAACCCCAGCTTGGTGGCCAAGGAGGGGCGCCCGTACCGGGAAATCCTGGAGGAGATTTGCCGCCTCACCTCCGGCCCCGTTTCCGCCGAGGTCATCGCCACCGACGCCGCGGGCATGGAGCGGGAGGGGCGGGAGCTCGCCGGAATTGCGGAAAACATCGTGGTCAAGTTGCCCCTCACCCGCGACGGCCTCAAGGTCTGCGCCCGCTTCGCCGAGGAAGGCATCGCCACCAACGTCACCTTGTGCTTTTCCCCGGCGCAGGCGCTCCTGGCAGCCAAGGCTGGCGCCACCTACGTCAGCCCCTTCGTGGGGCGGCTGGACGACGTGGGGCACTCGGGGATGGAGGTGGTGCGGGAAATCCTGGAAATTTACCAAAACTACGAGTTCCCCACCCAGGTCTTGGTGGCTTCCGTGCGCCACGTCCGGCACGTGGTGGAGGCGGCTTTGGTGGGGGCCGACGTGGCCACGGTGCCCTTTGCGGTCCTCCAGCAGCTCTTCCAGCACCCCCTTACCGATGCGGGGCTCGCTCGCTTTTTGGCCGATTACCACGGGGCGCAAAAACTGCAATGAGCGTTTTGACAGGGGTTCGTACCGCACGTAAAGTTAGCCTTGTAAGCGGCAAAGCCGCGGGAGGTGACCTATGAACTTCACCTCGCCGGAGTTCCGGGTGAAGGTGGGTTTGGCGGAAATGCTCAAAGGTGGCGTCATCATGGACGTCACCGACGCGGCCCAGGCCCGCATTGCCGAAGACGCCGGGGCGGTGGCGGTCATGGCTTTGGAGCGCGTGCCCGCCGATATCCGCGCCGAAGGCGGCGTGGCGCGCATGGCTTCCATCGAAAAGATCGAGGAAATCATGGCGGCCGTGTCCATTCCGGTGATGGCCAAGTGCCGCATCGGCCATACGGCGGAAGCCCGCATCTTGGAGGCGCTGGAAGTTGACTTCATTGACGAATCCGAGGTCCTCACCCCCGCCGACGAGGAAAACCACATTTGGAAGCACCACTTCAAGGTCCCCTTTGTGTGCGGGTGTCGCAACTTGGGGGAGGCTTTGCGCCGCATTGCCGAAGGCGCGGCCATGATCCGCACCAAGGGCGAGGCGGGCTCCGGCAATATCGTGGAGGCCGTGCGCCACCTGCGGGCCGTGCAGAGGGAGATCCGGCGCCTCACCACCCTGGCCCCCGAGGAGCTGGTGGCCGCCTCCAAGGAGCTTCAGGCACCCCTGGAGCTGGTGCAGTGGGTGGCCGCCAACGGCAAGCTGCCGGTTCCCAACTTCGCGGCGGGCGGCGTGGCCACCCCTGCCGATGCGGCGCTTTGCATGATGCTGGGGGCGGAATCGGTGTTCGTGGGGTCGGGGATTTTCAAGTCCGAGGACCCCGCACGCCGGGCCGCAGCCATCGTCAAGGCCGTGGCCCAGTGGCAGGATCCCCAGGCGCTCCTGGCCGCGTCCCGCAACCTGGGCATGGGAATGCGGGGGCTGGACGTGTCCCGCCTTACCCCGGAAGAGATGCTTTCCCGCCGGGGGTGGTGAGTGGTCGGGGTCCTGGCCCTCCAGGGGGACTTTGAAGCCCACCGCCAGGCCCTGAGCCAGCGCGGCATCCCCACCCGCGAGGTGCGCCAACCTCGAGATCTGGAAGGCGTGAACGGGCTGGTGTTCCCCGGGGGCGAGTCCACCACCATGCTCAAGCTCCTGGCGGAGCTGGGCTTGGCGGCGCCCCTCAAAGAGGCCGTGGCCCGCGGCGTTCCGGTTCTCGCCACCTGTGCCGGGGTGATCCTCCTGGCACGGGAGGTGCAAAACCCTCCCCAACCTTCCCTCGGGCTTTTGGACGTGGCGGTGCACCGCAACGCCTACGGACGGCAGGTGGCCTCCACCGTGGCCACACTCACGGTGGAATCCCCCGAAGAGCTGGGCCCCGGGCCCGTGGAAGGCGTCTTCATCCGGGCTCCCAAACTTGTGCGGGTGGGGGAGGGGGTCAGGGTTCTGGCCCGGCGCGGCGAGGATCCGGTCCTCGTGCGGCAAGGGGCTATTCTCGGCGCCACGTTCCACCCCGAGCTTTCGCCTCAAAGCCCCGTCATCGAGCTTTTTGCCAAGTTAGTGGGAGGTTTCCGTGAGCGCGCCCGTTCGCGTTGAGGACCACGGTGGTGTCCGCGTCCTGACCATGGCTTCCGGGGCCAACGCTTTGGACGGTCCCATGATCGCCGCCCTTCGCGGAAGCCTCGCCGAGCTGGCCGCCGCCGGGGCACCGGCCCTCGTCTTGGCTTCCCAGCACCCCAGGGTGTTTTGCCCGGGTTTGGACCTCAAGAAGCTGGACGGGGCGGGTCGGGAGCAGGTGCAGGAGGTCATGGAGGGGTTTTTGGCGCTGCTCCGCGAGCTGGCCAGCTACCCCGGTCCCACCGTGGCTGCCCTCGCCGGCCACGCCATTGCCGGCGGTTGCCTTTTGGCTCTCGCCTGCGACCGGCGGGTCATGGCCCGTTCCGGGGCGCGCATAGGGCTTTCGGAAATCAACCTCGGGATCCCGGTACCGGCCGGAGCTGTCGCCATGCTTTTGGCCCTTTACCCTACCCGCAGCGTGGAGCAGCTGGTCCTGGAAGGGGATGGGTACGGGGGCGAACGGGCTTTGGAGCTCGGACTGGTGGAAAGGCTTTCCGAGCCGGGGGAAATTCTTTCGGAGGCCTTGCGCTTGGCCCGCCACCTGGCCTCCCGCCCGGCGCCTGCTTTCCGCTTGGCCAAAAGCTACCTGCGAGCCGAGCTCGCCCGAGCCATGGCCGAGCGCGACGCCCAGGGCCTTCCCGGCTTCCTCGACTGCTGGTTCGACCCCGACACCCAGGACCGCTTGGGCGCCCTGGTATCCGAAATGTCCCGCTAGAACCGGTACGCGGTCCCTTGCTCCAGCTCTCGCACCGGGTATGGCATAGGCGTGGCCGCCAGCTCCTCCCGCAGCTCCAGCAAGTGGCGCGGCTTGAGGTGGAAGAGGTAAACGGGCACGTCCTTTTTGAGTTTGGTCAGCTCGCAGGCCAGGGTTTTCGGCGTCAGGTGCAGGGAGAGGTCCGCCACCCGCTGGAGGCGGCTAGGGAAGGAAACCTCCACGATTACCGCCGCGAGGTTGGAACAGCGGTTGGCCACCTCCCAAACTTCTTCGGTGGGTCCCGTGTCGGAGGTAAACAGCACCGTCCCACCTCCCGCCTCCTCCACTAGAAACCCACATGTGGGAACCCTGTGGTTCACCGGGATGGGGGTGAGGGTGAGGTGGTTGACGACGTACGGCACCCTCGGGGCCACCTCCACCAGCTTGACCGCCGGAGACAGCTGGGAGGGGATGCGGGTGAAGTCCGGCCACAGGTCGTTGTTGAAGAGGTGACGCTTCACCGTGCGGTGGACCTCGGGGGTGAGGAGGATCTCGAGGGTTTTGCTCCCGTCGGCAAAAACGTTTTCCACCAAAAACGGGATGGAAGCTACGTGATCGAGGTGGGAGTGGGAGAGGGCGATGCGGGCAACGCCCTGTTGCTCCTCGATGCTTAATGCTTGGGTCAGGGACCCGGCATCGAGGGCCAGCTGGCCGTCAACCAAAAACGACGTCATCCGGCAGGATGGGCTGGAGCCCCCGAAGCTGCCCAAAATCCGCCATTCCATGGCGGCATTATACGCGTCAAGCTTTTACACTAGCCCCGTGGAGGAAGGTTGGGTGGTTTCGGGAACCCCGGGGCCGGATGTGGCCCGGCATGTGGCCTGGGATTTGCTTTCCCTGCCACCGCCGCAGCTTCGGGTGTTGCCGGTATCCTCCGTGGCGGTGGTCTTGCCCCGCTCCCGGGACCCGGGGCGGGAGGTGTTCCTGGACCGTTGTGCCCGGGACGGGGTGCCGGTGGTGCGGCGCCCTTCGGGAGGTGGGGCGGTGGTCCTGGCCCCGGGGGTGGTGACGCTTTCCGCCCTGGCCCCCCTCCAAGGCCCGCGCCACGTGCCGGCGCTTTTCGCGCGCTTTTGCGGCCTTGTGGTCCAAGGGCTTGAGGACCTTGGCGTGCCGCCGTTGCGTCTTCAAGGGGTTTCCGACCTCTGCTTGGGGGACCGCAAGGTGGTGGGGTCTTCCCTGCGCCTCCTTGCCCACGCGGTCCTCTTCCAGGCTTCGGTCCTGGTTTCGGTAAACGTGGCTCTCCTGGAGCGCTACCTGCCCCTGCCGTCCCGCGCTCCCGACTACCGGAAAGGGCGTCCGCACCGGGAGTTCGTGACCACCCTGGAAGCCGCGGGGTTTTCCCTGACCCCGGCCGAGGTGGAGGCCGGCCTTCGGGCCCGCTTCCTCCAAACCCTTGCCAGCGACCCTGCAAGCGGGTAAGCTCCCTGCGGCCGATGAAGCGCCTGTTTCTCCTCGTGACGAGCCTATGGGTTGCCAGCGGAGCCGCGGCCCTGGCCGTTCAGGTCACCACCCTCGGGGGCTCCAAGGTGGAAATCTTCAGCCGCGGCGACCTCGTGGACCTTTTGGCCCTTCTCCAGGTGGCCGGGGTCAAGGTGGGCTTTTCCGCCGCTTCCGGCAGCTACGTGGCCACGGCGGGAAACCACGAGGTGCACTTCACCCCCGGTGGCTCCTTGGCGGTCGTGGACGGGGAGCTCGCCAGCCTTCCCGGACCCGTGCGCCAGCTCGAAGGGCACGTGGTCGGCACGGTGGAAACCGCCGGGGCCATCCTCCGCCCCTTGGGGTTCCTTCTGGTGGGTGGGGCTGGAGGGTTGGCCCTTTTGGCGGCGGGTCAGGTGCCGGTGGTAGACGCCGCAGTTCAAGGGGCCGGTGACACTGCCGCCATCGTCCTTTCTGGGCTGCCGGAAAAACCCCGAGTGGTGGTGGAGGCCGAGGGGGTGCGGGTGGTCTTTACCCAGGCGGTGCAGCTGGCGGCGTCCCCCGCCGGCGCCGGCGTGGTTACCGGCGTCCAGGCTCAGGAAAAGGAGCTGCGCTTTGTGCTGGCTGCCGGCTGGCAGGTGGTGGGGAGCGAAACCCTGGAAAACCCCTACCGTCTCTGGGTGCGCCTGGTGCGCCAGGGGGCGGCGGCGCCAAAACGGGAAGCCCGAACTCAACCTCTGGTGGTTCTGGACCCGGGCCACGGCGGTGAAGACCAGGGGGCCAAAAGTCCCCGCGGCCTTTTGGAGAAAGACCTCACCTTGAGCGTCAGCCGGCTCGTGGCGGCGTACCTTCAGAGAGCCGGGGTGGCGGTGCGACTGACCCGGGAAGGGGACGAGGGCGTGTCCCTTACGGACCGCGTCGCCCTGGCCAACCGCCTGCAGGCGGACTGCTTCGTGTCCATCCACGCCAACGCCTCCACCGCCCGCGGCGCCCGCGGGGCCGAAACCTACTTCATGAGCGCGGAGGCTACCGACGCCGAAGCGGCGCACGCGGCAGCGACGGAAAACGCTGCTGCCGGGGACGTCCAGCTCATCCTTTGGGAGCTTGCCCACGTGGCCAACCTGGAGGCCTCCTCGCGCTTGGCGTTGGAGCTCCAAACCCGCTTGAACCAGCTTTCGGGCATTCGCGACCGCGGGGTCAAGCAGGCACCTTTCGCCGTGCTCACCGGAACCACCATGCCGGCGGTGCTGGTGGAGGTGGGATTTTTGTCCAACCCTGAGGAGGAAGTGCGCCTGGCCTCCCCCGCTGAGCAGGAGCGGCTGGCCGCCACCGTGGCCGAAGGAATCCTGGCGTTCTTGCGGAGCCGTCCGGCCCCCACCCCCACTCCATGAACCGCTTGGGAGCTTTCGCCTTGGTCCTTGCGACCTTGGTCGGCGGGTGCCGACGCCCCTCGCCGCCTCCAGCGGTGGCGCCCAACCCCGCCCCGGGGCAAACCACCTTCGTGGTCCTGGCATTTCCGGGGGAGGACCTGCTCCTGCACCGGGAAACCCGAGAGGTTCCGGAACTCCCCCCAGCCGTCGAGGGCCAAGCGCGAATCATCCTCCAGGAGCTTTTGGCGGGACCCCGCACCAACCTTGCCCCCGTGGCTTGGTGGCCCGCCGAGCTGGAAAGCATCTTTTACGACGGCAAGGGGACGGTTTTCGTGAGCCTCACCCCCCCGCCGCCGGTGGCCACCGGCAGCGAAGCCGAGCTCGCCCTCCACGCCGCCGTGGCCACCACCCTGGCCCTCAACATCAAGAGCGTCCGGAGGGTGCAGCTCCTCTTTGGTGGCCAAGAGGTGGCAACCTTGGGCCATGTGGACTTTTCCCGCCCCTTGCCAGCGCGCTGGGATCTGGTGGCCCCGTGAAGCGCACCCTCCCCATTGGTGTCTTCGACTCGGGGATCGGCGGCCTCACGGTCCTGGCCGAGCTCCTGCGCCGTCTCCCCGGCGAGCGCTTCGTGTACCTGGGGGACACCGCCCGCCTCCCCTACGGCACCAAGTCCCGGGAAACGGTCATCCGCTACGCCCTGGGGGCGGGAGCGTTTTTGGTGGCCCGGAACATCAAGCTTCTCGTCGTGGCCTGCAACACCGCCTCGGCGGCGGCCTTGCCAGCCCTTGCTGAAAGCTTGCCGGTGCCGGTCCTGGGGGTGGTGCAGCCAGCGGTGCGGGCAGCAGCGACCCGCGCCCGGAAGGTCGCCGGGGTCATTGGCACCGAATCTACCGTGAGCTCGGGAGCTTACCAAGAGCTTTTGGCCCGCCTGCGCCCGGACCTGCGGGTGGTGGGGCAGGCCTGCCCCCTGTTCGTGCCTCTGGCCGAGGAGGGGTGGTTCGACCACCCGGTCACCCACCAGGTGGCCGAGGTTTACCTGGCGAGCTTGCGCCAACAAGGGGTGGACACGGTGATCCTGGGCTGCACCCACTACCCGCTCCTTTCCACCCCCATTGCCCGGGCTTTGGGGCCGGAAGTGGCGCTCATCAACTCCGGAACGGCGGTGGCCGAAGAAGCGGCCGCGCTTTTGGCCCGGGAAGACCTCGTAGCTCCGGGCACCGGCGGCGGGGTGGAAATCCTGGTCACCGACGCGGCCCCACGGGTCACGCGCCTGGCGGCGGCTATCATCCCCCAGGTGGCGGGAGCCTTCGATCTCGTGGACATTCCCGCTGCCGGAGAAGGGAGGCCCCATGTGGGGAGCGCGCATGGTGCGGGCTGACGGCCGGGCCTTTGACCAGCCCCGAGCCCTGTCCTTGACCCTGGACTTCGTCAAATACCCCGAAGGCTCCGTGCTCGTGCGGGCCGGGGACACGGTGGTGTTGTGCAACGTCACGGTGGAAGGGCGGGTGCCGGCCTTTCTGCGGGACACCGGCGAGGGGTGGCTCACCTCCGAGTACGCCATGCTCCCCCGGGCCACCGAAGAGCGCACCCCCCGGGATGTGGTCAAGGGCTCCCTTTCCGGCCGCTCGGCGGAAATCCAGCGCCTCATTGGCCGTTCCCTGCGGGCAGCCCTGGATTTGGGCCTTTTGGGGGAGCGCACCCTTGTGGTGGACTGCGACGTCCTGCAGGCGGACGGCTCCACCCGCACCACCGCCATAACCGGTGCCTTCGTGGCGGTGGTCCTGGCCCTCGCCCGCCTTTGGGAGCACAAGGCGCTCCCCGGATGGCCGGTGAAGGACCAGATCGCGGCGGTTTCCTGCGGCCTCGTGGGCGGCCAACCCCTCCTCGACCTCACCTACGAGGAGGACTCCCGGGCCGAGGTGGATCTGAACCTGGTGGGGACCGCCCGCGGCGGCATCGTGGAAATCCAAGGGACCGCCGAGCGCGAGCCCTTCTCCCGGGGCAAGCTTTCCGACCTTTTGGATCTGGCGGAAAAGGGCCTCGCTGCTGCCTTTGCCGCCCAAAAGGCGGTTCTCGCCCCGCGCCTCGCCAAGCTCGGCCTTCCCCTCACCGCCAACGGGTGACGGCGACCCGGGCCACAAGGCGTGCCTTGCCGGCCAAGGTTCCCAAGAGCCTTCTGGTCCAAGGTCCAGCCTCACCGGGAACCCTCCTCGGGCTAGGCGAGCAGGGCCTTTCGTGCCGCTTTCGGAGGGCGGTACCATAGCCAGCGGCCAAGGGGGAGGTGAGCCATGAAGCGGGCTTTGGTGCTCGGTGGCGGTGGGGCACGGGGAGCTTTCCAGGTGGGCATGCTCGAGGAGCTTGTCCTCCACCGTGGTCTGGACTTCCAGATCTTGCGCGGGGTATCCGTGGGGGCCTTGAACGCCGCGTTCCTGGCCCAGGCCCCCACCGCCGATGACTCCCTCGCCAACCTCCAAGCCAAAGTACGGGAGCTTTCGGCCCTGTGGCGGCAGGAGATCGAGGGGAACCACTCCGTGTACGGCCACAGGGCTGGGGGGTTTGCCGCCCTGGCTGCCGGTGCCGATTCCCTGTACACCGTGGAGCCCCTGAAAAAGCTCATCGAAAGGCACCTGGACCTCGAGGCCCTGCGCCGCTCGGGGCGGGATTTTGCCGTGGGGACTGTCTCCCTCGTTTCTGGCCGCTACCAGGAGTGGCGCCCGGAAGACCCCCAGTTCCTGGACAAGCTCGTGGCTTCCACCGCCATCCCCGTAGTTTTCCCGTACGTGGACACCGGCAAAGACGTCCTGGTGGACGGCGGGGTGCGGGACATCACCCCCCTGGGCTCAGCCTTTGCCACGGATGCCGAGGAAATCTACGTCCTCCTCACCTCCCGGGTGGAGCCCAACCCCGACGGGACCTTGCCGACCTCCACCGTTCCCGAGCACACCTACCGCCAGTGGTCCGACAACTGGCTCGGCACCAAAGTGGGGGCTTTGGACGTGTTGAAGCGTGTGGTGGAAATCCTCACTGACGAAATTTACCTGGGGGACATCCGCGGTGCTCTGGAGTGGAACCGCATCGTGGCGGCGGCCGAACACGCCCTAGAAGGGCTTCGCGGTGCCCGGCGGCAGCGCCTGGAGGAAGCCCTGGCTGCCATCGGCAAGCGCTTTGTGCCCCTGAAAGTCCTGGCCCCCCGGGAATGGTACGGCAGCGACAACAGCTCCACCACCTTTGACCCCGCCCTCATTGCCCGCGCCATCGCCCACGGCCGCCAGGTGGCTGCCCACCACGACCTCTGGCTGGTGCGGTAAAACCGCCGTCCGCACGGAAAAGGCTGGCGGGTTCCTCTGAGTTCGCCGACCCGAAAGCGGGCTGTGTTCCCCGGTACTGGCTTTCCCGCAAAACAGCGGTAAACATGAGAAACGGGTCGTCGCCAGAGGTTTCGTGCTATTTTTTGCCACGATGCCACGACGCTCGGGGCTGTACACCCTCGCCAGGAGCTTTCGCCAACGCTCCGAAAGGAGGATTCCGTGAACCCAGGGGCTACTGACGAATAATCTTAGGTTTGGCGCAGGTCAGGAAGACCATCACGGACGTTATGGGTTCTCGCAAAAGTAAGCGATGTTAGGAGAGGCGACCTTGAGCCATCGTTATGCCGTACCCTTATTGCGCCCAGATGAGCTGATATAGTTCGGAGGAGTTCCTATGAATCCCGGCTCGATCGTCCGCTGCCGCAACCGCGAATGGGTCCTCCTGCCCGCCGAGAGCGACGACGTCCTCGTGCTCCGGCCGCTCACCGGCACCACGGACGACGTCGTCAAAGTGCACAGGGGCCTGGCGAATCTCGTCGGTTGCGAGCTTCCCTTCGAGCGCGTCACACCGGCGGCGTTCCCCATGCCCACCGA